>JBBTFY010000091.1:0-14404 GCA_038041635.1 Pseudomonadota bacterium
GGAGCATGAACAACATATCGCGGCTGCAGTTGGCGCGAACGCACGGCATTGGCCCCGTCAGTTATCGCCAGTTGATAGCGCGATTTGGCGATGCTGCGAACGCGCTCGATGCTCTGCCTAATTTGGCACAGCGCGGCGGCGGTCGGTCGATAAAGATTGCCAGCCGTGACGCGATTGAACGGGAAATGGCTGCGGTCGAGCGCTGCGGCGCAACCTATATTTTCAGCGATGACTGTGCCTATCCTGCGATCCTGAGCGAATTACCCAGTGCCCCTATCGTCTTGATTGCCAAAGGTGATACGGCCCTGATGGCGCGCAAGATGGTGGCGATTGTCGGTGCACGCAACGCGTCGGCGGCGGCGTGTCGTTTTGCGCGGATGCTGGGCGCGGGGCTGGGTGAGGCGGGCTATGTCGTGGTCAGCGGGCTGGCGCGCGGCATCGACACGGCGGCGCATCATGGCGCGATGGCACATGGCACGATTGGCGTTATCGCTAGCGGCATCGACGTTTATTTTCCGCCGGAGAACCGCGCGTTGCAGGACCAGCTGGCGGCGGAGCACCTCGTGCTGAGCGAATATGTGCCTGGCACCGAGCCACTGGCCCGGCAATTTCCGCACCGTAACCGCATCATCGCCGGGCTGGCGCTGGGCACAGTGGTGGTCGAGGCCGCACCGCGTTCGGGGTCGCTGGTCACCGCGCGCTTGGCGAATGAAGCGGGACGCGAGGTGATGGCGGTGCCCGGTTCCCCGCTCGACCCGCGCGCGCAAGGGTGCAACGGGTTAATCCGCGAGGGCGCGACGCTGATCCAATCGGCCAGCGACATTATCGAAGCGCTTGGCCCCATCGACATGCGCATGGTCCGCCAACCGCCGCGCGCCGCTTATGATGTTTTGGACACCGCCGACCCTGGCGATGATGAACGCTCAACGATTGTCAGCCTGCTCGGCCCGGTGGCGGTGGCGGTCGATGAATTGGCGCGTCAATCGGGTGCCTCGGTATCGTCGCTACAGATGATCCTGCTCGAACTCGAATTGGCGGGGCGTCTCCAGCACCATGCGGCGGGGCGCGTCTCGCTGATTAGCTGAATGGCACAATACGACCGAGTTCACAGTCCGTTCACGCCCCGCAGAGCAGCTATGCGTCCGACACACTAGGGGGAGAACAGCTATGGCGCACCGCACACCAATGTCACTTTTGGCCATCACAACTATGTTGGCCACCAGTTTTTCTGCTGCATTGCCGCTGCAGGCACAGCAAAATGGACGCGCTCGTCCGGGCTATTGCCGCGCGCCGTCGCTGTTGCCCCAGCTTGGCCGGGAGGCTGATAATCAGCAAGACCAGAGACCCATGCGCAGAGTGCGCGGCGAGGCGGGACATGATGTCATGTCAGCGCCGCCTCCGCCTCCGCCGCCGCCACCAGCGCCAATGGTCTCCGCGCCTGCAGCAGAAGGCTATGCCGATGCGGTTGGAACATCGACACGGTCAGAATCGACCCCCGCTGCGACCAGCGAAGGGCGTATTGCTGCTCCGGGCAGTATCATGCCACCACACCCGCCCTATCCCTATCCGCGCCCACGCCCGCAATCAGGAGTTCTAACCGCAGGCGAACATGACGACCTGCTCAACCCCGAACTTTATGCGCGCTATGTCGATAGCTCTGATCTGGCACAGCGTATTCCCGATCTGCCGCGCGTCGATACGTCGCGGTTGCTCACCGTCGAAGTGCGCGACGCAGGCGGCCGCGCTGTGCCCTTTGCCGATGTCGTGCTGACCTGTTCGGATGGCAACAGCATCACGCTCGCTAGTCAAGCGGATGGCCGCGCCGTGTTTTTCCCCGACATCGACCGCATCAGCCCGCGCGCAACGGTGCGGGTGCGGTATCGCGGTGTGTGGCAGGGCGCGCCGCGCCCTGTGGCGTTCGGCCAAGATGCTGGCGGCCAGCAAATGTCTGTCACCGTTGGCGGGGCAGCGCAGGGCGTGACCAAGCTCGATTTGATGCTGGTTGTAGATACCACGGGATCAATGGGCGATGAAATCAGCTATCTGCAGAGTGAACTACAATCGATTGTGACGTCATTGCGCCAGAGACATCAACGGCTCGACCTGCGTGTCGGGTTTGTTTTCTACCGCGACGAAGGCGACGCCTATGTCACGCGAACCATCGCTTTTGATAGCAGCGTAGGCCGCGCGACCGCGACGCTGGGGCAACAATCGGCGGGCGGCGGTGGTGACTACCCAGAGGCGATGGATCAAGCGCTCATCCGCGCGGTGGGGCAGGCTTGGCGACCCGACGCGGTTAAAACGATGCTGCTGGTCGCTGATGCCCCGCCGCACGATGAACGCGTGGGGCGCACATGGGCGGCCACCGAGGCTGCGCGCGCGCGCCGTATCCACATTGTCCCCGTTGCGGCGTCTGGCGTGGCGGATGAAGCGGAATATACGATGCGTAGCATGGCGGCGCTCACCCAGTCGCGCTATCTGTTCCTGACCGACGATAGCGGCGTGGGCAATGCGCATGCGGCACCGGCGATTGATTGCTACCTCGTGACGCGGCTCGATGCACTATTGCGCCGTGTCATCGACAGCCAGCTCTCTGGGCGGCGGGTAGAGCCGCAAGGCGGGGAAGTCATCCGCAGTGTCGGGCAATATGATGGGGGCCGCTGTATCTTGCCAAATGATTTTGGCGGCGAGAAAGAAGGCTAATTATCGTGCCTCTGGTGTTTGTTGGGCGGCAGTGCACAGCGCGCTTCGGTCGGTGCGGGTGCACAGGCTAACGCCCGCCAAAAAGGCCTGAGCGGCTGCCTCGTCACTCGCGCTAGGTACGCGCCGAAAGGCCATTTGCGTTATGTGCAAATCAGCGCGCCCGGCAATGGCACGCAGAAAAAATGTTTCAGGCAGGTTGGTGGCGGGGTTGCGCGGGCAATCCAACCGCAACTCAAGCGCTGGGCGGCCCGAAGCGACTATACGATGTACCGGGTGCTCGCGAAAGCCGGGGCACCCACCCGATAATCCAGCCCTGAAATTGGCGAGCCAATCATCAATCGTTGCACCACCAGCAATCAATCCGGCAAAGCGTTGATTGGTAACCATCATAGTCCAATTCCCGACGCTTTCACCAAGGGCCACGCGCTCAACGATTGTTGAACCATCCTGATGATGTTCGAACGCCACAGTCAGACCGGACAGGTCGGGTTGTGCCACCCACTCACCCACCGACTGGGCATTGGCTGGAGCCGTGACTGTCGCCGCCAGCAAAGCAAATAGGAGCCATTTCATCATCCACACTCCAAATTTGGGGCTTGACGCGCCGCGATAAGACCCCACCCTACACGCGCACACGTAAGGAACAATGATCACCCATGCAATTAGTCATCGTCGAATCGCCCGCAAAAGCCAAGACAATCGAGGGATATTTGGGCAGCGATTTTCGCGTCCTCGCTTCCTATGGCCACATCCGCGACCTGCCGCCCAAGGACGGGTCGGTGAACCCCGATGATGGCTTTGCGATGCTGTGGGAGGGCTATGCCGACAAGGCCAAACGCATCAAGGAAATTGCCGATGCGGCAAAGGGGGCAACCCGCCTGATTCTCGCCACCGACCCTGACCGGGAAGGGGAGGCAATCAGTTGGCATGTCCAAGAGGTGTTGAGGCAGAAAAAGGCGCTGCCAGCAAAGGTTGACCGCGTCACATTCAATGCGATCACCAAGGCAGCTGTGACCGAAGCAATGGCGCACCCGCGCGCCCTCGATGAAGATTTGATCGACGCCTATCGCGCGCGCCGCGCGCTTGATTACTTAGTCGGTTTCACCCTGTCGCCGGTGCTGTGGCGCAAATTGCCGGGAGCCAAATCTGCCGGTAGGGTGCAGTCGGTTACACTGAAAATAGTCGTTGATCGCGAGCGCGAGATTGAGGCGTTTCGCCCGCAGGAGTATTGGTCGGTCGCGGCGCGGATGGAGCATAAAGGCACGCCCTTTGTCGCCCGCCTCACGCGGTTTGAGGGCGCGAAGGTTGAGCGCCTGACAATCAGCGATGCGGGCACGGCGGAGCGCGCCAAGGCCGCCGTGGCTGAGGCGCGGTTCACGGTGGCAGAGGTCGAGGTTAAACCGCTCACGCGCAACCCTTACCCGCCGTTCACCACCAGTTCGTTGCAGCAGGAGGCGGCACGCAAACTCGGCTTTTCCGCCAGCCACACGATGCGCGTTGCACAGGGTCTGTATGAAGATGGCCTCATCACCTATATGCGGACCGACGGGGTGCAAATGGATGGCAGCGCGATTGCCGCCGCGCGCGCCGCCATCGCCAAGCGGTATGACGGCGGCTATTTACCTGATAAACCACGCCATTATCAAACCAAGGCCAAAAATGCACAAGAAGCGCATGAGGCGATCCGCCCCACCGACTTCACCCGTGACCGCGCTGGATCGGGCGACCATGCGCGGCTCTATGAGCTGATTTTCAAGCGCGCGATGGCCAGCCAGATGGCGTCGGCGCAGTTGGAGCGAACCAGCGTCGATCTGGTCGATGGGTCTGGGCAATTGACGCTCCGCGCAACGGGGCAGGTGATGTGCTTCCCCGGCTTTTTGGCGCTGTATGAGGAAGGGCGCGACGACGCCTCTTTTGGCAGCTCCGGCAAAAATGCCGACGCTGGTAATGACGACGATGCGCGCACCCTCCCCGCCATGGCGCGCGGCGATGTTCCTGCACAGCAGGGCGTCGATGCGGACCAGCATTTCACGCAAGCACCGCCGCGCTTTTCCGAAGCGAGCATCATCAAACGGATGGAGGAATTGGGGATTGGGCGGCCATCGACTTATGCCTCGATCCTGCAAGTTCTCAAAGATCGCGGCTATGTGCGGATCGACAAAAACCGCCTGTTTCCTGAGGAAAATGGGCGGCTGCTGACGGCCTTTTTGGAGCGTTTTTTCGAACGCTATGTCAATTATGATTATACAGCTGGTTTAGAGGAAGAGCTGGACGATGTGTCGGGCGGCCGCGCCAAATGGCAGGACGTCTTGAGTGCGTTCTGGGGCGATTTCAAGCCGCGCACGCAAGAAGTGATGGAGCAAAAGCCATCCGAAGTCACCGCAGAGCTCGATACATTCTTGGGGCCATGGTTGTTTCCGGACAAGGGCGACGGGGTTGATCCGCGTGCGTGTCCCAAATGCGGTGCAGGGCGACTGGCGCTACGCGGCGGGCGCTTTGGCAGCTTTGTCGCTTGCTCAAATTATCCCGAATGCAAATTCACCCGCCAATTTGGCAATGGTGCGGGGACAGGCGCGGGCGCTGGTGGCGGTGAAGACGCGGTGCTGGGCCAAGACCCCGAAAGCGGCATGGATGTTGCGCGCAAAAATGGCCGTTTTGGCGCCTATGTGCAGTTGGGCGATGGTAAGGATGCAAAGCGCAGCTCAATCCCCGCCGATGTCGCGGGCGAGTTTGATTTGGCATTGGCGTTACGGCTGTTGGCCTTGCCTAGGACGATTGGCTTGCATCCGGAAACCACCAAAGAAATTCTTGCTGGATTAGGCCGTTACGGCCCATATTTGTTACATGATGGTAAATATACCAAACTTGGTTCAACGTCGGATGCGCTCGACATCGGGATGAACGCCGCCGTCACATCTATTGCCGAGGGCAATGCGCGCGGCGGTCGCCCTGCCAAGGTGGCTGGCAAGGAATTGGGCGTGCATCCGCAAAGCGGCACCACCATCAAAATGCTTGATGGGCGTTTTGGCCCTTATGTAAGTGACGGCACTACGCATGCAACCTTGCCCAAAAGCACCGACAAAGACGCGGTAACGCTCGACGAAGCCATTGCGCTGATCGACGCCAAAATTGCCAAGGGCGGCGGCAAGCCAGCTAAGAAAAAGTCTGTCAAAAAAGCACCCGTAAAGAAGACGGCAGCCAAAAAAACGCCGACGAAGAAAGCAACGAAGCCTAAAGCTTAGTCCACCCAATCAAGCCCCATGTCGCGGTAAACGCCACGGTCTTCGTCCCAGTCGGCTTTGACTTTGACGTGCAGGAACAAATGGCATTTGCGGCCCAATTGCGTGGTCATTTCCTCGCGGGCTGCGGTGCCAAGGCTGCGTATGCGGGCACCACCCTTGCCAAGAATTATCGCCTTTTGGCTGTCGCGAGCGACCAATATCTGTTGGCGGATTTCGACCGAGCCGTCGTGGCGCGCCGTGAAGGTTTCGGTTTCTACGGTCGAAGCATAGGGCAATTCCTCGTGAAGTTGCCGATACAGCTGCTCGCGCGTGATTTCCGCCGCGAGGTGCCGTTCGGGCGCGTCGCTGACCTCGTCCTCGGGGAAATGCCAATCGCTGTCGGGAAGCATCGCGCTTAATCGCGACTTCAACCCATCAACCCCGTCGCCCGTTGCGGCGCTGATGAAAAAAGTCTCGCGAAATGGCGCACGCGCCATCAATTCCTCTGCGAATTTTAGCAGCGGCTCCTTTTTGACGACATCAACCTTGTTAATCGCCAGCAGTAGCGGTTCCGCGCGCCCCTTCAGCGCATCTAAAATCGCCGAAACCTTGGCATTAAGCCCTTTTTGCGCATCAACCATCAACAGAATGACATCCGCGCCCTCAGCCCCGCTCCACGCCGCCGCGACCATTGCGCGGTCTAACCGTCGTTCAGGTTTGAAAATGCCCGGTGTGTCGATCAACACAATTTGTGTGTCACCATCAATCGCGATACCCATCAGGCGGGTGCGCGTGGTTTGCGCCTTAGCACTGGTGATCGCCACCTTTTGCCCGACCAGCGTGTTGACGAGCGTTGATTTACCCGCATTAGGGGCGCCAACCACCGCGACAAAACCGCATTTGCGTGTCATTTCTTACCATCCAATTGTTCGAGCAACGCCGCAGCAGCAGCGGTTTCCGCATCTTGTTTGCTGGTGCCCGATGCGCTGGCCTCGCCGATATGCGCGATGCTGACCGACACGGTAAAGCGCGGCGCATGGTCGGGGCCAGCGCGTGAGGTAACCGCAAACACAGGCGGTTTGCGTTTGTTGGCGGCGGCCCATTCGAGCAGTGCGGATTTGGGATGTTTGGTCGAGGCCGCCATCACATCAAAGCGCCCCTCCCACAGTCGCAGCACAAGGCTACGCGCCTCATTCATGCCACCTTCGACATAGACTGCACCGATCAGCGCTTCGATGACATCGCCGAGGATATTGTCGCTGTCGCGCGCACCGTCATCGCGGGCCTGTTTGCCAAGGCGGATGAAGCGTGCGAGGCCGATGCCGCGCGCAACATCGGCGCAGGTCGCACCCGATACAAGCATGTTGAGGCGAGCGGATAATTCGCCTTCTTTTGCCATTGGGAAGCGGCGATACAGTTCGTCCGCAATAGCGAGACCGAGCACACGGTCACCCAAAAACTCCAGTCGCTGATAATCTGCTCCGCTCGCGCCGCGCTGTGCGTCGTGGCTGCCGTGCGTCAGGGCGCTCTGCAACAGCGCCTGATTGACGATGGCATAGCCCAATTTGGCGGTAAGTACGTCAGGGCTATCCTCGCTCAAAACCCTTCTCCGATCCGGTTCCACCTAGTGGCGGTGAACCAGCTAATTGGGTTATACCAACGCGCCGAGCCGTCGGTTGAAAATATCGTCACCCACGCTTCGCCAACGAGATTATCCACAGGAACCATGCCAATTCCGGCATCCTCAGCCGCAGGGAAGCGGCTGTCATAGCTACGGTCGCGATTGTCACCCATCATGAACAAGTACCCCGCTGGCACCTGATAAACGCCAGTGGTGTCGGCGTCACCGAGAACGAGGTCTAATATTTGATACGAACGGCCGTTTGGCAACGTTTCAACAAAGCGCGGGTAATGGCATGACAATTGCCCGTCGCTGCCCATCACCTCGAACGCGGGGCGAAAACAGGGGTTGCCAAAGCTCGCTTCGATCATATTTTCGCTGGCAGGGATGACAAGATCGGCGATTTGGCGGCGCGGTATCGAGACATCGTTGATCCGCACCACGCCATCGACCACCTGTATGCGGTCGCCGGGCAGGCCGATGACGCGCTTGATATAGTCGGTGTGATTGCCCGGCGGTGCTTTGAACACCGCGACATCGCCGCGTTCCGGCAATCGGCCAAACAGGCGCCCGGGGATGATCGGCAGGCTGAACGGCAGACTGTGGCTGGTATAACCATAAGCGGTTTTGTTGACCATCAGATAGTCACCGATGAGCAGTCGCGGCTGCATCGATTCCGATGGAATGTTGAACGACGAAATCAAAAAACTGCGGATGATGAGCACCAACAGCGCAAACTTGACGAGGAACAGCGCAAAATCGCGCAGTTCGCGGCGAAGGTCATGCTGCGGTGGTTGCGCAATGTCGGGTGCGGTGTCATTGCCTGATGGAGTGATTATAGTGGTTTCTGGCATGGGCGGCGCTTTGCGGCCTCGTCGCCCCTTGGTCAAGGTTTGGAAGGGTTAAGCGTGACAGATTTTGGGGCAGCGTGGGCAAATGTCGATAAATGGAAGCCAAAGACGTTGGCGGCGCTGCTTGATGGAAAACCGGGTGAGCGAGACGCGGCACTGGTCAAACATCTGTGCGGTATCCGTTTTGACTGGTGTAAAACGCACCTCGATGCCCCAGCGATTACGGCATTTTGCGCGCTGGCTAATGATAGCGGCCTAGATGCAGCACGGCGTGCTATGTTTGACGGCGAGATCGTCAATGTCACCGAAGGCCGTGCGGTTGAACATACCGCTCAGCGCGGTGAGGGCGCGGCGATGAGCGTCGCGCTCGCAAGCGCCTTTCACGAGCGGATGCGCGCACTCATAGAGGCGATAGACGCTGGCGCATTCGGTGAGATTAGACATCTGCTGCACATCGGCATTGGCGGGTCGGCGCTTGGCCCCGAATTGTTGATTGATGCCTTGGCCCGCGATGCGGGGCGTTATGATGTTGCGGTTGTTTCCAACGTCGATGGGGCTGCGCTTGCCGAAGTGTTCGAACGCTTTGACCCTGACAAGACGTTGATTGCCGTTGCTTCGAAAACCTTCACCACCACCGAAACACTGATGAATGCGCAGTCCGTGCTCGAATGGATGGGTGATGCGGGCGTCGAAGACCCGATGGGCCGCGTCATCGCCCTCACGGCCAAGCCCGACAAAGCCATAGAATGGGGTGTCGATGAGACGCGCATATTGCCATTCTCGACAAGCGTTGGCGGGCGCTATTCGATCTGGTCGTCGATTGGCTTTCCAGCCGCGCTTGCGCTGGGGTGGGACGGTTTTGCTGAATTACTAGAGGGCGCGGCTACGATGGACCGCCATTTCCGCCTGGTGCCGTGGGAGCAGAATATCCCAGTGCTCGCGGCCTTCGTTGACCTGATTTACGCCCAAAACATGCGGTGCGTAACGCGCGCGGTGTTCGCCTATGACGAGCGGTTGCGGTTGCTTCCTTCCTATCTTCAGCAGCTTGAGATGGAATCGAACGGCAAGCGCGTGCGCAGCGACGGTAGCGTGCTTGACCGCCCGTCGGCTCCGGTCACATGGGGCGGTGTTGGCACCGATGCGCAGCACGCAGTGTTTCAGTTGCTTCATCAGGGCACGCACCTGATTCCGGTGGAGTTTTTGGCGGTGATCGAGCCGGGCCACGACCTTGACCCCGCGCACCACAATGCTTTGCTCGGCAATTGCATCGCGCAAGGGGCGGCGTTGATGGCCGGGCGGTGTAACCCGGATGATAGGCCACGCGAATATCCCGGCAATCGTCCATCCACAACTCTGTTGCTCGACCAGCTGGACCCACGCACATTGGGCGCGCTCATTGCCTTTTACGAGCACCGCACCTTTGCCAATGCTGTGATGCTGGGGATCAACGCGTTCGACCAGTTCGGGGTCGAGCTGGGCAAGGAAATGGCCAACGCGGTCGAGGGTGACGGCGGGGTAGAGTTTGATTCGGCGACCATGGCCTTGCTCAAAGCAGCCCTTGGACAAGAAAGGTGATGCATGAGCGATTTTGAATTTGACCTTTTCGTTATCGGCGCAGGGTCAGGCGGAGTGCGCGCAGCGCGCATTGCCGCATCGCACGGTGCGCGCGTCGCCGTGGCGGAGGAATATCGCGTCGGGGGCACCTGTGTCATCCGTGGCTGCGTGCCCAAAAAAATGCTCGTCTATGGCGCGCATTTTGCCGAAGATTTGCACGAAGCGGCGCGCTTTGGCTGGGACATAGCGGGTGCAACATTCAACTGGCCGCGATTGCGCGATGTCGTTCAGGACGACGTGACGCGGCTGGAGGAGCTTTATACCCAAACGCTCAATAACAACGATGTGACGCTGTTTACCACGCGGGCGACGGTGGCAGGGCCGCACAGCGTGCGCTTGGCTGATGGGCGCGAAATCACCGCCAAGGTCATCCTGATTGCCACTGGCGGGCGGCCCGCCATCCCCGATGTTCCGGGCGCAGAACATGGCATCACTTCGAACGAGATATTCCACTTGGACGCGCTGCCGCGCCGCGCGGTGATTGCGGGTGCGGGGTATATCGCCAACGAGTTTGCTGGGATACTTCATGCCTTTGGTGTCGAGGTGACGCTGGTGACGCGTGGGGAGAGAATGTTGCGCGGCTATGATACCGAAATTGTTGATCGCCTATTGGCCATGTCGCGCGCAAAGGGCATCGACATACGGATGAACTTCCCGCTCGGCGGCATAGTGAAACAGGCTGACGGAAGCCTGACCGTCGGTGGCGGCGATGCGGGGGTGATCGAAACCGACCTTGTTTTATTCGCCATTGGCCGTGTCCCCAATGTCGAAGGGTTGGGGCTGGCGGAGGCAGGGGTTACGCTTGATGCAGCAGGTGCAGTGATTGTCGATGCGTTCAATCAATCGTCGGTGCCCAGCATCTATGCCGTCGGCGATGTCACCAATCGCGTGCAATTGACCCCCGTGGCAATCCGCGAGGGCCATGCCTTTGCTGACACGGTGTTCGGCGGCAACCCGCGCAAAACCGACTATGATAATATCCCCACTGCTGTTTTCTCCAGCCCGCCGCTTGCCGGTGTCGGTTTGACCGAGGAGGAGGCGAGGGTTAAGTTCGGTGACAATGTTCACATATATCGCAGCGATTTTCGCCCGATGAAGAATGTCGTTTCTGGGCGCGAAGAGCGCGGACTTTACAAGATGATCACGGCCGGCTCAGATGAGCAGGTCATCGGGCTGCACATGATCGGCCCCGACAGCAGCGAGATTTTGCAAGCCGCCGCGATTGCGGTCAAGGCGGGCCTAAGCAAACAGGCGTTTGATGACACCATGGCGCTGCATCCCAGCATGGCCGAGGAACTGGTGTTGCTCAAATGAAGTTTTGATTTGCAACTGATATAGCCGCTTGCTAGCATCGCCCCCTAATGAAGGAGAAGGCTATGCGTGGAACAGTCTTTGTGTCAGGTGGTAGCGGTTATATCGCGGGGTTCCTGATCCGCCAGCTAGTGGCGGAAGGATGGATGGTCCACACCAGCATCCGCAACCTTGCCAAAGAAAGCCATGTCCGCAGCCTGCTTGGCGTCGATAACGTCAACCTCAAATTCTTCGCCGCCGACCTGATGAGCGATGCTGGCTGGGCCGAGGCGATGGCAGAGTGCAGCCATGTCGCGCATGTCGCATCGCCGCTCCCCAGCACCGCGCCCAAATCAGCCGATGAACTGATTATCCCTGCGCGTGATGGGGCACTGCGGGCTTTGCGCGCAGCGCGTAATGCGGGGGTCAAACGCTTTGTCATGACCTCCTCCGCCGCCGCCATCGCTTATGGTCATGGCAAAGGCAGTCGACGTTTCACCGAAGCCGATTGGACCAATGTGACAAGCCCCGACGCCTATCCCTATGTCCAGTCGAAAACGATTGCCGAACGGGCTGCGCGCGATTGGATGGCGGCAGAAGGCGGGGATATGGACTATGTCAGCGTCAATCCCTCACTGGTGCTGGGTCCGCTCCTGTCCGACGATTTTTCAACATCGTTAGAGGCGATCAAGAAACTGCTCGAAGGGTCGCTGCCCGGCCTGCCCAATTTTGGATTTGGTGTGGTTGATGTCCGCGATGTTGCCGATCTGCATGTTCGATGCCTGACTGCACCCAATATGGCGGGCGAACGCTTCATCGCGTCGGGACCATTTTTGTGGATGAAGGAAGTCGCCGCAATCTTGCGCGATGGACTGGGCGAGCAAGCGCGGAAAGTACCAACGCGCGGCCTGCCCGATTTTCTGGTCAAACTCTCGGCGTTGTTTGACCCGGTCATCAAACAGGTTGTCGGCGAATTGGGCAATGTCCGCGACATGGACGCCAGCCACGCCAAGGCGGTTTTGGGCTGGGAAACGCGGCCAGTGGCGGAGTCTATCCTCGATACCGCACGCGACATGATCCGGCTTGGGTTGGTGAAGGTCTGAGTTTTTGCTTGGCAATGCGTGTGATTAAGGAGAAAGGGTAAGGCAGGTTTCGCTTCACCCGATGAGGTTTTCAATGTCCGCCAATATCGCCGAGCTTGAAAAGCGCCGCGCCGCTGCGAGGCTAGGCGGCGGACAAAAGCGCATTGACGCACAGCACGCCAAGGGGCGGCTGACCGCGCGTGAACGGCTGGGTGTGCTGCTTGATGAAGAGTCCTTCGAGGAACTCGATATGTATGTCGAGCACAATTGTGTCGATTTCGGAATGGCCGACACCAAATTCCCCGGCGATGGTGTAGTGACGGGCAGCGGCACGATCAACGGCCGCCTCGTCTATGTTTATTCGCAGGATTTTACTGTATTCGGCGGCTCGCTGTCCGAAGCGCACGCCAAGAAAATCTGCAAAGTGATGGACAATGCCATGAAGGTCGGCGCGCCGATCATCGGCATTAACGACAGCGGCGGTGCGCGGATACAGGAAGGCGTCGCGTCGCTTGGCGGCTATGCGGAAGTGTTTCAGCGCAATGTGCTGGCCAGCGGTGTGGTGCCGCAAATCAGCCTTATCATGGGGCCATGCGCGGGCGGGGCGGTTTATTCCCCCGCAATGACAGACTTCATATTCATGGTCAAAGATAGCAGCTATATGTTTGTTACTGGGCCAGAAGTTGTTAAAACGGTTACCAACGAAATCGTCAGTCAAGAGGAATTAGGCGGTGCGGTGACGCACACGACCAAATCGGGCGTGGCGGACAATGCGTTCGAAAATGAGATTGAGGCTCTGCTTGCCGCGCGGGATTTCTTTGACTTTCTGCCCGAAAATAACCGTGTCGGCGTGCCCGAACGACCAACGGCGGACGAATGGAACCGCGTAGAGAATAGCCTCGACACGCTGATCCCCGCCAATGCCAATCAGCCCTATGATATGCACGAGGTGATCCGCAAGACGGTCGATGAGGGTGATTTCTTTGAGGTGCAACCGGCGCATGCGGGCAATGTCCTGATCGGCTTTGGCCGCATCGAAGGCCGCACGGTGGGCGTCGTCGCGAACCAGCCGATGGTGCTGGCGGGGTGCCTCGACATCAATGCGTCGAAGAAAGCGGCGCGGTTCGTGCGTTTTTGCGATGCGTTTGAGGTACCTATCCTGACCTTTGTTGACGTGCCAGGTTTTCTGCCGGGCGTGGGGCAGGAGCATAGCGGCATCATCAAACATGGCGCGAAATTGCTGTTCGCTTATGGCGAGGCGACCGTACCCAAAATCACCATAATCACCCGCAAAGCCTATGGCGGTGCCTATGACGTCATGGCGTCAAAGCATTTGCGCGGCGATTTGAACTATGCTTGGCCGACCGCCGAAATCGCGGTGATGGGCGCGAAGGGCGCGGTGGAGATCATCTTTCGCGGGCTTTCAGCAGAGGAACAGGCGGTCAAAACGGCGGAATATGAAGACCGCTTTACCAATCCGTTCGTCGCGGCGAGCAAGGGGTTCATCGACGAGGTAATCTACCCGCACTCAACGCGGCGGCGGATTGCGTTGGGGTTGCGGAAGCTGCGGAACAAGGCAATGGAAAATCCTTGGAAAAAACATGACAATATTCCGTTGTGAGAGACATGACGACCTCAGAAATCAAATTTGTGGTTCTTGGGGCGATCATAATGCTCTTGGCCGTGGGCATTATCTTCGATCCGTTTGAAACAGTAAGCTATTCGCATCGAACGGCTGGTGCGCTTGTGATTGGCCCTTTATCACTAGTTTATGGCTTGGTGGGTTTAATTCGAGGCCGGTTTCCTGAAATGGTCGATGCGACTCGCGACGGCAGTAAATGGAAATATTGGTTTTGCACCACGACTTTTCTTGTGACGGGCATAGGTGGAACTCTGCTTGGTTTGGACGCGACTGGAATATTAGGAAGCTAACAGATGAAACTAGGCCGTCTCAACCATATCGGCGTCGCGACGCCGTCCATCGCGGATAGCATCACCCATTGGCGCGACGTGATGGGCGCG
>JBBTFY010000092.1:0-15772 GCA_038041635.1 Pseudomonadota bacterium
TGTGCAACGCCTTCATGCCCTTCACCCGGCGCGGCCAGAACCGCATCGTCACTAGCAGCATCGTCAGTGATTTTGCGCGCCACCTGCGCAGCCGCGACCAGTCACGCGTGGCATGAAGGAAAGTGTCATAGGCAACGCCCTTATGCTCAATCTCTTCCATCGCGTGCCAGCGCCACAAATTGGCCCATTCAGGGTCCGTGTCCGCCATAAAATCGGGGCGCGACAACATGTCAGCCGCCATCATCGCGGTATAATGTTCGAGCGCGATGGTCGCGCACAAATCGACTATTGGCGGACGCGAAGCCAACAGCGCCAATATCTCTTCGACATCTGCATTGAGTTCGCTGAGGTCGTAGCCTGCTTCCTCAATTTTGCGGTTGAACGCAATATGTTCGCGGCTGTGCATCACTTCCTGGCTGGTGAAGGCGCGAATCTCTGCGGCCAATTTGGCAGAAACGCCATCACGGTGCGCCTTGACTGCTTCGATGAACATCGCCTCTCCGCGCGGAAAAGTGACCGAGAGCGCATTATAATAAGCTGTGGCGATAGGGTCGCCCCCCGCCCACCAGCGCGGCTGCGCACTATTGCGGCCAAAACGGCGGTCGCGCGGGGTGATGATGAGGTCAGCGGGAGTGGAGGAGAGCGAAAGACTGGACATTTGTGCTTCTCTAGAGTCAAGGTGCAGTAAGGGAATAGGAGAAACTTACATCCATGTCAATAGTTCGTCGCCGCCTTTCGCACACCGCCTCGCGTCAACTGGCGCTAGAAGCCGCGCGCGACCTGTTGATCGAGGCGGGGCCGCAAGCGGTCACACTCAAAGCTGTGTCGGGACGGATCGGTCGCACCCATGCCAATTTGCTTCATCATTTCGGTAGTGCTGCAGAGCTGCAACAGGCGCTGGCCCGGCACTTGACCGAAACGGTGTGCGACGAGATTGCCGACAAAATTGCGCCCGGCCCCGATGGCGACCGCAATGTCCGTGAGATTGTTGATATGACTTTCGATGCTTTTGGCACAGGCGGTGCGGGCGCATTGGCTACATGGATGCTGATGACCGGCAATGAAAATGCGCTCGACCCGATTATTGATGCGATCCACAACCTTATTGACGATTTGACCCCCGATGCGCACGAACAGCGCATCATGCACGAAGATACGCTGGCGCTGGTATTGATGGCGCTGGGCGATGCATTGATGGGCGATGCTATGGCAGGCGCGCTTGGCCTGCCGCGCGATACGTCTCGCGCGCTCGCTACCGAACTGATAGAGGGGCGGCTCAAAGCCTTTTGGGCGGAGCATGGGACTAGGCCGTGAACTCACAAACGCAGTGGATTGAGGTTTGAAGCTACTCTGTTCAGTTCGAGGAGGAAAAGTGAAGGAATAGCGGTGCTATTCCAAGATTTTCCGACGATGAAATGGACGCAGTCAGTCAAACCCTGCGGACGGCGAAATGGCTTCCATCTCAGGCCGAACTGCCTTTGAAGCCCGCACTACTCTTATAGAGTGGCCCGCTATCTTCTGCATACATTTCGGCCCGATATGTTCGCCATTTCGACGCCTCAACCGCCGCGTTTGTGCGTTCACGGGTCGTGGGTCAATTTGAATTTCCAAGTTCGGGAAGCGGCCCGTCTGCCTTTGGATTGGACTCAAAATTGCTGAAGATGTACCATTAGAGGAACTGGCGGGATTCAGAGTACCCCGGCAGCGTCGCAAAGCCGCCGAAGGAAAATACTGCCATCTTCGGCCCCGGCCTGATCGGCTGGCGCAAACTCGGTTATCGTCAAACCAACCAACCAGCCCGAGGCGGCAACCTTCCTCACCAACCCGAGGCCGGACTCAACCGACAACTTGCCGTCCGGATAAGCGACATGGGGAAACTCGGCAGGATCAAGCGCATCCAGATCGAAATGAATATGAACGGGGCCAGGAACAGGCTGATCGGGTTCCAGCCAGCGCAGGCCATTACCCCTTTGAAACGCCCAATCGCCGTCATCGCCGACATGCGCTGAGACGTACATGAATTGCGACGGCAACAGCGGCGCTGCGAGCAAGGCTTGCAAATCGACCGGCGCCGAACCCATGATCGCGGACACCGGCATCCCGTGAAAGTTGCCACTGGGCGAAGTGCCGGGTGTGTTGGCGTCGAGATGAGCATCGACCCAGATCACCGTAAGGCCGGGATATTGCCTGTTCAGATAGTCGATGACGGCGATGTCGCAGGCGCAGTCTCCCCCGGCGGTCATGACACGCCGGGGATGCACTTTATCGAGGATCGCTTGCGCCGAACGGAACTGCTCCAGGATCGCGGTCCAGCGATTGACTCCGCCATTCGCTTCACCTTCGCCGGCAGCGGGAACATGCGCAAGCGGCCCGTATTGTCCGCAGACATCGGCCGCAGCTTGTGCGCCTCTGGCCAGATTTTCCGAACGGCCCGACCCTTGCCACTGCGGATAGGACAGAATCATATCAAATTTACAATCAGCACTTTGCAATGCTCAATCCTCCCGCAATCCGTGTGCCAACCGCTGCGAAGACCGTTCAACCGCCCTTCACATCCGCCATCGTGGCACCAAAGTTGATATGGTACACCTGACTGCCAATGACCAGAGCGGGAACCGAAACGACGCCGACAGCTTCGGCTTCACCGATTCGGCCTGCATCATCTGCAAAATTGACGATTTCCATTTGGAAACGAGCAGGATCGAGCGCGTGCGCCAACGCCTGTTCGGCATCGAGACAAACCGGGCAGCCAGCATGATAAAAAATAGCATTGGTGGTCATGAGGTATTTCCTTGGTATATCGAATCAGTATCGACTCGATACGTGATATATGTCGCACTTCGACGCGCTTGCCAATATAGTATTTAGTCGATACCAAACGCCGCATGGTCGATCAAAAATCCCAACTGCTGATGCGCTTTGCCCGGATCATTGCCGCCGATGGCTATGATCGCGATTTGCAGCCTGTGCAGTGGCAGGCTCTCTCATTTCTGCGTTCTGCCAACCGCTTTTCGCGCACGCCCAAGGCGCTGACGGCCTGGCTTGGCCAGACCAAAGGCAGCGTATCGCAAACGGTGATAGCCCTTGAAAAGAAGGGCCTCGTTGCAAAGCGGGCCGACCCCGGTGATTTGCGTCTCGTCAGGCTGGAACTCACGCAGGCTGGCGTAAATCTGCTGGGTAACCCGCCTGCTGGGCTCGCCGAACAAATGTTGGCGCACCTTACAGCGGATCAGCGCGATCAGGTCGTTGCACTGATTGAAGCGATGCTGATGGCGGAGTTGGCGCAGAACGGCGGTCACCCTTTTGGCGTATGCCGCGATTGCCGCCATTTCGAACAAGCGGCGACGAGCAAAAATCGTTGCGCTCTGCTCGACGTCGCCCTCAGCGTGCAGGATAGTGGCCATATCTGCGTCGAACAGGAAGCGGCATGAAATTCGTTATCACCACCATCCTCACGGGCAAGATTGCCCCGTTCAAGGCGGATGAGGCGACGAGTGCAATTCATAAACTGCCGGTATCAGGCCAGGTCAGGATCGGCCCACTTGGTCTGGAGGGCGACGAACAGGCTGACCAAGTCAATCATGGCGGCGTGGACAAGGCCATCCATCACTATCCTGCCGATCATTATCCCTACTGGCAGGGCCGCCTTGGTGACCTGCCTCTGCTCCATGGGCCGGGTGCCTTTGGTGAGAATATCTCCACCTTTGGGGTCACGGAGACCGATGTGTGCCTGGGCGACAGATTGCGTCTTGGCACCTCATTGGTCGAAGTGAGTCAGGGCCGCCAGCCGTGCTGGAAGCTCGACCACCGCTTTGCGACGAAGGGCGTATTGGCAGATGTCGTGGAATCGGGCAGGGCGGGATGGTATTACCGCGTTCTGGAACCGGGAATGGTGCAGGCGGGAGACGCGCTTTCGATTGTCGAAAGGCGCTATCCCGATTGGCCGGTTGCCCGTGTTTTTGCACTGCTTATTGGCGGACAAGCAAAGGCCAGCCCGTCTGCTCTGCATGACCTTCAGCGCGTGCCTGTGCTGGCCCAAAGCTGGAAACGTCGCCTCGAAAAGCTGCTTGGGTAGCTGCCCGCAATGCACCGGATCACAGGTGGAGTGTTTGTCGCTTTTGGCGCATCGGGCAGTCGAAATACGAAGTCGAAGAGCACACCCAATACTCGGTTGACCTGATCGTGGACGGCTTCGCGATCCTCGCCAAAGCCAACGTCAAGACTGTCGAAGGCGACATGCAGGACTGACCCACTACCAGTTCACGGCCTAACTAGCAATTGTGCGGCATTGGCTTTATGGGCGCACCATCATGCATTTCCTCGATCAAGCAAAAATATTCATCCGCTCTGGTGCGGGCGGCGTCGGTGCCGTCAGCTTTCGCCGTGAAAAATACGAAGAATATGGCGGGCCCAATGGCGGCAATGGCGGCAAAGGCGGCGACATCATCTTTGAAGCGGTGCCCGGCCTCAACACGCTCATCGACTTTCGCTACACCCAGCATTTCAAAGCCGACCGGGGCCAAGGCGGGCGCGGCAGCGATTGCACCGGTGCGGGCGGCGACGACATCGTCGTCAAGGTTCCCATAGGCACACAGATTTTGGCCGATGATGATGAACGCACCTTGATTGCCGACTTAACGCATGTCGGACAGCGCATCACCTTGTTGCGCGGCGGCGATGGCGGACGCGGCAATGCCAGTTACAAAACCCCAACCAACCGTGCCCCGCGCCAACATGGCATGGGCTGGCCGGGTGATGAAATGTGGGTGTGGCTACGGCTTAAATTGCTCGCCGATGTCGGACTGGCCGGCCTGCCGAATGCTGGCAAGTCAACCTTCGTCAACGCGGTCAGCAATGCCAAGGCCAAGGTTGGCGATTATCCCTTCACCACCATCCAGCCCAAATTGGGTATGGTGCGGCATAAAGGGTGCGACTTTGTTATCGCCGACATCCCTGGGTTGATTGAGGGCGCATCCGAAGGCGCAGGGATTGGCGACCGCTTCCTTGGTCATATCGAACGGTGCCGCGTGTTGCTCCACTTGGTCGATGCAGCGGGTGATGACCCTCTAGCTGCGTTCCTCACTGTTAATGCCGAACTCGAAGCCTATGGCGCTGACCTGACCGACAAACCGCAGATTGTCGGGTTGAATAAGTCCGATATTGTTGAGGCTAAAGCTTTGGCGAAACTGGTCAAAAAACTGGAAAAGGCGGGCGCGGCTGCGGTGATGACATTGTCCGGCGCGACCGGTGACGGCGTTGATGCGGTGCTCGACCGGATCATCACGATCATCGGTAGGCCTGCGACAATGCCCGGCGCAAACATACAAGTCGATGGTGAGGACGAAGCCCCGTCATGGTCGCCGGTTTGAGGGCACAGCCTATGCGTCAACACGCCCTGCCCCCCGCCACCCATGCGCGCATCGTCATCAAAATCGGCTCGTCGCTGTTAGTCGGCAGCGACGGTGACCTTCGCCAGCAGTGGCTTAACACGCTTGCCTCGGATGTTGCGGATCGGCGTAACGTCGGGCAACAGGTCATTATCGTTTCATCGGGCGCAATTGCGCTAGGCGCACGTCGTCTTTCGTTACCCAAGCACGGCCGCGCCAGCCTTGAAGACGCGCAGGCCGCAGCAGCGGTGGGTCAAATCGCGCTGGCGCACGGATGGGGTGATGCACTGGCCGCGCATGACCTGACCGCAGCGCAAATCCTGCTGACGCTTGGGGATTTGGAGGATCGCCGCCGTTACCTTAACGCCTCAGCAACGCTCGACAGGTTGCTTGCGCTGGGCGCGGTTCCTGTGGTCAACGAAAATGACACCGTTGCGACCGAGGAAATCCGCTTTGGTGATAATGATCGGCTGGCCGCACGCGTTGCACAGGCGGCGGGAGCAAATGGCCTCATCCTGTTCTCCGACGTTGATGGATTGTTTAGCGCCGACCCCGCACACGACCCCAACGCCAAGCGCATTAAGACCGTTGAGGCAATGACCGCCGAACTCCGTGCCATGGCATCGCCGAACAGCACATCGGGAATGGGCTCTGGCGGAATGGCCACCAAATTGGCCGCTGCGGATATTGCAGCGCAGGCGGGCACCGACATGGTTATAGTATCGGGCAAGCCACTCCATCCGCTGAAACGGCTAGAGGTAGATGATTGCGGTACATTATTTGTCGCCGGCACCGGGCACGATCCACGCAAGGCGTGGATGGCCGGGCGGCTGACCGTTGCCGGAACGCTGACCATCGACGCGGGCGCGGTGGCGGCGCTGCAATCGGGTGCTAGCCTGCTCGCCGTCGGGGTGCGCAGTTTTGATGGCCAGTTTGAACGCGGCGATATTGTGTCGATAATTGGCCCCGATGGACGGACGATTGCACACGGGCTTGTGGAATATAATTCACCCGACACAGCTAAAATCATCGGCCTTGGCCGCGATGCCGTGGGTGATGCACTAGGCTATGCCCCGCGCAGCGCAATGGTCCACCGCGACCATATGGCGATGCTGTGACCCACACCATCGCCAAAACCGGTGAGCCTTCGTTGACGCTTGCCGTTACCGGCGCGTCGGGCTTTGTCGGGCATGCCGTGGTCGATACCGCTTTGGCCGAGGGTCACCAAGTCACCGCTCTCACCCGCCGTCCACAACCTGCCCGTGATGGCGTCTCGTGGATTGAAGGGACACTAGAGGATACGGGCGCGCTAGACCGATTGATGAAGGGTGTCGACATCGTTCTCCACATCGCTGGTGCGGTCAATGTGCCGACACGCGAAGCATTCGCCGCCGCCAATATCGCCGGAACGCAGGCCGTCGTCGAGGCAGCGGCACGCGCAGGAGTAAAACGCTTCATCCACGTCTCCTCGCTCGCGGCGCGCCACCCAGGGCTAAGCAATTATGGCTGGTCAAAGGCGGAGGCCGAGAATGTCGTTACCGCCAGCGCCCTCAATTGGTCCATTGTTCGTCCCCCCGCCGTCTACGGACCGCGCGATAGCGATATGTTCGAACTGTTCCGCATGGCGCGGCGCGGGGTCATGCTACTGCCACCAAAGGGGCGCACCTCGATCATCCACGTCGATGATTTGGCGCGGCTGTTGATCATCCTTGTCATGCAGGGTGCCGCTAGCCGAATCTATGAGCCAGACGACGGAACAGAAAATGGCCTCAGCCACAAACAATTGGGCCAAGCGATCAGAACGGCCATGGGTCGCACCAATATGTTGAGCTTCTCTGCACCACGGCCCTTGCTGCACCTCGCCGCGCACGCTGACCGTTTGGTGCGCGGTCCGCGCGCAAAGCTCACCCCTGACCGAGCATCCTATATGAGCCATGATGACTGGGTAGCCGACCCCGCGCTGGCACCGCCAGCCGGACTATGGAGCCCCGTCATCCCCCATGCGCAAGGGCTGGCCGATACGGCGATCTGGTACCGCACACAGGGCTGGTTTGACTGAAGATTCACATCGTGAGCGTTTTCTAGTCAGGTGCCTGCGCCTGACGGCTCGGTAAACACGGCTAGATCATACTGCGGCTAAGCTCAAAGAGGAATGTCATCAACGTCAGCGTCAGTCCGGCAATAAAGGTGCGATAGGCCATCGACAGATAATGATATTTGCGCCGCGCCAGCATCGTACCGTTCTGGTGGATATCGCGCAACATCGTCCCCAAAATATCATCGTCGGTGCGCAGTTGCGCTTTGACCGCATCGACAAAGTCTTGCTCAGCCATCTCGCTGAAATTACCAAAGAACAAAATGTTGGGGCGGGGCTGGGCACCACGCGACCCGACACGCGGCAGCACCGCCGTTACCGCGAGCACAGCCGAGACAAAGGCAAAAAATGCCAACACGCCTAGCGATATGGGCATGGCAGTGCGCGATGCCTGTCCAATCGAAACAGTGAAAACTACAAAGGTTGCGCCCATCAGGATCGACGCTTTTTGATCCGCCATCTGCGACAGAGTCATGGTGATTTGCTGTGCGGTGCGGACCAAGTGGATGCTGTTTGGGGGATATTCGTCGGCCCCGGCGTTATTTTTTACGGTATCAATATCGTCCATGCACTGTTTCCCTTAGAGCGTTTTCAAGTCAGATGGAAGCATCTGACGGCTTCGAAAACGCGGGTTATAGAAAGGAAA
Organism: Pseudomonadota bacterium; assembly: GCA_038041635.1. Taxonomy (GTDB): domain Bacteria; phylum Pseudomonadota; class Alphaproteobacteria; order Sphingomonadales; family Sphingomonadaceae; genus Sphingopyxis. Next base: position 8,129 of record JBBTFY010000092.1, read on the forward strand.
ATAGAGACTGTTCTGCTTCAATCTGAAGCAGGCAGACTCTAGCCTTTGCGTCACAAAAGTGCCACGAAGTTCGGCAATCGGCAAGCGGGTGCTTGAATGCGTCCCAATATCGCCGCAATAGAGTCCTAACGGCGAGCCTGAGAGCGGCATTGCCGACAATATAATGGGAAGCCTTATGCAAGATCGCACGACCATCACCGATACCGTCCTCACATTGGTTGAGGCGTTTAATAAAAAGGGCGTGGCCTTAACCGATGCAACCACCTTTGCTGGTGATCTGGAGTGGGACAGCCTGACGGTCATGGATTTTGTGGCATCAACCGAAGATGAATTTGACATCATCATCACCATGAACATGCAAGCAGAGATTGAAACTGTTGGTCAGTTGATCGACGCCGTGATGAAATTGACGGGCAAAGAGTAACGCCATGACCGACCTATTTTCTAAATTTGATCCCATCATCAAAACACGAGAAGACTTGCTCGCCACTGGTGTAACCGACCCATTTAATTTGGTGATGGAACAAGTGAAGTCGCCAACCGTTGCCATATGCAATGGACGCGAAACCATCTTGCTTGGCACCTATAATTATATGGGCATGACATTTGACCCCGATGTGCTTGATGCGGGACATGCCGCACTCGACAATTTCGGCAGCGGCACGACCGGCAGCCGCGTCCTCAACGGCACCTATTCGCCGCACAAAGATTGCGAAGAGGCGCTCAAAGAGTTTTACGGCATGGACCATGCGATGGTCTTTTCCACCGGATATCAGGCCAATTTGGGCATCATCAGCACGATGGCGGGCAAGGATGATTATGTCATCCTCGACATCGACAGCCATGCGTCAATCTATGATGGCTGCGCGCTGGGCAATGCCCAGATTGTTGCTTTTCGCCACAATGATGTTGAAGCGCTGGAGAAACGGCTGAACCGCCTTCCGCCAGAAGCGGGCAAGCTGGTGGTGCTGGAGGGCGTCTATTCGATGCTTGGCGATGTCGCCCCGCTCAAAGAAATGGTCGCGGTGTCAAAGGCAGCTGGTGCGATGGTATTGGTCGATGAAGCGCATTCAATGGGCTTTATTGGCGAACATGGACGCGGCGTCGCCGAAGATCAGGGCGTGCTGGACGATGTCGATTTCATCATTGGCACATTCAGCAAAAGCGTCGGCACCGTTGGCGGATTTTGCGTCTCTAACCACCCGAAGTTCGAGGTGCTACGCCTCGTCTGCCGCCCCTATGTGTTCACCGCGTCGCCCCCCCCCAGCGTCGTCGCCACCGCCGCCGTTTCCATCCGCAAACTGATGCACGGCAGCAACAAGCGTGCGCATTTGTGGGAGAATAGCAAACGCCTGCATGGCGGCCTCAAAGCGCTCGGCTTCACGCTCGGCACCGAAACCCCGCAAAGCGCGATCATCGCGGTCATCATGCCCGACTTGGAGCGCGGGGCGATGATGTGGGAAGCGCTGCTCAACAACGGGCTTTACGTCAACCTAGCCCGCCCACCCGCGACGCCTGCTGGCATGACGCTGTAGCGCTGCTCGCTGTGCGCCGAACATTCGGCTGCGCAAGTCGAGGAAATCCTTGCCCGCTTTGAACGCGCTGGTCGCGCCGTGGGGATCATTTGACCAAGATGACTCCCCCCGTCCGCATCCAGCGCAACATCCTCGCCACTGCCGAGCGGCGGCTCCTCACATGGCTCGCAGCGCGCTTGCCGATGTGGATCACGCCCGACCGCCTGACCAGCCTTGGCTTTGTCGCGGCGGTCGCGATTGGCGCAGGCTATGCGCTCAGCCACCTTAACCCCGCTTGGCTGTGGCTCTCGATCATCAGCTTCTTCATCAATTGGTTTGGTGATAGTCTGGACGGCAGCCTTGCGCGCTTTCGCAAGATTGAGCGCCCCTCCTTTGGCTATTTTGTCGATCACAGCGCCGATGCGCTGGGCAATCTGGCCATTGTCGGCGGCATCGGGCTTAGCCCTTATGTCCGGCTCGATGTCGCTTTATTCGCACTTGTCACTTACCTCTTGCTGTCGATCCACACCTTCCTCTCGGCCAAGGTGGTGGACGAGTTTAACCTCACCTACCTCGCGGGCGGGCCGACCGAGATGCGGCTCATCCTGATCGGCATGACATTGGCGATGCTCTATTACGGCCCCGACAAAATCGGCAGTCATGCCTATTCTGGGTTCGACATTTTCGCGGGCGGCTTTGCCGTGATTTTACTCGGCGTGTTCATCGTTCAAACCGTCTCGCTTGGGGCAAAATTGCGCAAGCGGGGGAAGTAAACTTTACTGTTCGCTGTCTTTTGTCTCAGCCAGCTTCATATCGACCCGCTTATACAGTCCGCGCACCAGCGCAATATTGAGAACCGCGAGCAGCCCTAGCGACCCCGTCGCAAATGCCGCTATAACCGCCCCCGCATGTAGCATGTGCGGTCCCAGCCGCGCAGCCACCACCGCCGCGAATGATAGCAGCAATAGCGCCCAGCCCATGCGCCGCACGCGCTCCATCCATGGCGGTTCGTTGTGTTTGGCTATGTGATTATTAGTCTCTGGCAAAGTCATCGCGCTTCCCTGCCAATCATATCATATTTTGACCAGCATCAATGTTGCAAACATCAGGATCGCTCAACTAATGGCATATTGCATGTCAAAATAAGCGAGGGATTGCGTAATGACCATAGCGGACACCATCGGCGAAGCCTCGCAGCATATCGATGTCATAATCGTCGGGGCGGGTATATCGGGCATAGGTGCGGCCTATCATCTACAGGATCAATGCCCAGACAAGAGCTATCTCATCCTTGAGATGAAGGATAGCTTTGGAGGGACATGGGAAACGCACAAATATCCCGGCGTGCGCTCCGACAGCGACCTCTACACCTTTGGCTATCGGTTTAAGCCATGGGTGGGCGCGCCAATCGCCAGCGCTGGTGCAATCCTCAAATATATGGGCGAAGTGATCGAAGAGAATGGCATCGCCGATCATATCCGATACGGGCACCGGATCACCGCCTGCAAATGGTCGAGTGCGGACAACCTTTGGAGCGTAGAGGCCGTCAGCAAGGCCGATGGAAAATCACACACATTCACCTGCAATTTCCTGTGGATGTGTCAGGGATATTATGACCATGAAAAGCCCTATATTCCTGATTGGCCCGGGCTTGCCGACTATAAGGGCCAATTCGTTCATGCCCAGCTGTGGGACCCTGCGACAGATTATGCAGGCAAGCGAATTCTGGTCATCGGATCTGGGGCGACTGCGGCAACTGTGATCCCCTCCTTTGCAGAAAAGGCCGCCCATGTGACGATGCTACAGCGCTCGCCAACCTATTTTTACTGTAGCGAAAACAAAAATGAGCTGGCCGACCGTTTGCGCGAAGTGGGTATCGACGAGCCGACCATCCACCGCGTCGTCCGCCAGCAAATCATGCATGATCAGGATGTCATCACTAAGCGCGCCATCACGGAGCCCGATGTCGTGTTCGAAGAACTTAAGGAAGCTGTCCGCGCCTTTACCGGCAAGCCCGACTTCCAATTTGAACCGCATTTCATCCCCAAATATCGCCTATGGCAGCAACGGCTGGCCTTTTGTCCAGAAGGCGACATTTTCCGTGCCGCCGTGGCGGGCCAACTGACGGTCGTCACCGATACAATTGACCGCTTCACCGAAAAGGGCGTGCGCACCAGTTCTGGTGAGGAAATAGAGGCCGATATCATCGTCGCCTGCACCGGGTTCCGACTTTCGGTGATGGGCGATATTCCGTTCAGCGTGGATGCCAAACCTGTCAACTGGGGCGACACCATCACCTATCGCGGCATGATGTTCACCGGCGTGCCCAACATGCTCTGGGTGATGGGCTATTTCCGCGCCAGCTGGACATTGCGCGTCGACATGATGGGGGATTTTGTCTGTAACTTGCTCAACCATATGGACGCAAAAGGGGCCAAGCGCGTTGAGGTAAAGTTACGCAAACAGGACAAGGACATGGCCATCCTGCCTTGGATTGATGCGGATAATTTCAATCCCGGTTATCTGATGCGCGGGTTGGATCAGCTGCCGCGACGCGGCGACAAGCCTGAATGGCGTCATAATCAGGACTATTGGGCGGAACGTCATGAGTTTCCTGCGATCAACTTGGACGGGGCAGAGTTTGTCTATGACGGTCAAAAAACTGAGGCCGAACCGCGCGAGGCCCTCACCGTCAGCTAGCCGGACCTACCCTGCCCTATGACAACTGCCCTGCAACGCCGCGTGCGCCCGGTTATCGATGGTTCGTGACGGGCGTGTCCATGGCCCAGCATCGCTGGACAGCTAGTCTGCCTACGCCTATCATGCAACCATCCCCGGGGCGCAGGTCCTAGCGCGGAAGCGCGGTTGGATAAAAGAATGACTGAGAGGTGCGCGTAACGTCGCACGACCCGCTGAACCTGATCCCGTTGATGCGGGCGGAGGGAGGGAGCGGCTTCACCTTTGAAACCCGCCCTCATCGACCCCGCCATCGACCAGCGCACATCTTAACGAAAAAGTAGCGGGTCGCTTGCTAGTAAAAGCGGCTTGATCGGGGGGCCTTGATCGAGAGAGGCTGACCCGTGTTTTATAAACACCACGACCCGATTGCCCCGGTCGCAGCAGCGGCCAACGCATCGCTCGCCGAAATTCTCGGTGCCTTTTCCTATGCGCTCGACCTGACCGAGGGGCAGCCCGCCGGGCATAGTGTCCGCAGCTGTTGGATCGCGACACGGCTAGGCGCAGCCATCGGTCTGGCCGATAACCAGTTATGGGATGTGTTTTATGCCGTCTTGCTCAAAGATTTGGGGTGCAGCAGTAACGCCGCGCGTGTCGCCGAGCTGTTCGTGGGCGACGACCGCGCACTCAAAGCTAGTTTCAAACTGATCGGCCCCGCGCCGGAAGATTTTGGCGCATTCATCATGGGCAAAGTCGGGATCGACGCGACCGAACAGACGCGCGATGCCGCGATTGCCAACCTCGCCGCCAATGGCGCGGCGATCATGACCGGGATCATGGACACGCGCTGCACCCGTGGTGCCGACATCGCCCGGCGATTGCGCTTTGGCGAAGGCGTGGCGAGCGCCATCGCCCACCTCGACGAACATTGGGACGGGGCGGGCCTGCCGTGCGGCGCGAGCGGAACTGCTATCCCCATCGGCGCACGGATCGCTCTGCTCGCGCAGATCGTCGATGTGTTCCACAGCGCCAAGGGCACCGAGGCAGCCCGTCGCGAAGTCGCAGCCCGCAGCGGCGGTTGGCTAGACCCCGAACTGTGCGCTGCATTCCTGACACTGTCGGCTGACCCCCGCTTTTGGGATGATTTGTCATCGCCCGACATCGAAGCATCATTGTTCGCGCTCGAACCCGCACAGCACCGGATCCATGTAGACGAGGATTATCTCGATGACATTGCGACCGCATTTGGCCAGGTGATCGACGCCAAAAGCGCCTATACCGGCGGTCATAGCGAACGCGTCGGCCTGTTCGCGGATAAGGTTGCTGAACGGTTGGGCATGGCACCCGCCGACCGCCGCCGCCTGCGCCGTGCCGCGATGTTGCACGACGTCGGCAAACTTGGCGTCAGCAGCGCAGTGCTTGAAAAACCGGGCAGCCTCGACGCCGAAGAATGGATTGTGATGAAGGGTCATGCCGCCGAGACCGCCAATATATTGAGCCGGGTTTGTGTAATGCGCGACATGGCGATGATCGCGGGCGCGCACCATGAACGGCTCGACGGTGGCGGCTACCCGCTCGGCCTCGATGCGACGATGATCGCGCTCGAAACGCGGATCATCACGGTCGCGGATTTCTTTGATGCGCTGACCGCTGATCGCCCCTATCGCACCGCGCTGTCGGTGGAACAGGCACTGGAGATCATGGCCGACGAGGTTGGCAGCGCCATTGATGCGGGGTGTTTTGCCGCGCTGCGCAGCGTCGTTGCCGCCGGTATCCCCACCGCGCCACTGCCCAGCATCAGCATTTGACGGGAACGTTGCGCAGTGCCCGCAACACGCCTATCATGCACCCATCCCCGGGGCGTCGCGCGTGATTGTGGTCGCAATTTCCTAGTCATTGCATTTCATGCAGTTCGAAATTGCTCCAGGCGCGACTGAGATCGGCAAAGGCCGAAACCCGCTGAACCTGATCCCGTTGATGCGGGCGGAGGGAGGGAGCGGCTTCATAAGTGAACCCCGCTATCACTCCACCCGCCCTTTGGAGTGAGATTTTATGGCAGATGTTCCCGCGCGCACCGAAAAGACTGGGGCCGAAATCGGCGTCACCACCGGCCCCATTCGTGGATCAAAGAAAATCCATGTGCCAGCCCAAGGGAGCCAGGATGTGAAGGTCGCGATGCGCGAAATTCACCTCGACCCATCGTGCAACGACGCGCCGGTGCGCGTTTACGACACCTCCGGCCCTTATACCGACCCCGGCGTCACCATCGACATCAATGCCGGCCTGAGCGAACTGCGCCGCACCTGGATCCGTGAACGTGGCGACGTCGAGGAGATTGCTGCGCGCGAACTGCGCCCCGAAGATAATGGCCAGCTCGGCCCAGACAGAAGCGGAGGAGTGGCGCCCTTCCCCAATGTCCGCAAGACGGTACTGCGTGCCAAACTCGGCGCGAACGTCAGCCAAATGCACTATGCGAGGGCTGGCATCATCACCCCTGAAATGGTCTATGTGGCTGAACGCGAGAATCTCGGCCGTGCCCGCCTCGCCAGCTACACCCGCGACGGGGAGAGCTTTGGCGCCAGCATCCCCGATTATGTCACACCAGAGTTTGTCCGTGACGAAGTGGCGCGTGGCCGCGCGATCATCCCGTCGAACATCAACCACCCCGAGAGCGAGCCAATGGCGATTGGCCGCAACTTCCTCGTCAAGATCAACGCCAACATCGGCAACAGCGCGGTCGCATCCGACGTGGCGAGCGAAGTTGACAAGATGGTCTGGTCGATCCGCTGGGGCGCGGACACCGTCATGGACCTGTCCACCGGCCGCAACATCCACGACACGCGCGAATGGATCATCCGCAATTCGCCCGTCCCCATCGGCACCGTGCCGATCTATCAGGCGCTGGAGAAAGTCGGCGGCGTTGCCGAAGACCTGACGTGGGAAATCTTCCGCGACACGCTGATCGAGCAAGCCGAACAGGGCGTCGATTATTTCACCATCCACGCGGGCGTGCGCCTGCCCTACGTCCCGCTCGCCGCCAAGCGCGTGACCGGCATCGTCTCTCGCGGCGGGTCGATCATGGCAAAATGGTGCCTGTATCACCACAAGGAAAGCTTCCTCTACGACCATTTCGACGACATCACAGAGATTATGAAGGCCTATGACATCGCCTATAGCTTGGGCGATGGCCTGCGCCCCGGCAGCATCGCCGACGCCAATGACGAAGCGCAATTTGCCGAACTTTATACGCTGGGCGAACTGACCCACCGCGCTTGGGCATCCGATGTGCAGGTGATGATCGAAGGGCCGGGCCATGTGCCGATGCACAAAATCCGCGAGAATATGACCAAGCAGCTGGAAGTGTGCGGCGAAGCGCCCTTCTACACGCTTGGGCCGCTCACCACCGACATCGCGCCGGGCTATGACCATATCACCAGCGGCATCGGCGCGGCGA
>JBBTFY010000093.1:0-6826 GCA_038041635.1 Pseudomonadota bacterium
GCGCCACTGGCCAGCTTTGCAGCGTGCCCACCAGTCGGCCATCGGCGAACGCCGCAAAACTGAGGCCCGCAATCGCATCCGTCCCCGCTCGCAGGCGATAGGCGGTGCGGCCAAAACGATCGTTGCCGAATGCGGCGTCAAGCAGCGCCTCAACCTGAAGCGGTTCTACAGACGAAAGGGCTTTAATCTCGACCAGCGCGTTATCCTCCGTTAAGGGGAGCGGCCTTTAGGGTTGCGCGTCCTGTTTGTCGATGGTGCGCAATAGCGAAAGTAAGAATGTGATAGCAAATACGGACCGCCTGACGCTCGACGTTCACGACATGGAGATCGCTGTCCTCACCGGTGTCTATTCCGAAGAAACGCACTTGCCGCAGCCATTGCGGATCAGCGTCACCGCCGATCTGGAGCCAGCCGAGCATTATGCGCCAGACACGCCATTATCGGCGTCCAAAAGCTATATGGACCTGAAGTTCGCGGCGGGGGACGCCATACCCAAAGATGTTCATTTCACGTTGATCGAGGCGGTCGCCGACCACATTATCGACACGATATTCATGCAGGATGCGCGCGTATTGGCCGCCGAAGTGCGGATCATCAAACTGGCGATAGCCGAGGGTGATGAACGTATCGGGATTACGATGCGGCGCGCGCGGCCATGACCGCACCCAAAGCTACCTCGCGCCCGCTCGCGCTGGTAACGGGCGGAATGCACCGCATCGGCGCGGTCATCGCCGGCCGGCTGGCGGATGCGGGTTATGATCTCGCATTACATTGCCGCACCGACAATCAGCCCGAAACGCCGCTAGCCAAAGTCATCACGCGCAATGGCACATCAAGTCACAGTTTTTGCGCCGACCTGTCAACGGCTGGTTCCGCCGATGGCCTGTTCGACGCGGTGATCGCGCGGTTCGGTAGAGCGCCCACCCTGCTCATCAACAACGCGTCGCAATTTGTAACAAGCAGCGCCGCCGTGCCGGATGCGCCGAGACTCGTCGATGCGATGATGGTCAATATGATCGCGCCGATACAGCTTGCCAAACGATTGGCAGCGCAGGGCAACGCGGGGTGCATCATCAATATATTGGACCAGCGGATCCGCAACCCTGTGCCCGATCAGTTCGACTATACGCTGACCAAACAGGCGCTGTGGCAGGCAACGCGGACGATGGCGTTCGCGCTGGCCCCAAATATTCGCGTCAATGCGGTCGCACCCGGCCTGACGTTGCCAACGGCCGACTATGCGCAGGGGCAGATGGCGCGCGTGGCCGCAATGATGCCGCTGGCGCGGCTGGCGACACCCAGCGACATCGCCGACGCGGTTCTCTATCTGGTGGGCGCGGCGGCGGTGAGCGGACAGACAATCTTTGTCGATGGTGGTGCGAACCTACGTTCGTTCGACCGCGACTTTGCCTATCTTTGACGCCTAACTTTTCAGCCCGATCTCGCGCAGCCGTTCTTGTAGATAATCATCAGCGGTAATTGGCTGAGGATAGAGGTTGGGGTGCGCCGCGTCGATGCAACTGGGCAGGGTTTCAATCAGGAAGTCCGAGCGGAAATGCAGAAAGAACGGCATAGAATAGCGCGAATGCGCGGCGCGCCCGTGGTCAGGATTGCGCACACGGTGGGTGGTTGACGGCAGCTTGCTGTTGGTCAACCGTTGCAACATATCGCCGACATTGACGCTGAGCGCACCCGGCGGCGGCGCGGCGGCGATCCAGCTACCATCCTTGTCGAGTATCTCCAGCCCGGCCTCCTCGGCACCCAGCAATAAGGTGATGGTGTTGATATCCTCATGCGCTTCGGCGCGGATGCCATCGGGTGAACCCGCGACTGGTGGATAGTGAAGGAGCCGCATCACGCTGTTGCCATCGGCGATGGTCGGGTCGAACCAACCGGCACCCAATTCCAGATAACGCGCCAACGAATCGAGCAGAATGCCGCCAACGCGGTCAAGCTCGGCGAACATCGCTTCATAGGTTTCGCGAAACCCCGGCACTTCAGCTGGCCATACATTGTTGGGTTGCTGTGCGCCTAGTGGGTGGCCGGGCGGCAAATCGCGCCCGACATGCCAAAACTCCTTGAGGTCAACATAAGCCGCGCCCTTGGCAATCTCCGTCCCGAACGGGGTGTAGCCGCGTGCCCCCGACAGACCGGGGATTTGATATTTGCGCTTTTGCGCCTCTGGCAGCGCAAAAAACTGCTCGGACAGTGCCCATGCGCGCGCCACCAGCGCATCGTCGATGCCATGATGCTCGACCATCGCGAAGCCAAAGCGGGCAAAGCTATCACCAAAAGCCTTGGCGAACGCTTCGGCGGACAGATCACGCATCGAAACAATGGGAACGGAGGCGGTCATAGATATTTCCTGCAGTGGTGGACGTCCAGCAATTCTCATAGAGCGTTAAGGCAAAAAATGACGCTATATATTGCGATATATCAAATTACTCATGTGTTGCTGGTCGGATGCGACGAAGCGATAGCGCGAACCGCACAAAGACGATAGTGGGCACTCTATGCGTAGAGCAACACTCTTGATTTTGCCTATAATGCTTGCGTTTAGCGGGTGCAACGACACGGCGAGCGGTGAAGTAGCGGCTTCTGACGGACCCATATCTCAAGGCGTGGAGCCCGCCACTATCGCCTCTGCTCTAGCGCATTTACCCGAATTTTCTAAGATGCGCAGGCTTTTGCAGCGAACTGGGCTTGCTGCGACACTGAATAATCCGCGCAGCACCGTGACACTGCTTGCCCCGCGCGATTCGGCTTTTGCACAATTGCCCGCCGAAACGCGCGCCGCCATCATGGCAGTGCCTGCGCCGCAGCTTGTCCCAAAACTGCGCGCGATGATGTTACCGCGCATCATCCATGCCGAAGAATTGCGGACGCGAATCATCGACGGCGGCGGTCAATTGACGATGATCAGCATGGCGGGGACGCCTATCAATTTTCGGATTAATGGCTCGCAATTCATAATGTCTAATGCACATGGAAGCGCGAGCATGGGCAGCGCCGATCTGGCGACCGGCAATGGTGCCATCTATATCCTCGACCACTGGATTGGCCCGACCGGCTAATTCGAAAGGAACGCATGACCATGGCCCATTGGCTGATGAAATCCGAACCCGATGCCTATAGTTGGGACGACCTCAATCGTGACGGTGAAGGGACTTGGGATGGCGTGCGTAACCATGCCGCCGCGCTCCACCTCAAAGCCATGCAGGTCGGCGATCAGGTATTATTCTATCACAGCAATATAGGCAAAGAAGCGGTCGGCATCATGGAAATTAGCGCACCGGCCCATCCCGACCCGACCGAGCCCGAAGGGACGCGCTGGGTCGCGGTGCGCGTCAAACCGCTCACACCACTTAAATCCCCCGTTTCGCTCGCCGCAATCAAAGCTGAACCTGCGCTTGCCAATATGGCGATGATCCGCCAGTCACGGCTGTCGGTGTCGCCTGTTAGCGAAGCGGAGTGGGCCCATATTATGGGAATGGCGGGCATGCGCTAAGCTTGGTCCATTTTGGTGGGGTATCGGTGCAATCATTTTTTGCTTTCATCCATTTCGAACCCTAACTTCGTAACAGGTCCAAAAGGGAGGAAATATATGGGCAGTGAGGAAGAGGGCGTAAAGGGACAGCCATCGGGCAGTGTTGCTCGGCCCTTACGTGTCGCTGTATTTTCTAACGCAGCCGCTATCCCTCGCGCTCTAGAGCGCGCGGCAGGGTTGGCCGGTATGGCTGTGGCACACCACCCCCTTTCCAAATTGCACGACCAAAATCATGCCTATCGCGCCGAAATGCTTTGGGCCATCCTGTCCGATGACATGGGATATGATGGGCTACTTGCCTTAGATAGACATGCTGCCAACGAAGCCATCCCGCTGGTTTTGCAAGTTAGTCACGATGCGGTTGACACAGCATGGGCCATATTCGGTGATCGCGATGATATAGTGATCACCGTCGATCCTGATGAGGGTGCCTGTGCTGTCGCACTGGCCCAAGCACAGCGCACACATGAGCCATATTTCGCCAACGAAGCTGATAGCATTCGCACACGGCAATTTGATAAATTGCAAGAGGAAGTGCAGCGCATTTCCAAGCTGTTATCGCATTTGGCGGTTGGCGCTGGTGGGGCTGCGCTGTTTCCGTCCGATCACTCTCGTGAACCCGCCAGCCCATTCATAGATGACTATGTGCGCAGCCCATCGCGCAGCTTTGGAACTCAGCCGCCCCATGCCACGGTCAGCCCGCGCGAGGTCCGGCGGGAAATACGTATCCGCCGGATGCGCGACGAACTGTTTCCCGCTGATATGTTTGCCGATCCGGCATGGGACATGTTGCTCGACCTCTATGCTGCAAAGCTTGACCATGCCCGCGTGTCAGTCTCCAGCCTGTGCATTGCCGCCGCCGTGCCCGCGACGACGGCACTGCGGTGGATCAAAACATTGAGCGACAGCGGAATATTCCAGCGCGAAGCCGATCAACATGATGGTCGACGTATATTTGTTGCGTTGTCGGATCGGGCGACCGACGCCATGCACCGCTATTTTGCAAAGCGCGCCGAGTTATAGCCTGCCCGCCCTTGCCAAGCCGCGCGGCGGGTGGCATGGGCGCGGTCCCATCATTCGGGGGCGCTTAGCTCAGTTGGTAGAGCATCTCGTTTACACCGAGAGGGTCGGCGGTTCGAGCCCGTCAGCGCCCACCATTTCCATTGACGCGGGTCAATGCGTGCATCCACTATGCTGGCCATAGCAACAGCGAAGGGAAAGCACCGATGACCACACACCACAAAGATTGGCCAAATATGGCCGCGACGCTGAACCCCGCAGTGCGCGAATTGCGGCTAGGATCGCCCGAAACGATGGCGGCGTTCGGCGAGATGGCCAAGGCGGCACTGGCCCCCAAAGCGCTCGATACCAAGACCAAGGAGCTGATGGCGCTGGCCATCGGGGTTGCGGTGCGCTGTGACGCCTGTCTTGCCTATCATGCCGAGGCCGCTCGCAAACATGGCGCGACGCGTGAGGAAATATCCGAGACGCTGGCGCTTGCGGTCTATATGGGCGCGGGGCCGAGCGTGATGTATGCAGCGCAGGCGCTCGAAGCATTCGACCAGTGGAGCGAAAAGGCGGCGGTTTAGGCGCGCGGCCTAGAAGACGCGGATCGCCTAACCCGCCACAATGTGAACAGCCCCATTGCCATCCACACAATGTTGAGTGCGGCGGACGGGATCGCGCCATTATAGCCCGAATTGGTGATGAACCCGGCCGCGCCGATGACATTCATCCATTGATAGACGCGCGAACGCCCATCGAGCTTGCCTAGCGAGAGCATAATATAACTGCCAAGAATAAGCACTGCGCCAATCCAGCCGACAGCTTCGATGAGGATGTGGGTCATAACAATTCCTCGTCACCCTGAATTTGTTTCAGGGTCCATGGGCTGAGGTCGAAATACCATTGAGACTCTCTCTAGATCCGTCTTTCGCTGCCAAAACAACTCGATTGACCCGTCGCCCAAAACTTCAAGCCAGCCGGTCAGTGCGGGGTCAAATACAGGGTCCAGCATAAAAGCTTCTAATACTGGGGCATGATAGCAAAGGGCAGCAATCTGGAGCGCGACATAATCAGTGTTGGTGCAATCCAAATTGAGAAAGATTGGAAAATGCTCGTCCTGCCCAGGAAAACAAATTTTTATTTTGGTGTGCGCTGGCAGGAACGGATGCAATGCTATGATGCGTTCCGCTAGCGACCAAAGTCGCTCAGACACAACTGTCCGCACATCTTTCTGATTCTTCCAAAGTGACGCTCCAACGGCAGTCAAATATCCAGTTGCGACAGTGCCAACAGCGTAAGCACCAAGCTGACCCCACCAAGGGAGTGCTGAAACCAGCTCTACAAATGATGGTGGCGTGGTCGATTTATAGAAGGTTTGCTGAGGGTCGATTGTGAAAACATCGCCAGCGCCATCGGATTGCAAAATATCAGCCAGCGCCTCCAACGAAATATCGCCGGTGGAACGAACAACGATAGCATCCGGTACACTCGATTGAATCTTCATTTCCGCTACGCCGCCAGTTTCCTCAGCACATAGTGCAAGATGCCACCGTTCATGAAATATTCGACCTCATTCGCGGTGTCGATGCGGCACAGCGTCTCGAACGTGAAGCTGGTGCCATCGGCGCGCGTCACCTCGACCGTCACATTTTGGCGCGGCTGGAGCGCCGCCACATCGCGGATAGTGAAGCTGTCATCACCCGTGAGGCCCAGAGAACCTCGCGTTTGCCCATCAACGAATTGCAACGGCAACACGCCCATGCCAACGAGGTTGGAGCGGTGGATACGCTCGAAACTCTCGACAAGCACCGCGCGGACGCCCAGCAAATTGGTGCCCTTTGCTGCCCAGTCACGCGACGATCCGGTGCCATATTCCTTGCCCGCTATGACCACGAGAGGCGTCCCGTCCGCCTTGTGCCGCATTGCCGCATCGTAAATCGGCATGACTTCGCCCGCGTAGCGCGACATGCCGCCCTCAACGCCCGGGATCATTTCATTCTTGATCCGGATATTGGCAAAGGTGCCGCGCATCATAACGTCATGATGCCCGCGCCGTGCGCCGTAGCTGTTGAAATCGGCGCGCGCGACCTGATGCTCCATCAACCATTGGCCTGCCGGGCTGTCGGCCTTGATGCTGCCTGCTGGACTGATGTGATCGGTGGTGATCGAATCGCCGAGGATCGCGAGCGGCTTTGCGGCGATAATGTCATTGACGGGTGCAGGGGTCATCGACATGCCGTCGAAATAGGGCGGGTTGGCGACATAAGTGCTGCC
>JBBTFY010000094.1:0-15414 GCA_038041635.1 Pseudomonadota bacterium
CCCAGCAAACCCAAACCACTCCTGACCAATCGAACGATGTGCCATGTATCGCTCTCCTCTCCGGAAAGCCCATAGAATCAGCGTTCAATGCCGATGTCTACTCCCACCCGCGCCCAGGTCTCATTAGCACTCTCTCCCCTTGAGTGCAGAGATACGCAGGCTTGCGAGCTTGCCAGCTAGCCGAAGTTGAGAGGGGGATGTCGCGTACGACCCCCTCTCCCAACCCTCTCCCCTGAAGGAGAGAGGGCTTCTTGATTCAGTTTTTCAAACTGGCCCAGGCCCAATCGAGCCAATGGCCGAGCGCAAGGATGTCTGCAGTATCGACGGTCGCGCCGCACCAGATGCGCAGGCCCGGCGGGGCGTCGCGATATCCGGCAATGTCATAGGCCGCGCCTTCGGCTTCGAGCAGCGCGGCGAACGCTTTGATAAACGCCTCGTCCGCGCCTTCGACGGTCAGGCAAACACTGGTGGTAGAGCGCGTCGCCTTGTCCACGCACAAATGGCCGAGCCACGACCGCTCAGCGACAATCGCATCGAGCGCCGCTGCATTGGCGTTGGACCGCGCCATCAGCGCGTCCAATCCGCCCAACCCTTTGGCCCATTCGAGCGCAAAGATTGCATCTTCTACGACCAGCATCGACGGTGTGTTGATCGTCTCGCCCTTGAACACACCTTCGGACAATTTGCCCTTCGATGTCAGGCGGAACACCTTTGGCAGTGGCCATGTGGGGGTATAGCTTTCGAGCCGTTCGACTGCGCGCGGACCGAGGATCAGGACACCGTGGCCGCCTTCGCCGCCCAGCACTTTTTGCCAGCTGAATGTGGCTACGTCGATCTTGTCCCACGGCAAGTCATAGGCAAACACCGCGCTGGTCGCGTCGGCAAAGCTCAAACCCGCACGCTCGTCGGCAATCCAATCGCCATTCGGCACGCGCGCGCCCGACGTCGTGCCGTTCCATGTGAACAACACATCGTGGCTCCAATCGACTGCGCCCAAATCGGGTAACTGGCCATAGTCGGCGCGCAGCACGGTCGGGTCGAGCTTGAGTTGCTTCGTCGTGTCGGTGACCCAGCCTTCGCCAAAGCTTTCCCACGCGGCGCATGTGACGGGGCGCGCGCCCAACATCGTCCACATCGCCATTTCGAACGCGCCGGTGTCGGACCCCGGGACGATGCCGATGCGGTGGGTGTCGGGCAGGCGCAGCATCTCGCGCATCAAATCGATGCAATATGACAGGCGCGATTTGCCGATCTTGGCGCGGTGCGAACGGCCGAGCGAGCTTGTGGCTAATTTTTCGGGAGACCAGCCCGGCGGCTTGGCGCAGGGACCGGAAGAGAAAAAAGGTCGTGCGGGCAACGTGCCCGGTTTGGTAATCGTCATCATAGTCTCTCCTTACAGAGAGCTCGCGCGGCGTTGGGACCGCGTGGCCCGCAGCGGCCCTGTCGCATGGCGCGTCTGCTGTCAAGGCGGGCATGGTTAATAGACCCTTTACGTCTTCGATCTATATCCGTGGCAATGGACCCTCGCTCCGCCCGCCTTGCCCCGCTCGCCATCGCGCTGCTACTCAGCGGATGCATCGGCTCGCCCGACAATTCCCGCGTTTCCCAGGCCGCATCATCGCGCCCATCGGTGAGCCATGCGCCGCTCGCGACACCGAGCGAAGCGACCCGCGCCTGTTTTGTCGAACTGGGCCAGGCGGGTGTGCGCTTCACGCCGCTGCCCGATCAGGATTTCGGCGGCGGCTGCCATGCCAATGGCGCGGTGCGGCTCACCGACATCGGCACCCCGACCACCAATGTCGGGGCGGTGACATGCTCGCTGGGCAGCCACTTTGCGGCGTGGGTGCGCTATGCGGTGAAGCCTGCCGCGCGCCAGGTTTTTGGGCAAGACATTGCCCGTGTCGAAACCTTTGGCACTTACAGCTGCCGCAACATTTATGGCGGACAATCGGGCCGATTGTCCCAGCACGCTTTTGCCAACGCGGTCGATGTGTCGGCGTTCGTGCTCGCCGATGGCCGCCGCATCACCATACTCGATGGCTGGCGTGGGGAGGAGCGTGACCAGCGTTTCTTGCGGCTGATCCGCACCTCTGCGTGCCGCCGCTTTGGCACCGTGCTCAGCCCCGATTACAACGCGGCGCACGCCAATCATTTTCACCTCGACATGGCCCAGCAAAGTTTTTGCCGCTAAATGACGGCCTTCACATTGCCCAACTTTAAGGCTAGCGACACTCTAATGACTGATAAAAAACCCAATGGATCGCGCTTTCACCATGCGCGTGAAGACGCCCGTTTTGCCACGCAAAACCTCTCCACCCCCCAAACCGACAGCCCGTCATATCGGCTGGCGTTTCAGGATACCGAGTTCCTGCTGCGCGAGGAATTGCGCCCCGTGCGGTTCCAGCTCGAACTACTCAAACCAGAAATGCTGCTCGATGAGGCAAAGATCGGCTCGACGCTGGTTATCTATGGTTCGGCGCGGATCCCGCAGCCCGACCATTGTTCTGCCGTGATGGCCGCCGCCAAAACACCCGAAGAACAACGCGTCGCCGAACGGCTATGCGCCAAGGCGGGCTATTATGCGCAGTCGATGCAGCTTGCCGCGCGCGCCAGTGCGGTTCCGCGCGATGCGGAGGGGCGGCGGCACTTCGTTGTCACTTCGGGTGGCGGTCCGTCGATCATGGAGGCGGCGAATCGCGGCGCGCATGAAAGCGGCGCTGAATCCATCGGCCTCAACATCGTTTTGCCGCACGAACAGGCGCCAAATATCTATGTGACACCGGCACTCAGCTTTCAGTTCCACTATTTCGCGCTGCGCAAAATGCACTTCCTGTTGCGCGCGCGCGCAGTCGCGGTGTTCCCCGGCGGGTTTGGCACGTTTGACGAGATGTTCGAGCTGCTGACGCTGATCCAGACCGGCAAGATGAAAGCGATGCCAATCGTGCTGTTCGGGCGTGATTTTTGGAGTCGCGTCGTCGATTTCGAGGCGCTCGCCGACGAAGGCGTCATCAGCCGCCGCGATCTGGAGCTGTTCCACTTTGTCGAAACCGCCGATGAGGCGTGGGCGCATATCGCCGATTTCTGGAAAGACGACCCGCTTGGCGTATTGGCGGTGCAACAGTCCGCCTGAACTATGCGGTTATTGCTTAGCAGTTTCACCAAAAACCGTTCGCCCTGAGCCTGTCGAAGGGCTGTCCTTACTTACTCTATCAAGTTCAGAAAATACAGTGCTTCGACAGGCTCAGCACGAACGGATTGGGTAGTAGTCCCTAATGCGCCGCCGCTGGCGCTGCTACCGCCACAGGCGCGGCGGGCGCAGCTGGCATCGGCAGGTTCGACCCTTGCGCATTGAGATAGGCCATCAAATTGGCGCGGTCTTCGGCGCTGGACAGGCCGGCAAAGGACATTTTGGTGCCATCGGCAAAGCGGCGCGGGCTGGTCAGCCACGCGTTGAGGTTGGTCCAGTCCCATGTGCCGCCATGCGATTTCAAACCATCGGAATAGGCAAAGGCACCTGCAGCGATGCCGCGCCCGACGATACCGTTCAGATTGGGGCCAATGCCCGCTGCGCCGCCCGCGTTGGCGGTGTGGCATGCCGCGCATTTCGCGAATACCGCCTCGCCCTTGGCGACATCAGCGGCGGCGAGCAGCGTTTCAATCGGCACCTCGGCAACAGCGGTGACACCCGTTGCCCCACCCGCAATCGCATAGCCGGGGGTTTCGGGCGCATGGCCGTCAAAATATTGGCCCGTCATATAGGACAGCCCCAGTGCAACAATCCCGGCACCCAGCGCCCAACCCATCATGATGTTGTTGCGATCGTCCATAGCCACTGCACCCATTTGCTCGTGCGGGCCGACATAGTGCCGGACCGACCCCCTGATATGCGGCTCCCCTTAATCGGAGAGCCAAGCTTGCGCAAGCGGTGTTGCTGCTTTACTCGCGCGCCCTAATGGACAGCTATTCCCCTTGCGCACAGCGCCTTGTCGATATGATGGTTGAGATCGCAGCCGCCACGCCTGCGAGCGCTATGGCGTTTCAGGGCGCGCCGGGCGCGAACAGCGACATTGCGGTGCGCGAATATGACGGCGATGCGCTGCCGTTGCCTTGCTACAGTTTCGAGGACGCGATTGACGCGGTGCAAAGCGGCGCGGCGGCACGCGCGATGATCCCCATCGAAAACTCGCTGCACGGGCGCGTTGCCGACATCCACTTTCTGCTCCCCGAATCGGGGCTGCATATTGTGGGCGAGCATTTTTTGCGGATCACCTATGGCTTGATGAGCCGCGATTTGGCACCGCCAGCCCGCGCGATGAGCCACGCCCAAGCGCTGGGGCAGTGCCGCCACTGGCTGCGCGCGCATGGCATTGCCCCGATTGCGCATAGCGACACCGCTGGCGCCGCCGCATGGGTCGCCGATTCGGACGAGGCTGGCCTTGCCGCGCTCGCGCCGCCGCTTAGCGCACAGCTTTACGGGCTGACGCTGCACGAGGTGGGGATCGAGGACGCCGACCATAATATGACGCGTTTTGTTGTGCTGGCCAAGGATGCGCTCAGCCCGCCGCCGTCCGCTCCGGTTATGACGACATTTGTGTTCGAGGTGAAAAATGTCCCCGCCGCGCTGTATAAGGCGCTCGGCGGCTTCGCCACCAATGGCGTCAACATGACCAAACTCGAAAGCTATCAAACCGGCGGCAGTTTCGCCGCGACCACATTTTACGCCGACATCATCGGCGCACCGGGCGATGCGGCGGTTGACCGCGCACTCGCCGAACTGGCGTTTCATTGCAACAAGGTGCGAATGCTCGGCAGCTATGGACAGGCGCGACCAAGGGGTTAAACTCACGCCCTACGCTTAGGCAAAAGGGGACGCCGCTATGGCCAATATCACCGCTTCAATCCGTCACGGATTGTCCAACCTGACCAATTTCACCGGGCGCGACCGACCGGGGCAATATTGGCCTTATGCTATTGCGCTGTTTGTGGTGCAGATGATCGTTGGACTGGCCTTCACCCTGCCGCTCATCATCAACAGCATGAAGGCGGGGTTTGACGCTGCCAGAACCGCCGCAGCGCAAGGGGGTCAAATCGACCAGGCACAGCTACAGGCACAGATGATGCACGAAACCATGGCCGCGACGCGCGGCATCATGCCCCTCACCATCGGCCTTGGCGTAGTGATATTGCTGTTGCTCGCCGCCGCAACCGTTCGGCGGTTGCACGACCGCGACTGGTCTGGATGGTGGATTCTGTTGGCGGTGGGGGGAAAAGCAACCAGCATCGTTACCGGCTATTGGATGATGGGCATCATGGCGGCGGATCCCAATGCCATTATGAATCATATGGGCGCGATTCAAGCAGCGGCATGGCTGCCATGGGTCGGCTATATCATCCTGCTCATCCAGTTGGTGCAATCGGGCGAACCGACCGATAACCGCTTTGGCCCACCGCCCGTTTAGAGTGATTTCGAGCCAGATGGAATCATCTGGCGGCTCGGAAATCACGGTAATACTAGAATCTAGAGTGCGGGCTTTGCTGCAATCAAAGTCAGAAGCACTCTAGCGCTTTCCTACAGCCATTTCGCCATGGTAATATGCATGCTGTTTCACGGGGTTTTTCTTCCCTTCCCCTAGCTTGCGCTAGCGGGCGGCTCCCTTCGACTTCGCTCAGGACAGGCTTTGAACCTGTTAATCGGCACACCAGCCGCGCTCGTTTACGAGTGGGAAAGGGCAACAAGAAACCCCCTCTCCCCTTGCGGGAGAGGGGGTTTCTCTCTCCGCGTCTCCGCGCGAACATTCTTACTTCCGTCATTGCGAGCCACCGTCAGGTGGCGTGGCAATCCAGCCTATGACACCGCTTCTGGATTGCCGCGTCCCCTGAAACAAGTTCAGGGTCCTCGCAATGACAAAGGGAGGCGAGGAAAGGAGGGCTCACCGAAATGAGCCACGCCCTGGCGTTACCTTCACTACCTTGTTGCCCTAATGTGCGGCGCCCCAGCTCGTCGCCACACCAACCTCGACGTTGAGCGCGACGGAGAGTTTCACCACCGGCTCCGCTGCGCCCATCATCACCGCCTTGATGACGGGGATGGCGCGCTCCGCCAGCGCTTCGGGTGCTTCGAACACCAGTTCGTCATGCACCTGAAGCAGCATCTGCACCCCCGCCAGGCCTGCTTTGGCCAAAGCGCCGTCCATCCGCGTCATCGCGCGTTTGATGATGTCGGCGCTGGTCCCCTGTATCGGTGCGTTGATCGCGGCGCGCTCGCTGCCCTGTCGTTCGGTCTGGTTGGGCGAGGATAGGCGCGGGAACCATGTTTTGCGCCCGAACAGCGTCTCGGTATAGCCCTTCGCCCGCGCCCCCTCCAGTGTTTCGCGGATATAGTCCGATATGCCGGGGAAGCGTTCAAAATAGCGCGTGATAATCGCTTGCGCCTCGTCCGAACTAATCTCCAGCCGCCCCGCCAGTCCCCAACGCGATATGCCATAGAGGATGGCGAAATTGACGGTTTTGGCCTTGGCCCGTGTGTCGCGGTTATTCTCACCGAACAGCTCGATAGCGGTGCGGCTGTGGATGTCCGCGCCTTCGGCAAAGGCTTCTTTCAGTTGCGGCACATCGGCCATATGCGCGGCGAGGCGCAGCTCGATCTGGCTATAGTCGGCGGCGATCAGCACATTGCCCGGCGCGGCGACGAACGCTTCGCGGATTTGTCGCCCTGTCTCGGTGCGGATTGGGATATTTTGCAGATTGGGGTCGGTCGAGGATAGCCGACCGGTTTGCGCACCAACCAAGCTGTAACTGGTGTGGACGCGGCCGGTTTTCGCGTTAATCTGCTCCTGCAACGCATCGGTGTAAGTGGACTTCAGCTTGGCGACTTGCCGCCATTCCAATATCATCCGCGCTATTGGCACGCGCTCGCGCTCCAACCGCTCCAGTTCGCCAACATCGGTGGACCAGTCACCCGATTTGCCCTTGCGGCCGCCCTTCAGGCCCAGCTTGTCGAACAAAATCTCGCCCAATTGTTTGGGGCTGGCGATGGTGAACGGCCCGCCTGCCTCGGCATGGATGGCGAGTTCCAGCCGTGCCATATCATCGGCAAAGGTCCGCGACAACCGTGCCAGCGCCTCGCGGTCCACGCAAATCCCGCGCCCCTCCATCGCCATGACGGCGGCGGGCAGATCGCGGTCGACCTGTTCGTAAATCCGCGTGCCACCTTCTTGCCATAGACGGTGCTTGAACAACAGCCATAGGCGAAGCGCGACCTCGGCATCCTCGGCGGCATAGTGTGTGGCGCGGTCGAGCGGCACTTCGGCAAAGCTGATCTGGCTTTTACCTACCCCGCACACTTCCTTGAACGCGATGCACTGATGGTCCAAATGCAGCTTGGCCAGCTCATCAAGGCCATGGCCATGTGCGCCCGCATCGAGCGCGAACGACAGCAACATTGTGTCATCCATCGGCGCGATGGTGACCCCATGCTGCGCCAATACGCCCATGTCATATTTGAGGTTATGGCCGATTTTTAGCACGGCTTCATCGGCGAACAGCGGCCCCAATCGTGCCACCGCGTCGGTCAGCGCGATCTGCTGTGGCTTTTCGGACAGCAAATCATAGCCGCCGTGCCCCAGCGGGATGTAACAGCCATTGCCGGGCGCGGTGGACAGCGACACCCCGACCAAGGTTCCAGTGACGCTGTCGAGGCTGGCGGTTTCGGTATCGACCGCGACATGGCCGATGCGGCGCGCCTCCGCCACCCAGCGGTCGAGCGCCTCTATTGTGGTGACGCATTCATAGCGCGCCCTATCAATCGGTGGATGCGCGGGCAGTGCGGTGGAGCCAGACGGCGCGGGCTTGGCTGTGGGCGAGGGTGTTGCATCGGCGCGTCCGCCAAATCCGCCCGGCGGCGTGGACCCCATGCCGTGCCCGCGTGGGCCTGCGGATTGGTCGCCGTCACCAACCCGCGCCGCCATGCTTTTGAAGCCATGCAGGGTCAAAAAGGCGCGCAGCGGTTCGGCCGGAATGCCGTCGAGTTTGAACGATTCGAGCGTATCGGGCAGCGGGCAATCGCGTTTCAGCTCAACCAGTTCGCGTGACAGCCGCGCCATCGCGGCCTGTTCGATGAGGTTATCGCGCAGCTTGCCCGGCTTCATTGTCGGTGCGGCGGCCAGCACGCCTTCCAGACTGCCATGCTCGACAATCAACTTCGCCGCAGTCTTTGGCCCGACGCCGGTGACGCCCGGCACATTGTCGGCGCTATCACCCATCAGGCCCAGCACATCGCCGAGCAGTTCGGGGCCAACGCCGAACTTTTCGACCACTGCCTCGCGGCCCAGCCGGATGTTCTTCATCGTGTCGAGCATATCGACATGCGCTTCGCCAGCCACAGGGTTGGGCGTGACGAGCTGCATCAAATCCTTGTCGCTGGAAACGATGGTGACGTCCCACCCCGCCGCACTGGCGGCCATGGTATAGGATGCGATCAAATCGTCGGCCTCAAACCCCGGCAGCTCGATACAGGGCAACGAAAAGGCGCGGGTGGCATCGCGGATCAGCGGGAATTGCGGGACCAGATCCTCGGGCGCGGGCGGGCGGTGCGCCTTATATTGCGCATACATATCATTGCGGAACGACTTGCCGCTATGATCCAGGATGACCGCAAGATGTGTTGGCCCCTCGGCCTTATCCAGCCCATCGGCCAGTTTCCACAGCATCGCGGTATAGCCATAGACCGCGCCAACGGGGGTGCCCGCCGGATTAGTCAGCGGCGGCAAGCGGTGATAGGCGCGGAAAATATAGCCAGAGCCATCGACGAGATAGAGGTGGTTGCGGGACATGACATCAGCGATAGCAGCGGGCGGCGTTTGGCAATAGCCCCTGCATAACCACATTCTTAATCGCGCAGGAAAATCGCCTCGATCGGCTGCTCAAACAGGTCGGCTATGCGAAAGGCGAGCGGGAGCGAGGGGTCATATTTACCTGTCTCGATGGCATTGACCGACTGGCGCGAAACGCCGAGCCGCTCGGCCAGGTCCTGCTGGCTCCAGTCACGCTCCGCGCGCAGGACTTTCAGGCGGTTTTTCATATGCAGCCACCCGAATCACCCATAGTGAAGCGATTGAAAGCTGCGCCGACGCCAAGGCCGGCAAACCAGACGACTGCCCAATAATAGGCTGGGATATGCGGAGCGAGGCTGAATTGCTCAAGAAATCCCCAGCCCGTGGCAAGGCTGAGTGCAAATCCTGTCGCAACCAGCGTTTGCCGCACGAGCAACAGGCGCTGATATTCATCCTTCATTTCGATGATCAACCGCGCCACCGCCCAAAATATGCCAATGACCGGAACTGCGGGGCCAAAGGCCAATATATAGGCAAGCGGGCCAGTGACTGCATTTGGCCGTTCCAAAAAGCGCACCGCGATGAACAGCAGCGAAAGATAGAGGCTCATCAGGCCGAACAAGCGGACCAGGTAACGGCCATGCGCCGTTTTTGGTTTACTGAGCATTGGTTGCTTCCTCAAATAGATGTCAATGACGCTTTACATTTTGATTTGACGGTATGTCAAGTAACATTGACATAAATATAAGTGTCATTGTCATTGTGGCCCTTTCTGCGGGGTTGCGGCTTTGGCTTTGGGCTGGCAGAGGGCGTCTCATGTCTCACTCTGTCCATATAACCCTACCCGATGGTTCCGTCCGCGAAGTGTCGCGCGGCACCACGCCCGCCGATATTGCGGCGGCAATTGGCCCCGGCCTAGCCAAGGCGGCATTGGCGGCGCGCGTTGACGGCGAACTGGTTGACCTGTCGCGTCCGTTTGAGCGTAACGCGGCTTTGGCGTTGGTGACGGCGCGCGATGAGGGTGATGCGCTTGAGCTTGCGCGGCACGACTTTGCGCATGTTCTGGCCGAAGCGGTGCAGAGCCTGTTTCCCGGCACGCAGATCACCTTTGGCCCGTCGACCGACGATGGTTTCTATTATGACTTTGCCCCCACGGCGGCGCGCGGTGCCTTTACCGAGGACGACCTGCCGCTGATTGAGGCAGAGATGCGCAAAATCATTGCCGCCGATAAACCGCTGCTGCGTTCGGTGTGGAGCCGCGCCGACCTGATCGCCAAATGGCAGGCCGACGGCGAAACGTTCAAGGCCGAATGGGCCGCTGAATTGCCCGAAGGTGAGGAATTGAGCGTCTATTCCAGCGGAAGCGACTGGATGGACATGTGTCGTGGGCCGCATTTGCCCTCGACCGGAAAGCTCGACGCGGGGGCGTTCAAACTGATGCGGGTGTCGGGGGCCTATTGGCGCGGCGACCAAAAGAACGCGCAACTGTCGCGCATCTACGGTACCGGCTGGCTGACCAAGAAACAACTCGACGCGCATCTGTTGCGGCTGGAGGAAGCGGGCAAGCGCGACCACCGCAAAATCGGGGCGGAGATGGACCTGTTCCACCTCCAATCCGAAGCGCATGGATCGGTGTTTTGGCACCCCAATGGCTATATGGTCTGGCGCCAGCTGGAGGCTTATATGCGCCGCGCGATTGACGGCGCGGGCTATGCAGAGGTCAAAACCCCCCAGATTATGGACGCGAAGCAGTGGGAGCAATCGGGCCACTGGGGCAAGTACCGCGAAAATATGTTCGTCATCCCCGACGAAGTTCCCAACACCGAAGACGAGGGACCAGTGGTGTCGCAGGACGCCGACTGGATGGCGCTCAAACCGATGAATTGCCCTGCGCACGTCCTGATATTCCGGCAGGGGATTAAGTCCTATCGCGACCTACCGCTGCGTATGGCTGAAATGGGCTGTTGCCACCGTAATGAGCCCCACGGCGCGCTGCACGGCATCATGCGCGTGCGCCAATTCACGCAGGATGACGGGCACATATTCTGCCGCGAGGACCAGATTGTCGAAGAAGTTCAGCAATTTTGCGACCTGCTCGACCGTGTTTACCAGGATCTGGGCTTTGACAGCTATGCCATCAAGCTCGCGCTGCGCCCCGAAAACCGCTTCGGCAGCGAGGATATGTGGGACAAGGCCGAGGGCGAGCTGCGCGACGCGGTGGTTCAGTCGGGCCGCGCGACGACCGACTATGGCTGGGAAGAATTGCCAGGCGAAGGGGCCTTTTATGCGCCTAAGCTGGAGTTCCATTTGACCGACGCGATTGGCCGCACATGGCAATGTGGCACCATTCAGTCCGACCGTGTGCTGCCCGAACGGCTCGACGCCAGCTATGTCGGCGAAGACGGTGCGCGCCACCGCCCCGTCATGCTCCACCGCGCGATCCTAGGCACCTTTGAACGCTTTATCGGCATCCTCATCGAACATCATGCCGGGCGCTTTCCGGTGTGGCTGGCTCCGGTGCAGGCGGTGGTCGCGACCATCGTTTCGGATGCCGATGACTATGCCAAGGCTTGCGTGGAGCGGCTAAAGGCGGCGGGCATCCGCGTGGAAAGCGACCTGCGTAACGAGACGATCAATTACAAGGTGCGCGAACATAGCCTCGCCAAGGTGCCGCATCTGCTAGTGGTCGGCGGGCGAGAGGCAGAGCAAGGGACCGTTGCCATCCGGTCCTTGGGTTCCAACGGCCAACGCATCATGCCCATCGACGAAGCGATTGCGATGCTGGTGACAGAGGCCACCCCGCCCGATTTGGCGCGCGCTTGACCGACCTCCTCGCCGCCAGCGGGCTGTCGGTTACGACCTTCACCCTCGCTGCGGCGATGACATTCGGCGCGGCGGCGATACGCGGGCTGACCGGATTTGGCATGGCGATCATCCTCGTGCCCTTGCTCGGGATGGTCATCGAACCCAGCAGCGCGGTGGTGCTGGCGATATTGCTGCAATTGCTGATTGGCCCCGTGGGCCTGCGGACGATATTGGCCGATGGCGACCGCGCCACCGCGCTGCCCATCGCTGGAATCGCGATGTTGGCGACCCCGCTTGGCCTGATCGCGCTCCAGGCGACATCGCCCGATGTGGCGCGCCTGATCATTGCAAGCGTCGCCATCGGTGCGTTCGTTTTGGTGTTGCTACCCATGCGACCTGATGGGCACCGCCCCAGCCGAACCGAAATTGGCCTGACCGGGGTTGCCGCTGGCATCCTCACCGGATTTGCGGCGATGCCGGGGCCGCCGGTTGTGCCATTCTACCTGCGCCAGCGTATAGAGCCGCGGGTTGCGCGTGCGTCGATGATGCTGGTGTTCTTTGGCACCGCGATTGCCGGGTCGCTATCCGCCTTTGCTTTGGGCGCGGCAAGCGTGCAGACGGCGGTGCTCGCGGGCGCGTTGTTCGTGCCAATGTTGATCGGCAATTGGGCGGGCGGGCTTGCCTTTGGCCGCGTTCCCTCGCCGCTGTGGCGCAGTTTTGTTGCGGTCATATTGGGTATTGCAGGGGTTTCCGCAGTGCTGCGACTGTGGTGATTAGCCGATTCTGACCCTTATGTGACGCCTTTGCGCAACAGCTTTATGGAAATGCGCGAAATGCCCCTTTTCCTAAGGCCCACAAACGGGCATATGCACGCCCAAACCAACGATGACAGGAGTCTGATCTATCCTTCCGCCAACCACCCGGCGCCCTATGGCGTCCGCCCCCTCACGCAGCGGGCCACGTTTCAATCAATTTATCACCGTGCCAAAGGTCCGCGTCATCGACGATGAGGGCGAGAATCTGGGCGTGATGTTGACCGCAGAAGCGATTGAAGCGGCCGGCGAACTTGGGCTTGACCTTGTTGAAGTGTCGCCCAACGCCGATCCGCCAGTGTGCAAATATCTCGACGTCGGAAAGTTCAAATACGAAGCGCAAAAGAAAGCCAATATTGCGCGCAAATCGCAAAGAACGCAGGAAATCAAAGAGATTAAGATGCGTCCGAACATCGATGATCATGATTTCGATACAAAGATGAAAAAGGTCGTGGCCTTCATCGGCGAAGGCGACAAGGTCAAATTGACCATGCGGTTTCGCGGGCGCGAAATGTCGCACCTTGAACTGGGCCTCGCGGTGTTACAGCGCGCCGCCGAACAGGTCGCCGACATCGCCAAGATAGAGGCGCATCCGCGCACCGAAGGGCGTCAGATGCTGATGGTCATCGCACCGAAATAATTGGGCAGGGAGACGCGGCGATAGCGCCTCTAGTCAGATTACGGCACCGCTGTCGCCTGATACAGGCTCGGATACAGCGCCCTGAAATTGGCGAGCTTTGGCGCGTCCCAGCGGCGGATGTAGCCGTGGGTCGGGTGGCTTGCCATGAAATCCTGATGATAGGTTTCTGCAGGATAAAAAGTTAGCGGCGCTTCGATGCGCGTCACAATTGGTGCGCTCCAATAGGCTCCGCGCCCCAATTGCGCGACATAGGCGGCGGCAACGCGGCGTTGGTCGGTATTGGCGGGGACAATCGCGCTGCGATACTGGCTACCAACATCGGGCCCTTGGGCGTTCAGCGTCGTCGGGTCGGTGACAACTGAAAAATATATGCGCAGCAACGTGCCATAGCTGACCACGCGCGGGTCATAGGTGATGCGCACCGCCTCTGCATGGCCCGTGGTGCCTGACCCTATGTTGTCATAATGTGCGTCGGCGGCGCGGCCGCCATGATAGCCAGACTGGACGCGGGTGACGCCCGCTACATGGCTGAACACCCCCTCAACGCCCCAGAAACAGCCACCCGCAAGGATGGCCGTGGCACTGGTGCGGGTGTCGGCGGGGTCGAGCGATGCGCTGGGGATGCGCACGGCTTCTTCAGCAGAAGCGCTACTAGCGATGGGGGAGCAAGCGGCGATCAGGCCTGCGCATATCAAGGCGGCTGTTCGGGCCGAACCTATCAACGCGCTTGTGAAACCATATGCGCCGCGTCGGCGTGCGCGGTGCTGGGCTGTGTCAGCGTCAGGCCAATCGCGCCGACGGCAAAGCCCATCAGCATCATCTTTGTCGTTTCGTTGCGGAGCAGGCGGAGCAATTTCATCGAGGGGAGGCCTTGTTTTTATTGGGTCAGGTTTTTGATACTTGGTCGATCTAGTCATTGGGTGCACCGCTGTCAGTGACGGCGCGCACATCTTTGGATGTTTCGCGCTTGCACCCTTTGGTTCGCCAGAAATCCTTTGGCGGTTACATCTGACTAAATAATGAACAGCGCGCGCATTTCAGCCCCGCAAATCGGCACAGGCCATCTGGATGCGACGACATGCCTCTTTCAACAGGTCAGTTGATGTGGCGTAGCTGATACGAAACGCGGGTGAGAGGCCAAAGGCATGCCCCGGCACCGCCGCCACCCGCGCTGCGGAAATAAAATAGTCGATCAAGGCGCTGTCGCTGTCGATAATTGTGCCGTCTGGCGTCCGCTTGCCGATGCACTCGCTGGCGTCGGGATAGACGTAGAAGGCACCCTCTGGTGTCGGGCAATGTAGCCCCGGCGCATCATTGAGCATGGCGACGACGACATCACGGCGTGCGCGGAACGCGGCGTTACGGTCATCGAGGAACTCCTGCGGGCCGTTTAATGCGGCGGTCGCTGCAGCCTGCGCTATCGAACAGGGGTTCGATGTTGATTGCGATTGTAATTTGGCCATCGCCTTAATCAACCAAACCGGGCCGCCCGCAAAACCAATCCGCCAGCCGGTCATTGCATAGGCTTTGGAACAGCCATTGACCGTCAGCACGCGCTCATACAGATCGGGGCAGACTTGGGCGATAGTGGCAAAGGGCACGTCAGCATACCAGACATGCTCATACATATCGTCGGTCAGGATCATGACATGCGGGTGGCGGCGCAGCACTTCGCCCAAGGCGGCGAGTTCAGACGCGCTATAGGCCGCGCCGGTGGGGTTTGATGGCGAATTGAGAATCAGCCAGCGGGTGCGCGGGGTGATAGCCTCGTCAAGCTGCTGCGGGGTAATCTTGTAATGCTGCGTCGCCCCGGCCGCGATGAACACGGGGGTTCCGCCCGCATAGGCGACGATGTCGGGATAGCTGACCCAATAGGGCGCGGGGATAATCACCTCGCCCGGCGCATCAACTGTGGCGCACAGCGCGTTGAACAACACATGTTTGCCGCCAACCCCGACAATCACTTGGTCGGCCGTGTAATCGAGGGTGTTTTCACGTTTGAACTTGGCCGCCACCGCGCTGCGCAATTCGGGGGTGCCGCCGACATCGGTATATTTGGTCTGGCCAGCGCGGATCGCCGCAATCGCCGCTTCCTTGACAAAATCAGGCGTGTCGAAATCGGGTTCCCCCGCGCTGAGGCCGATAATATCGACACCCGCGCGTTTCAATTCGCCAACCCGCTGGGTCATGGCAAGCGTGGCGGAGGGCTGGATGCGGTTCACGGCGGCGGAAAGGCGAGGCATGATGGATCAGAACCTGTTGAGCCGTTCGCCCTGAGCCTGTCGAAGCCTGTCCTGAGCGCCTGCAAGGCAGTCGAAGGGGGCTG
>JBBTFY010000095.1:0-19672 GCA_038041635.1 Pseudomonadota bacterium
GCAGGATGCCGTAGCGGCAGGCGTGTGCCGCTTGACGCGCGCCGCGTTTCATAAGCATCATGGCTCAAAGAAGCCGAGCCTAAGTGGGTCATGCGACCGCTTGCCTGAGTCGCTGGATGAGAGGATAGCCATTTGCACGTTCACCGATGCTCCGGCACATGACCACGGCTGCACGCTTGCCTGTTCCGCTCAAGATATTCCACGGGCTGGGCAGCATTGCCTATGGCGTCAAAGACAATGGTTTTTCGACATTCCTGTTGCTGTTTTACAATCAGGTTGTCGGCATTGACGCCGGGATTGTCGGCATCGCGATCATGGTGGCGCTGATCGCCGATGCCTTTGCCGACCCGATCATTGGCGAATTATCCGACCGGACGCGCTCACCTTGGGGACGCCGATTGCCTTGGCTCTATGGTGCGCCCATCCCGCTCGCCATCGCATGGATGGCGCTATGGAATCCGCCCGCGATGAGCGAACCGATGACGGTCACTTGGCTGATCGGTTTCGCGATCATCGTTCGGACATTGGTGTCGATGTGCGAGGTGCCATCGGTCGCGCTCGTCCCCGAACTCACAGCCGATTATCACGAACGGACTATCCTGGTGCGCTATCGCTTTCTGTTCGGTTGGGGCGGCGGGCTATTGATGTTGGCGCTTGCCTATGCCGTATTTTTTGGCGGACCGCGCGGACTCACCGACCCGGCGGGCTATTTGGGCTATTCATTGACGGGGGCGCTGATGATGGCGGGCGCAGTAATGCTGTCGGCGGCGGGGCAACATAGACGCATTGCAAGGCCCAGCCCGCCGCGTGCGGAAACGTCGGCCAATCTGCGCGCCATTGCCAAGGAAATGGTCCGCACCTTGTCGAACCGCGCCTTTTTATGGTTGGTTGCGGCGACTTTGTTTGCCTTCATCAACCAAGGCATCACCTTTGCCCTCACCAATTACCTGCTCGGTTTTTTCTGGCAGTTGAGCAAGTTCGAAATGGTCGGCTATGTCGTGATGCTGTTTGCCAGCATGATTGCCGCCTTTCTGGTGGTCGCCCCATTATCGGCACGGCTTGGCAAACGGGATGGAGCGATAACGGCGGGGATAATCTCGCTTCTCGTCAACAGCGCCATTTATATTGCCTATATCAGCGATATTTTCCCCGGACTTCCCGGCAAACCCAGCGTTGCTTGGTTGTTTGCCTTTGTCTTTGTCTCAAACATGTTTGCGATTGTGCTGATGATATTGTCATCGTCGATGATGGCCGATGTCGTGGAGGCGTCGCAAACAGAGACTGGTCGCCGATCCGAAGGGCTGTTCTTTGCCGGGTATTTTTTCATGCAGAAAATGGCGACAGGAATCGGTATTTTCATTGCCGGGCAGATATTGTCCATGGCCGCCTTTCCTGCTGCCGCCAAGCCGGGGCAGGTTGCTGCGGCGGTGCTGGACAGCCTCGCGCTCAGTTATTTAATCGCGGTCTTTGTCATTGGTGTCATCGGGCTACTGATATTGCTTAAGTTTCCAATTTCACACAGCGACCATGATGCGCGGCTCAAATTGCTCGACGACAGCGCGCTGATGGATGTTGACGCCAGCGGCGCGCATCCCTGAAGGTTGAATGGCCTGAGCGCATAAGAGGCTTGGCAAGCAGGCCCGAACGGTTCAAAGGTTTACGCGAACGTAAAGGTAAGGAGAGTGCGCCATGGAGTTCGACCTCAGTGATCGGCAGAAATATTGGCAAGGCCGGGTGCGCGATTTCATCGAAGCGCATGTCCGCCCCGCCGTCCCCACCTATAAGGCGCAGGATGCCGCAGGTGAGCGGTGGAAGGTCATTCCTGTTGTTGAGGAGTTAAAGGCCAAGGCCAAGGCTGCGGGCATATGGAACCTGTTCATGCCGCCGCGCAATTCCGGCCACCATCATGTCGATGAGAGTTTCGAGTTTGAAGGGCCGGGCCTCACCAACCTTGAATATGCCCTGTGTGCCGAGGAAATGGGGCGGGCGCACATTGCATCCGAGGCGTTTAATTGCAGCGCGCCCGACACTGGCAATATGGAAGTGTTCCACCGCTATGGCACGGCAGCGCAAAAGGAGCGCTGGTTAAAACCATTGATGAACGGCGAGATCCGCTCGGCTTTCCTCATGACCGAACCACAGGTTGCGTCGTCTGATGCCACCAACATCGAATGCCGCATCGACCGCGACGGTGATGATTATGTTCTCAACGGAGTCAAATGGTGGTCATCGGGGGCGGGTGATCCGCGTTGCGCCGTTGCCATCGTCATGGGCAAGACCAGTTTTGACGGTTCGCGCCATTCCCAACAATCAATGCTGGCGGTGCCGATGGACACGCCAGGCATGAAGATATTACGCCATTTGCCGGTGTTCGGATATGACGATGCACCGCACGGTCATATGGAGATTGAGCTCAAAGATGTGCGCGTCAACGCCGTCGATGCCATGCTGCTTGGTGAAGGGCGCGGGTTTGAGATCGCGCAAGGGCGGCTGGGGCCAGGCCGCATCCACCATTGTATGCGCACCGTCGGTGTCGCCGAAGAAGCGCTGGAGCGGATGACGCGCCGCCTGTT
The DNA here is from genome assembly GCA_038041635.1 of Pseudomonadota bacterium. Lineage (GTDB taxonomy): Bacteria > Pseudomonadota > Alphaproteobacteria > Sphingomonadales > Sphingomonadaceae > Sphingopyxis. Next base: position 2,574 of record JBBTFY010000095.1, read on the forward strand.
GACGCGGGTTGCTTTTGGCAAGGTGCTGGCTGAACATAGCATATGGGAACAACGTATCGCGCGCGCGCGCATCGACATTGAAATGACGCGTTTGCTATGCCTGAAGGCAGCCGACATGATGGACAAGGCCGGCAACAAGGTGGCCCAAGGCGAGATCGCGATGATCAAGGTGCAAGCACCGACAATGGCGCTGCAAATCATCGACGACGCGATACAGGCGCATGGCGGCGGCGGCGTTTCCGACGATTTCGGCTTAGCCCAAATGTATGCGCATCAACGCACATTGCGGCTCGCCGACGGTCCCGATGAAGTGCATTGCCGCTCCATTGCGCGTGCAGAGTTTGGCAAATATGGCGGACGTGATGCGATTGCCGCTGCCAAAGAAGGTTTTTCCTCGGGCGATTTGGGAGTCACACGATGAAGGCTGCGGTCCTGATCGCAGCGGGCCAACCGCTCGTCATCGAAGATGTCGTTATTGCCAAGCCCGGACCGCACGAAGTGCTGATCCGCACAGCGGCGTGCGGACTGTGCCATAGCGATCTGCACTTCATCGAAGGCTCCTACCCACACCCTCTGCCCGCCATACCGGGCCATGAAGCGGCGGGGATTGTCGAAGCGGTGGGCAGCGAGGTCCGCACGGTCAAGGTCGGCGACGCCGTCGTTACTTGCCTTTCCGCCTTTTGCGGGCATTGCGAGTTTTGCGTCACGGGGCGAATGTCGCTGTGCATGGGCGGCGACACGCGTCGCGGTGCAGGCGAAGCAGCGCGGATCACCCGGCCCGATGGGCAGGCCGTCAATCAGATGCTCAACCTGTCGGCCTTTGCCGAACAGATGCTGATCCACGAACATGCTTGTGTCCGCATCAACCCAGGCATGCCGCTTGACCGGGCCGCCATCATTGGGTGCGCAGTCACAACGGGTGCGGGCACGATATTCAACGCGTGCAAGCTGACCCCGGGCGAAACGGTAGTAGTGGTTGGGTGCGGCGGCGTCGGCCTCGCCACCATCAACGCCGCCAAAATTGCGGGGGCGGGGCGGATTATTGCCGCTGATCCTATCCCGGAAAAGCGGACATTGGCGATGAAACTGGGCGCGACAGATGTCGTCGATGCGATGGCCGACGACGCCGCTGCACAGATAATCGAAATGACCAAGGGCGGGGTCGATCATGCGATTGAAGCGGTCGGGCGGCCTGCCTCAGCGGCGCTGGCGGTTGCATCGCTGCGGCGCGGCGGCACCGCCACTATTCTTGGCATGATGCCGCTCGGCGAAAAGGTCGGGCTAAGTGCGATGGACCTGTTACAAAGCAAGAAATTGCAGGGTGCGATCATGGGCGGCAACCGCTTTCCCGTCGATATTCCGCGACTGGTGGATTTATACCTGCGTGGGCTGCTCGACCTTGATAGCATCATCGCCGAACGCATCCCGCTATCTGCAATCAATCAAGGCTTCGAAGCAATGAAACGCGGCGACGCCGCGCGCAGCGTGATCGTGTTCGACCAGTGACAATGGACGCGCAGACAGCCTTTTCGGGCACCGTCACACCCGATGGGGCGGACGTGCTAGACGTGGCGCGGCTGAGCGCATGGATGGCGGCAAATGTTGAAGGATTCGCTGGTCCGATTAGCATCGCAAAGTTCAAAGGTGGCCAGTCCAACCCCACCTATCGCATCGACGCAGCCAGCGGCGCCTATGTGCTGCGGCGCAAACCGTTCGGCATTCTGCTGCCCTCCGCGCACGCAGTGGACCGCGAGTATCGCGTCATCGCGGGGTTGCACCCAACAGGATTTCCGGTCGCGCGCCCCTATGGGCTGTGCACTGACGACAGTGTCGTTGGGTCGATGTTCTATATCATGAGCATGGTCGAGGGGCGGACGATTTGGGATGGTGCGGTGCCGGGTGCGACGGCCCTTCAGCGTCATGATACATATATGGCGATGGTCGACACGCTCGCGGCATTGCACAATGTCGATGTCGCTGCGGCGGGCCTGTCCGACTATGGCAAGCCGGGTAATTATTTTGAGCGGCAAGTGGGCCGCTGGACAAAGCAATATCGCGCGTCGGAAACAGAAACCTTGCCAGAAATGGAGCAGTTGATCGCATTTTTGCCCGCGACATTACCAGACCAGACCGCTACCCGCATCGTTCATGGTGATTATCGCATCGACAATATGATCTTCGATGCAGATAAGCCCAATGTATTGGCGGTGCTTGATTGGGAACTTTCAACGCTGGGCGATCCACTCGCCGATTTCACCTATTTCTGTATGGCTTGGGTGACAGAGCATGGCGGGCGTTCGGGCGTGATGGACCTCGACCGAGCATCGCTTGGCATACCAGAATTGGACGAAGTCATCGCGCGTTATTGTGCTGCGGCGGGGCGCGACAACGTGCCCGATATGAACTGGTATTTCGCCTATAATTTCTTTCGCCTTGCGGGGATATTGCAAGGGATCAAGAAACGCGTGATCGACGGCACGGCGTCGTCCGCCCACGCCAAGGAAATGTCCGAGCGCGTCACGCCGCTGGCGGAACGCGCGTGGCATTTTGCCAAATTGGCGGGCGCGAAATAATGGTAGATGAAGGGAATGGCCATGGGCCTGCTTGACGGCAAAGTTGCGATCATCACTGGCGCGGGTTCGGGAATAGGCCGGGCGAGCGCGCTGCGCTTTGCCGCTGAGGGCGCGAGGCTGGTCATCGGCGACACAAGCGAAGCGGTGTTTGAGACCGCTGCGATGATTGGCGATGCGGCAACGGCAATGCAGATGGATGCAGGGGTTGAGGGTGATGTCGAGCGCCTCGTTGCCACTGCGCTGTCCACCTATGGCGGATTAGACATCGCGTTCGCCAATGCCGGCATCTCTGGCGGGATGGCAGGCATTTTCGACAATAGCGTCGAAAATTGGACAGAAGTTTTGCGCGTCAATTTGATCGGGCCGTGGTTGATGGTCAAACATGCTGGAAAAGTGATGGCGGATGCAAGCCAAGAAAACAAACCACGCGGTGGTTCGATCATCCTGACCGCGAGCGTTGCGGGCATACGTTCGGGCGCGGGCGGCCCAGCTTATTCGGCATCAAAAGCGGGGGTCATCAATCTGGCACAAGTATCGGCGCAGCAATTGTCCGACACGGGCGTGCGCGTAAACGCCATTTGTCCCGGCCTTACCGAAACCGGGATGACCAAACCAACATTCGACTATGCCCGCGACAAGGATGTGATGCATAAGGTCGGGCGACTCAACCCGTTGCGGCGTGGTGCTCAGCCCGAAGAACTGGCCAATGTCGCGCTGTTCCTCGCTTCCGATCAGGCGAGCTATATCAATGGACAGGCAATCGCGGTTGATGGCGGCCTGTCTTCCTCGCACCCGGTGACGCGCCAGCTCACCGGACAAACAGCGGTTTAGGGGCGACCATGCACTATCGTGAATTGGGTGACAGCGGTATCAGCGTGTCGGAAATATGCCTCGGTAGCTGGCTGACCTTTGGTGTCGGGATAGAGGCGGACCAAGCTCGCGCTTGCATCGACCGCGCCTTCGATGAAGGGATCAACTTCATCGACACATCGAACATTTATGGCTTTGGTGCGGCTGAAACATTCCTCGGTGAGGCGCTAAAAGGCCGCCCGCGTGACAGTTATGTCATGGCGACCAAGCTGTTTTTCCCGATGACGCCAGCCGACAAAGGGCTATCGCGCGCACAGATTGAGAAACAGATTGATGCGTCGCTCAATCGGCTCAAAACCGATTATGTCGACCTGTATCAATGTCATCGCTATGATGACGCGACGCCGATCGAAGAGACGATGGCGGCGATGTCCGAAGTTGTGCGATCGGGCAAAGCGCGCGCCATCGGCTTTTCCGAATGGTCGCCTGCAAACATCAAGGATGCGCTCGCAGTGCCCGGTACGGTCAAATTTGTTTCGAGTCAGCCGCAATATTCGCTATTGTGGCGGGTGCCCGAAAAAGCGGTTATTCCGCTGTGCGCGGCAAACGGCATCGGCCAGATCGTGTGGTCGCCGCTGGCGCAAGGGGCGTTGACGGGCAAATATTTGCCGGGCGCACCCGTGCCAACGGACAGCCGCGCCGCGAATGACACCATGAACGAGTTTATCGGCAACTGGCTTACCCCGCCAATATTGGAGGCGATCCAGCAACTGCGCCCATTGGCCGCTGCGGCCGGGTGTACGATGGCGCAATTTGCACTAGCCTGGGTGCTGCGCGATCCCAATGTAACCAGCGCCATCATCGGTGCCAGTCGTCCCGAGCAAGTCAGCGATAATGCAAGGGCTAGCGGACTTGCCATCGACCAGGCACTATTTACCCAAGCCGAAGCGATCATCAAAGGAGCGCAAAGCGCATGAGTTTAACGTTAAGCGACCCCGCCGAACTGGGTTTTCTACCCGACCGACTGGCGCGGATACCAGCCCTGATCAAAGCCAAATATCTTGACACGGGCAAGATGCCGCACGCGGCGTTGCTGATCGCGCGGGGCGACGAAATTGCGCATCTGTCATTGCAAGGCGAGGCGCGCCCGGGGCAGCCGCTGAGCCAAGACACCATCTTCCGCATCGCCAGCATGACCAAGCCGATCACCTCGATTGTCTTCATGCAGCTGGTCGAAGAGGGTAAAGTGGCGCTGTCACACAATGTCGCCCGCTTTCTGCCCGAGTTTCGCGACATCGGTGTGTTCGTGGCGGGTGGCGGCAATGTGCCGTTCGTCACTCGCCCGCCAATCAGCCAGATGCAGATCGTAGATTTGCTGCGCCATACCAGCGGCCTCACTTATGGATTTCAAGAACGCACGCCGGTTGATGCGGCCTATCGCAAAAACAAGATTGACGATTTTATGTCTGATCGCACGCTTGATGAGTTCATAGTCGATCTAGCCAAAATCCCGCTGGAGTTCGACCCCGGCACACGGTGGAATTATTCGGTTTCGACCGATGTGCTGGGTGCGATTATTCAACGGATTGAAGGCAAGCCGCTTGCAGACATATTTCATGAACGCATTTTTGCCCCGCTGGGGATGGTGGACACGCATTTTTGTGTCCCCGAAGCCAAAATGCACCGCATCGCCGACTGCTATGCCTTTCACCCGACCAAGATGATGCAAGATTTCGACCAGGGCGAAAACAGCCGCTGGACACGGCCGGGCAAAATGCCTTCGGGCGGCGGCGGTCTTGCCTCGACCATTGGCGATTATCACCGCTTTTGCCGGATGCTGGTGAATGGCGGTGCGTTCACCAATGACTCTGGAGGGGCTGCACAGATTATCAGCACCAAAACGCTCGATTTGATGACCGCCAACCATTTGCCCGGCGGCCAAGACTTGGCCACCATGTCGCAGTCGCTGTTCAGCGAGGCGGAAAATGCGGGAGTCGGCTTTGGCCTTGGCTTTGCCTGCAACATGGCCCCGCACCTGACGATGGTGCCGGGATCGACGGGTGAATTTTACTGGGGGGGCATGTTTTCTACCGCGTTCTTTGTCGATCCGGTCGAGCAGATCCATATGATATTTATGACGCAGTTGATGCCATCGTCCACTTACCCCATCCGCCGCGAAATCAAGACGATGCTCTATGCGGCGCTGGCCGCGTAAACCCTGACCGGAGAAAGACCATGACCGAAGAAGCCCCACTATCCGTCACCAGCGAACGTCATGACAATGTGGCCGTTGTTGTGGTCAATAACCCACCGGTCAACGCACTAAGCTGGCATGTAAGGCAAGGGCTGGCCGACGCCTTTGCCGCTGCACTGGCTGACGATGGGGTCGAGGCGATCGTGCTGCGCTGTGACGGCGCGACCTTCATCGCGGGCGCGGACATTACCGAGTTCGGCAAGCCGCCGCGCGGGCCGGATTTTAATGCGCTACTGAACAGCATCGAGGCGGCGTCCAAACCCGTCGTCGCGGCGATCCACGGCACAGCACTCGGCGGTGGGTTGGAGACCACATTGGTGTGCCATTACCGCGTCGCCGTGCCATCGGCCAAACTCGGCGTGCCAGAGGTCAAGCTAGGCCTGTTGCCGGGCGCAGGCGGGACACAGCGTCTGCCGCGCATCGTCGGGGTCGCCATGGCGGCGCAGATGACATCATCGGGTGAGCCGTTGTCCGCCGCCAAGGCGTTTGAGGCAGGGCTGGTGGATCGCGTGGTGGGCGCGGATAGCCTGATCGCCGATGCACTGGTCTTTGCCCGCGAAGCGATTGCGATGGGCGTTCGGCCAACGCGCGCACGGCCCGTGATTGGCGATGCCAGTGCCATTGAGCCGATCCGCGTAGCCAATGCCAAAAAATGGCGCGGATTTGAGGCCCCCTATGCTAACCTCGCCTGTGTTGAAGCGGCGACGCGCCTACCGTTTGACGAGGGATTGGCGTTCGAACGCGAACAATTTATGAAACTGATGTTCGGCAGTCAATCGGCGGCGCAGCGGCATATCTTCTTTGCCGAACGCCAAGCCGCCAAGATTGACGGCCTACCCAAAGACACCGTGCTTCGCGATGTGAAAAGCGTTGGCGTCATCGGTGCGGGAACGATGGGCGGCGGCATCACCATGAACTTTTTGGCCAAGGGCATCCCCGTCACCATCGTCGAGATGCAAGCCGAAGCGCTGGAACGCGGCGTCGGCGTCATCCGCAAAAATTACGAAGCGTCCGCCGCCAAGGGCCGCTTTACCAGCGAACAGGTCGAACAGATGATGGCGCTGCTCACACCCTCGCTCAGCCTTGATGACTTGGGCAGTGCTGACCTCATCATCGAGGCGGTCTATGAAAATATGGACGTCAAAAAGGAGCTGTTTGGCAAGCTCGACGCGATTGCCAAGCCGGGCGCAATCCTTGCCAGCAACACCAGTTACCTTGACGTCAATGAAATCGCGTCGGCGACCAAGCGCCCTGCCGACGTGCTGGGCATGCATTTTTTTTCCCCCGCCAATGTCATGAAGCTGCTCGAAGTCGTGCGCGGCGATGCGACAGCACCCGATGTGTTGGCGACCGCGATGGCGATTGGCAAAAAAATTGGCAAGGTGGCGGTGGTTGCAGGGGTATGCGACGGCTTCATCGGCAACCGCATGCTTGCACAGCGCCAACGACCGGCGATGCAATTGTTGCTCGAAGGGGCAACGCCAGCGCAAATTGACAAAGTCCATACCGATTTCGGCATGCCGATGGGCCCTTTCCAGATGAGCGATCTGGCCGGCCTCGACATCGGCTGGCACCGCGACCCAGCCCGTATCGAGACGATCCGCGATGCTCTGTGCGCGGCGGGGCGCTTTGGCCAGAAAAACGGCAAGGGTTTCTATGACTATGACGAGAAGCGTGTTGGCAGCCCAAGCGCCGAGGTGCTGGCGATCATCGAAGAGTTTCGCGCCACGTCAAATCTGCCAAAACGCGACATCAGTGACGAAGAAATTGTCGAACGCACGCTCTATCCGATGGTCAATGAGGGCGCAAAGATATTGGCGGAGGGCAAGGCCCAGCGCGCGTCGGACGTGGATGTGGTGTGGATATATGGCTATGGCTGGCCCGTCTATCGCGGCGGGCCGATGTTTTGGGCTGGGCTGGAAGGGCTGCCCAAAATCGTCGCCGCACTCGATAAGCATGGGATAGAGGTCGCCGCGTTGCTGCGCGACAAAGCGGACAAGGGCGAGGGGTTTTAGGGAGTCGTCGCCAGCTCCGCGCTCAGTGCCCAACCCCAGCAGCACGGCCCATGATAGTCGCGGGGGCTGCTGAGCGGCGAGCCGACATCGCAGTCGCCAGAAGACGGCCCGCGCCTGCAGAATCAATCGCTTGAGATTGTGATGACAAGCTGGCGCGTTGCATTGAAAATTGTACGAAAGCGCCCGCCGCCTTCTGAGCGCAAATCATAGATGCCGATTGGTGTGACCAGACCCGCCCGCGAAAGTCCGCCCCACTGGTCGATCCCGATCAACCGCAGTGACGTGACCTCGTGTTGTGGTCGGCCGTTGACATAGGCAGCAATCGGCAGGTCAAGCGCCATGGTTCCGGTGCAAACACCGTTTGTCATAGCAAAGATAATTGTGCCGTGCACCGCTACGTCGCCGAATTGTCCGGCATAATTTCGTGCATCGACCGGGCAATTGGTGCGAATCAAAGATTCAGGCGTGGGTCGAAATGGTGCCGCGATCATTTGCGCGGACTGTTCGATTGCGGACACCCAAACCGCATTTGACAGCAAACTGACTGCCGTATCTTGGTCCGGCCACAAGAGCAGCGTGCTGCGAGCACCGCTAGTCACGCCAGCGTGATGCGCTATGCGCGCGCCGTCCCGATCAGTGCCGGTGCGCCAACCCAAACCAACCCGATAGTCTTCATCCTCCACACTGTTGCCGTCAGCAAGAGTGGCAGGTCGCAACATTGCCGCGAATGTTTCAGCCGACACGATCTCGTTGCGCAACATCCGCCCACCCAGCTGTGCAAGCGCAGTCGGTGTCGCAGCGAGACCGCCGCCACCCCAAGTGTAGCTGTAATCATGTGGCGCGGCACGGCGAGCAATATGCTCTACAAATTCATATGCGTGCGACGCTGCAGGGTCACCGCTGTCGGTTATGTCCGTGGTAACCGCCAAACCGGACGTGACGACACTAGCCGCATAGTCGAAAAATGGCCTGCCCGCCTTTTGTTCGATCAGCGCGCCGAGCAAGGTGTAGCCCCATGAAGAGTAGCTATACCGCTCTCCTGGCTGGAATAGCAGTGCGCGGTCGCTAAAGATTCGTACTGCAGACGCCGAGTCGGGATAGCGCACCCCTCCGCGATCACCGTCAATCTCCTGATAGTGTGGCAGTCCGGCCGTATGTGACGCCAGCTGGCGTGCGGTGATCGTCGGCCAAGGTGCGTGGAGATAGGGCAAAATAGTCGCTATCGGCGCATCAAGATCGATCTGGCCATCCTGCGCCAGCCGGGCAACAGCCGTAGCGGTTATGAGTTTTGAAACGCTGGCCAGACGAAAAATCGTGCCCTGATCGACCGGCAATTGCCGTTCAACATCTCGCACCCCCGCTGAACCAGCCCAAATGATTTCGCCATCGCGCCACACCGCCGCACCCATCCCGGGAACGCCGTTGGCGGCAATCAGCTCATTAAGCAGCAACTGCGACACGGCTGATGATTCGTTACCAGCCGCAGTTCCAGCCTGTGCACAAGCTGGGGTCATCACAAGCAACGACGCGGTCACGAAAAGCCCGGTGGTTGGGAATGTGGCGCTAGTCACCGTTAATATATCCTTATATATCAATTAGTTAAATGCCAGATCGGAAAACAGCGACCTAACCCGCTACGACCGCCAAGTCCGCCGTCAGCGCCCAACCCCAGCGGCATGGCCCCTGATATTCTCGTGGGGTTCGGACCGAAGCGGTAACGCTGCAGTCGTCGGTGGATTGGTCGGCGGCGGGGAAGATGACGCCAGTCCATGCGCCGTCGGTTTCGCATGTCCAGACTTCGCCCTCCACCTGAACCTTGACGGGACTAGAGGGATCGTTCGACCAATGGACAGCCAATTGGTCGCTTTTTGGTGTCGCCAAAGCGGCGCAAGCCGCTGCTGTACGTCCACCTGTTCCCACCATCACCGACCGCGCAGCAACGGGGCGCAACTGTCCATCGACCATTTGGCCCTTGAACGCGTCATCCCCCTTGGCAAGCGCGGTTTCATCGGGGGCGCTGCACGCCGAGATGATGAGTGAAAGGCCAAGGGTGAGCAGGGATACAAGTTTACGCATGGCCACCCTGCTAAGCCGCGCAGCGAACTGGCGCAAGTCGCTTTTCCCTTGGGTTTTGCGGCCCAATTCTCTAAGGGTCAGGGCATGACCAACGCCCCCCAAGACCCGACAACCAACGCGACATCCGGCAACACTGGCGACAATGCATATGGCGCTGATTCTATTAAAGTTCTCAAAGGGTTAGATGCAGTCCGCAAGCGCCCAGGCATGTATATCGGCGACACCGATGATGGGTCCGGCCTGCACCATATGGTGTTCGAGGTCAGCGACAATAGCATCGATGAGGCGCTGGCCGGGCATGCCGACCATATATTGATCCAACTCAACCCTGATGGATCGGTCACCGTCGAGGATAATGGTCGCGGTATTCCGGTCGGCATTCACACCGAGGAAGGCATTTCGGCGGCAGAGGTTATCATGACCCAGCTGCACGCGGGCGGCAAGTTCGAGAATAGCACCGAGGGCAATGCCTATAAGGTGTCGGGCGGGCTGCATGGGGTCGGCGTCAGCGTCGTCAACGCGCTGTCGCAGTGGCTGGAGCTGACGGTATGGCTCGACGGGCGCGAGCATTGGATGCGCTTTGCCCACGGCGATTCGGTGGCTCCGCTGATCGAGCGCGGACCCGCGCCGATGGTTGACGGCGCACCAAAGCGCGGCACCAGCGTCACTTTCCTTGCGTCCACCGACACGTTCAAAAACGTCATTGAGTTTGATTTCGAGAAGCTGGAGCACCGTTACCGCGAGCTGGCGTTCCTCAACTCGGGCGTGCGGATATTGCTGGCCGACACGCGCCACGCGGAGCGCAAGGACATCGAGCTATTCTATGAGGGCGGCATCGGCGCGTTCGTAAAATATCTTGATCGCAACAAATCAGCGCTGCTCGCCGAACCGATTGCGATTTCGGCGGTGCGTGACGGTATCGGCATCGACGTCGCGTTAGAGTGGAATGACAGTTATTATGAAAATGTTCTCGCCTTCACCAATAATATCCCGCAGCGCGACGGCGGCACCCATTTGGCGGCGTTCCGCGCGGCCTTAACCCGCACGCTCAACAATTATGCCGACCGCTCAGGCATGATGAAGAAGGAAAAGGTGACGCTGTCGGGTGAGGATATGCGCGAAGGATTGACCGCGATTGTCTCGGTCAAGCTGCCCGACCCCAAATTTTCGAGCCAGACCAAGGATAAATTGGTCAGCAGCGAAGTGCGCCAGCCGCTGGAGGCGCTGATGGCCGACAAGCTGGACCAATGGCTGGAGGAAAATCCGGCGCTGGCGCGGCAGATTATCGGCAAGGTCATCGACGCCGCCGCCGCGCGTGAAGCCGCAAAGCGCGCCCGCGAACTGACGCGGCGCAAGGGCGCGATGGATATTGCCAGCCTGCCCGGCAAATTGCATGATTGCGCCGAGCGTGACCCCGCCAAGTCGGAGCTGTTTCTGGTCGAAGGCGACAGCGCAGGCGGCAGCGCCAAACAGGGACGCGACAGCCATTACCAAGCCATATTGCCGCTCAAGGGCAAAATCCTCAACGTCGAACGCGCGCGGTTCGACCGGATTATCAGCTCAAAAGAGGTCGGCACGCTGATTCAAGCGCTCGGCACCGGCATCCGCGATGAATTCACTCTCGACAAATTGCGCTATCACAAGGTCGTTATCATGACCGACGCCGATGTCGATGGCGCGCATATCCGCACATTATTGCTGACATTTTTTTATCGGCAAATGCCCGCGATCATCGAGGCAGGCCATTTGTATATCGCGCAACCGCCTCTGTATAAGGTCAGCAAGGGGCGGTCCGAAGTCTATGTGAAGGACGATGCGGCGCTCGATCAATATCTGGTTGATGCGGGCGTATCCTCGCTCAAGTTCGACAGCGCAGAGGGCAGCCGCAGCGGCGATGACCTGCGTAGCCTGATCGACCATGCGCGGCGGATGCGCGCTTTGATGCGCTATATCCCGCGTCGCTATGATGCCGCCTTGATCGAGGCGATTGCGCTCAATGGCGGGTTTGCGCTCGCGTTGGATGCAAAGGGGCGTGCCGACGCTGGTGCACGCACCGCTGCTTGGCTAACCGCTGCCGACGCCGCGCACGGCGAAAATGGTGTTTGGACCATCACCTTGTCCGAGGAAGGCGGCTATTATGCCGAAAAACGCTGGCGCGGGGTCAGCGACCACCACATCATCGACGCCGACTTTGCGGCCTCGCCCGAGGCACGCAAGCTGGCGGTGCTGATTGCCGAGGTGGGGGATAGCTTTGCCCGCCCCGGCACGCTCGTCACCATCGGCGCGGCGGTTGAGGTGGAGGTCCCACAAGACGATGGCGCAGAGGATGGCGAGGCAGATGGCGCAGAGGATGGTGGGTCACCCGCCCCCGTGGCCGCCCGCGCGCCCAAAAACGTCAATGCGGTGACGCGGCCGATTGAGCTGCTCGACGCCGTTCTGGCGTTGGGCCGCAAAGGCCTGTCGATTGCACGTTACAAAGGTCTGGGCGAAATGAACGCCGAACAGCTGTGGGACACCACGCTCGACCCCGCCAACCGCACATTGTTGCAGGTCGAACTGGAAACCGCCGATGTCACCGACGATATTTTCACCCGTCTGATGGGTGAAGAGGTCGAGCCGCGCCGCGCGTTCATTCAGGACAATGCGCTCAACGTCGCCAATCTGGATGTGTGATCCGCCGTGGCCACACGGCTGATCCACCACGCCTATCGTGCTGCGCAATATGTGCGGTTACTGTATTGGAGAGTGGTGCGACCAGATGTCTATGGCGCGAAGGTCGTGGTTATTGGCTTAGACCAAACCGTCCTCCTCATCCGTCACAGCTATGCCCGCAGCGATATGTATATGCTGCCCGGCGGCGGGGTCCGGCGCGGCGAGGATGTGATGGCGGCAGCGGCGCGCGAAGTGTGGGAGGAAACAGGGATCGTTGTCGACGCGCTGTCATTGCATGGCCGTTTCCTAGACATGGCCAAGGGCGCGCGCAACCATATTAGCGTCTTTGCGGCCCATGCGTCAGGTGGGGTGCCATGTGCTGATGGCCGCGAAATCATTGAAGCGGCATGGTTTTCACTCGACGCGTTACCCACCAATATTTCGAGCGCATCGTTGAAGCGCATCCTTGAAATTCGCGATGGCCGCTTGCCCGATTTTGATGTCTGGCCTTAGCGCCACATCCGCGCCATCATCCCATCCTTGAGCACGAAGTGGTGGCGCAGTGCGGCGGCAATGTGAAATATCAACAGCGCGATCATCGCAAAACCCATCAACTCATGGCCTTCGTGGCTGATTTCAGCGAGCATGCTGTCCTTGATGACGTTGAACTTGGGCACGTCGAACAGGCCAAAGAAACTGATTGGCCGACGGCTGGCCGAGGACATGACCCAACCTGACATTGGGATGAGGATCATCAACGCGTTGAGGATGGCGTGGGTAAAGCTGGCGGTTGCCCGTTCCCACATCGCCATCGCGGTGGGCCAAGCGGGAGCGGGGTGCGTCATCCGCCAGACGATACGCAGCACCGCCAAAGCGAGAATGAGGATACCCGTCGCCTTGTGCAGCGGCATGATGAGGTCGGCGTTAATGTCATGGAGCAACCCAGCAGCGAGGTTGGTGATGATCAAAGCGCCCATCACCCAATGCAGCCATCGTGCGACGCGCGAATACTGATCCTGTGCCAATGCCTGTGTCATATGATCCGAAACTTTCAAACTGTTATGGGCCTCACCGAAAGCTTCAACATCATTCCAACGCCCAACGCAACCCCAGCCAAAAAGTGCGCGGAGTGGCAAGGTCAATTGATCCGCCAGTATTGCGTGTAACAATGCGTTCACCGCTCAAATTTTCAGCGGTCAGCTCGATCATCAGACCGTCAATGATTGCGTGGCGAAACAGTGCATCGATGGTGGTGGCGGCAGGCAAACGATCCACATTGCGATCATCCTCAAACGCTGCGCCGATGTGGCGCAGCCCAAGTTGCGCCAGCGTCGTTCCGTGCGACCAGCCAAGTGTTACACCGCCACTGTGCGCAGGCGATTGTGCGGGGCGCAACCCTTTGAGCGAGACACCCCCATGGACATGCGCATTGCTATAGGCCCAGGCCGCATCAACCCGCCATGGCCCGTGCCGGACCTTAAATATCGCCTCAACCCCGCGCGATACAATAGCGTCAACATTGCGCCGCTCGCGCAGGTTTGGGCCAATAGTGACATTGGCAATCGCGTTGTCCAGGCGATTGTCAAAAGCGGTCAGCATCAGGCTAATTGCAGCATCAGGGTGCCACTCCAGCCCCGCTTCCCAGCCACGCAGTCGTTCCGGATCTAATGCCGCATTGGCCAGTGTGACGACGGGAAAAACGGTGAATCCGCGATACAGCTCGTTCAACGTCGGCAATCGAAAGCCGGTGTAAGCCGATGTCCGCAACATCAGTCGTGGATCAACCGCATAGGCCAAGGCACCGCGAAGAGAAGCGATGGTGCCATGGCGCGTCGGAAAGACATTGTTGTTTATCAATATGCCATCTGTGCGCTGTTCCTGTGCTCTGCCATCCCCCAGCCGCCAATGGTCGATACGCGCTCCGGCCGTGGCAGAGAGCGAGCCCAATCGCACGCCCGTTTCGGCAAATGCCCCAATAGTAAAAACATTACCCCCGCCACGGCGCGTGAGGGTGCGCCCGCCCGACGGGGCCAAGGCGTCTTCAACCGCCACGCCATCGGCACCGCGAACGTCAAAGCCAAAACGCTGCGTACGACTGGCCCCGATCGGCGGTCTGATTTCCCACTTAGCACCCCAACCGTTGGTGGGTGTCGCGCGTTGATTCAAAGTTGGGCGAAAGCTGGTCGCACTAATGACAATATTGGAGAAGTCGCGCGCCTGAACCCAGCCCAACGCTTGCCACTGCCAGCGGCCCGTGTTGATAAATCTGATATTAGCATCGATCCCTTCCGCATGGCTGTCTGCCCCCGCAAAGCGCAAACTGCGATCATCCTGAAACAGCGACAGGCGCGCTGTCATGCTGGTATCACCGCCGAGTGGAGCCTGTGCGGTGAGTGCGACACTTGTTCCTCTATAGGCGGCGGGGACGCTTGCGGAAACCCGTTGTTCGGATGGTGTGGTGAAAAATCCACTCCCTTTGTCATGGTGCGCCTCTAGTGCAACATGGCCGTCTCCCAGCGGCAGGGTCAGCGCGCCATCACCTTGCCACGCATTGCGGCTACCGACCGCGAGGCCAGCCGCGATACGAGGGCGCAGCGAAAGCGCTACGCTGTCCAGTTCGATCACACCGCTCAATGCGCCAGAACCGAACGGGCCTGTGCCGCTGCCTCTGGTCACGCGCGCGCTGGCCAGCATTTCGACCGGGAGTGCTGTAAAGGGGATCGATCCGAAAAAGGCGTCGGCAACGGGAACCCCATCGAGCAAAATCACGGTCCGACTGCTCGCATTACCGCCAAGCGCGCGTAATGTGACGCCTTGCGCCGAAGGGTTGGCTGAGCGACTGTCTGAACGGCGAAACTGCTGAAACCCTGCGATGCGCGCCAACGCACCCTCTATCCCGCCAGAAGCATCGCTGTTCAACGCCTCTGCATCCAGCCGCTGCGCACCATAGGCATCGGCGGCAACCGGCGGTGGCAAAGCGGTGACTATGATGGTCGTTGAGTCATTCCCATCGGCCACAGGTTGAGAGTGCGCAGAAGATGCGGCAAACATAGTTAGGCTGAGAAATAGGCGGTACATGATGGTTCCCATATCAGCTATGCCGCGCCTTGCCATAGGCAGCGACATACTCTGCTTGCCTTTCCCACTCGCAAGCGCGCGCGGCCTGTGCCATGGGCGGCGCATGCCCACACCGCCGCCACGCCCCTCCCCCGCCATGGGTCGCACCATGGGACAGCGCGAATTTGTGGCGATGATGGCGATGTTGATGGCGCTGAATGCGCTGGCCATCGATTCGATGCTTCCCGCTTTGCCCGACATAGCCCGCGACCTTGGCGCGCCATCGGCCAATGCGCAGCAGCAAGTGGTCAGTTTCTACTTCCTCGGGCTGGGGCTGGGGTCGCTGATCCACGGACCGTTGGCGGATCGGTTCGGGCGGCGCAGCGTCATCCTTGCCAGCCTGATCGGCTATGTCGTATCGGCGGCCTTTGCCGGCCTTGCCCCCAATTGGACGGCGATGTTGATGATGCGCAGCGCGCACGGCCTGTTCGGCGCAGCGATGGGCGTGGTCGCAACATCAGTGGTCCGCGACCGCACGTCGGGCGACGCGATGGCCAAGCTGATGAGCATGATTTTCCTGATCTTCATGATCGTGCCGATCATCGCGCCCAGCATCGGCCAAGTCCTGCTGTGGGTCGCCGATTGGCGCTGGATATTTCTGTGGCTTGCCGCATTCGGCCTGATGATGGCGGCATGGGTGCATCGGCACCTGCCCGAAACATTGGACCCCGCTGATGTCCAGCCGATCAGTGCCGCTGGCATCGCGCGCAATTGGTGGGCGCTGGCGACGCACCGCCAGGCGCTGGCCTATAATGCGGGGAGCGCGATTGTGGTGGGGGCGAACTTTGGCTTCCTCAATAGCGCGCAGCAGATCATTTCCCAAACATTCGGCCGTGTCGATATTTTCCCGCTTGCCTTTGCCAGCGTCGCAGGCGGCATTGCGGTGGCCAATTATTCGAACTCGCGCCTCGTGCTACGGTTCGGGGCGCGGCGCGTCTCGCACAGCGCATTGATGGCTTTCATCCTTTTGTCGGGGGTGCAGTGGTGGAATGCGGGAACAGCTGAGAACCTAGCCACCTTCCTCATCATATTGTCGCTCAACATGGGGATGATCGGCTTTATCGGGGCCAATTTTTCGTCGATGGCGATGGAGCCGTTCGGCCATATCGCGGGGACGGCATCATCATTTCAAACCTCGCTACGAACGTTGGTGGCGGCGGGGATAGGCGCGTTGATCGGCGCGCAGTTTGACGGCAGCGCCCTGCCGCTGGCTCAGGGCTATGTGGCGTGCGGCGGCGCGGCGCTGGCGTTCGTGCTGTGGGGCGAGAAGGGGCGACTGTTCACCCGGCCCAACCCGCCGCATTTGCCGGTGCCGCGTGCTTAACGAATAGGGCGGAACATCGCTGCCCCGCCCTATTCCAACCTAGAGTGTTTTCGAGTTTGATGAATCATCAAACGGCTCGGAAAACACGGTAAGACAAAGGACAATAGAGTCTGCTCGATTCATTTTGAAGCGGACAGACTCTATAATATGCCAATCAGTTGATCGGCGGCACCGATGACGGCGGTATATCCGCATCATCCTCATGCACCTCAACCCGACCCAAGCCGACATGGCTGCGGCTGCGGCTATAGGCGAAATACACCAGCAAGCCGATGCCC
>JBBTFY010000096.1:0-24224 GCA_038041635.1 Pseudomonadota bacterium
TCGGTGAGCAACAGCCGCTGCGCCGCAACCCCACCGCCACCGCTCTTGGCACTGACCGCACCGCGCCGTAGCCGCTCCAGCACCAGCCGTTCATGCGCCGCGTGCTGATCGACCAGCACCAGCCCGTCCTCGGCCTCCGCTACGATATAGGTCGCCGCCACTTGTCCGCGCGCGACGCCAAGCGGTGCGTCACAGGGCACTGGTAACGCCGCGACTTCAGCCAGTCCGGCGACAGGGGCAATGGCAGTAAAGCCATCAAAACGGCGCGCGATGTCCGACACCTGCGCATCGCTGTGACTTGGCGTTGCCCAATCAAATGCTGATGGCGATGGTGGTTGGAGCGCGCCCTGCCCCTCTCGCTGCCACAGCGCCATCGCGCCCGCATCTGCCGATTGCGCACTCCGGTGCCCCGCAGCATCAATGGCGTGGCGCAGGCCGGAGACGATCATCCCGCGCACCAATTGCGGTTCGCGGAAACGCACTTCGGTCTTGGCGGGGTGGACATTGACGTCCACTTCCTCGCCCGGCAGGTCGATGAACAGCGCGACCACGGCATGGCGATCACGTGCCATCATTTCGGCATAGGCCCCCCGCACCGCGCCGGTCAGCAGTCGGTCCTTGACCGGGCGACCGTTGACGAACAGATATTGATGATCGGCCACCCCGCGATGATAGGTTGGCAGGCCTGCTATCCCGCCAAGGCGGGCGGGCCCACGCTCCAGATCAACGGTGACGATATTGTCCGCCAATGCCCGATCGGTCAGCGCCGCGACGCGCGACACCCTGTCCTGTCCCGGTGGCACCGCAAATTGGGTTCGTCCGTCATTTTCAAAGCTGAAGCCGACGTCACTGCGCGCCATCGCCAATCGCTTTGCCAAATCGAGGCAGGCGGCAAATTCGCTGCGCGGCGTGCGCAGGAACTTGCGGCGTGCAGGCACGCGCTCGAACAGGCCTGTCACGCTGACCCGCGTGCCGGCGGGAATGGCGGCGGGCTTCATGGGCGACATCGCACCATTATCAACGGTGAGGCTCCAGCCATCCGCGCCAGAGGCCCGGCTTTCCATCACCACCCGCGCGACCGAGCCAATCGATGGCAGCGCCTCGCCCCTGAAACCCAACGTCATCACCTGCTCGATGGCTTCATCGGGAAGCTTGGACGTCGCGTGCCGTTCGAACGCCAGCGCCATCTCATCACGCGCTATGCCGCAGCCATCGTCGGTGATGACAATCTGGTCAATCCCGCCACTAACCAGCGAAATTGTTATGCGCCGCGCGCCCGCGTCAATGGCATTTTCGACCAACTCTTTCATCGCGCTGGCCGGGCGCTCGACCACTTCGCCCGCAGCAATGCGATTTACTAGTGTTTCGGGGAGGCGGCGTATTGACATAAGCACCATCCTAGCGCACTCGAACTCGCACTGCGACCCGTCGAATCCGGTATTTTTTCATATTGGTTGAGCGGCAAGTTGCGCCAGCATCAACATGATTTGGAAAGCCTATGATGTCGTTCTTCTCTAAGCTGTTTAAGTTCTCGTCCAATGATATGGCGATCGACCTCGGCACCGCCAATACTCTGGTTTATGTTCGCGGTAAGGGTATCGTTCTGGACGAGCCATCTGTGGTGGCGGTGGAGACGATCAACGGCATCCGCAAGACCAAGGCTGTTGGCAATGATGCCAAAATGATGATGGGCAAAACGCCTGCCAATATCGACGCGATCCGCCCGTTGCGCGACGGCGTTATCGCCGACATCGACGTCGCCGAACAGATGATCAAAGAGTTTATCCGCAAGGTTGCTGGCGGTAGCCCGCGCCCATGGAGCTACCCTGAAATCGTTATCTGCGTGCCATCGGGGTCAACCAGCGTCGAACGCCGCGCCATCCGCGATGCCGCCCTCAATGCTGGTGCGCGTCAGGTTTTCCTGATCGAAGAGCCGATGGCCGCAGCCATTGGAGCCAACATGCCCGTCACCGAACCGGTGGGTTCGATGGTCGTTGATATTGGCGGCGGCACGACAGAGGTGGCGGTGCTCAGCCTACGCGGGCTTGCTTATTCCAGCTCGGTGCGCGTCGGTGGGGACAAGATGGATGAAGCCATCGTGTCCTATGTCCGCCGCCATCATAATCTGTTGATCGGCGAGTCAACGGCGGAGCGGATCAAAAAGGATTTCGGCATCGCGCGCCGCCCCGAAGACGGCAAGGGTAAGGTCATCCACATCAAAGGCCGCGACCTTGTTAACGGCGTGCCTAAGGAAATCGAGATTAACCAGCAGCAAATCGCCGATGCGCTGAGCGAACCCATTAGCCAAATTATCGCGGGCGTTCGCAATGTGCTGGAAAATATCCCGCCGGAACTGGCCGCCGATATCGTCGAACAAGGCATTGTCCTGACGGGCGGCGGGGCATTGGTACAGGATCTCGACGTTGTATTGCGCAATGAAACCGGCCTGCCTGTTATGGTTGCCGAAAACCCGCTGACGTGCGTTGCTATCGGGACAGGGCGGGCGATGGAGGATCCTGTTTATCGCGGGGTTCTCATTACAGCCTAGGCGGCAGGCTATGGCGTCACCCAATGACGGTCGCCACAGTTATGCCCGTCGGGCGCAATATGGGGCCTTCGCCGCCTATCTTGTTGCGATTGTCGGCATTATCACAGGGCTGATGGCGGCCATCATCTGGGTCGTTGATCCGGTCGGATTTGCCAATCTGCGCATCTTGGTGGCCGAAGCAACCGCGCCTGTCGCACGCACCGTCAATGCCGGAACAGGGGCAGCGGGCGGCATTGATGACAGCATCGCCGCATGGTGGCGCGCGGGTTCGCAAAATCAGGCACTACGCGAAGATTTGACCAGAGCGCGCAGGATGGTGATCCACGCGCACGGGCTGGAGGCCGAGAACGCCGAACTGCGCCGCCTGCTTGCCCTGACGCGCGGCGACATTCGCCCGATTGCCACGGCGCAGCTCCTCTCGACTAGCGCCAATAGCACTCGGCGTTATGCGATCATCGACGCAGGCTATGGCGATGGGGTGCGCAGCGGACAGCCAGTGCGCTCAGCCGACGGGTTGATTGGGCGTACGCTCGAAGTCGGCCCGAACGTCGCGCGGGTCCTACTCATCACCGATCAGCAAAATGTCGTCCCAGCTAGGCGCGCACGCGATGGATTGGCGTTGCTGGTCAGTGGTCGCGGCGACGAATTGCTCGACGTGCGGGCGCTCAACGCGGCAGGGAACCCGCTTAAAATCGGGGATGTGCTGCACAGCTCGGGCAGCGGCGGCCTTTACCAACCGCGAACCCCAATTGGTATCATCATCCGCCTGACCAGCGAGGGGGGGCTGGCGCGACCATTGGCTGACCCGGGGTCCAATATCGGCGTTATTGTCGAACCGGCCGCCAACGCCGGGCTTGATGAGCCGCCACCCCCAGTGGAACAGCGCGACCCAATTTCCGAAGACGGGAACTGACCATGGCGCGACTGCTCCCGGCCGAAGAAACATTGATTGCGCTGCCCGTCAAGATGCGTCTGGTGCCAACATTGTCAGTGCTGGTCGCATCGGCACTCGTCACATTGCCCTTTGACGCCGCATTCCCCATGTTGCCGCCTTTGGGCTTCATGATGCTGATTTCGTGGCGGATGCTGCGCGCCGATATTTGGCCGATATGGATTGGCATTCCGCTTGGGCTTTTTGACGATCTGGTCAGCGGCCAACCTGTGGGCAGTGCGGTGGCCCTGTGGACGGTAGCTATGCTGGCGATGGAGGCCATCGACAGACGCATTGTCTGGCGCGATTTTGGGATCGACTGGCTTTTGGCTGCAACCGCGTTGTTCGTTTATTTGTTGGCGGGGGCATTGCTGGCTAGAGCGGGCGATATGATGCAAATTTTGCAGTTGATTTTCCCGCAACTTGCCTGGTCGGCCATGCTGCTTCCCCCAGCCATGCGTGTTGCGGCAATGCTGGATGGATGGCGGCGGAGGCTATGAAGTTTCGAAAGCCCCGCCCATCCAACGAACCGTTGATGACCGAGGGGATGCAGCGACTGGTATTCAGCCGCCGCGCGATGATAGTGGGCGGAATGCAAGCAGCGGTCGGTGTCGCCCTTGCCACCCGCATGGCCTATATTTCTGTTGTCGATAATCAGCGATACAGGCTGCTGGCCGAGAGCAACCGCGTCAATTTGACGCTCATTCCGCCGCGCCGTGGCTGGATTGTTGACCGCTATGGCAAGGCATTGGCGGATAATCGCGTTGCGTTGCGGGTGGACATCATCCCCGACAGACTGCGTAACAGATCCGCCGTTGTCGCGCGCCTGTCTGGGCTGCTGAACCTTGACGCCGAAGCCGTGGACCGCGTGAACCGCGACCTGGATGCAGGCAACGGCGCACAGCCTATCGAGGTTGCTTCAAACCTTGATGAAGCGCGCTTTGCCGCCGTGTCGGTCAATCTGCCCGACCTGCCCGGTATTGTCCCCGCGCGGGGCTTTGTTCGCAACTATCCGACCGGCCCGTCTATTGCGCATCTGATCGGCTATGTCGGCGGTGCGAGCGCAGAGGAATATGCGGCCAGGCGCGACCCGTTGATGCTGACCCCGGGGTTCAAAGTGGGCAAGGACGGGCTGGAAAAGGATTTTGACGAAGCGTTGCGCGGGCGGCCCGGCGCACGGCGTGCCGAAGTGACCGCGCGTGGACGGCTGGTGCGCGAGCTTGAAACACAAAGTGATCGCCCCGGCCAAGCAATACAGCTTACCATCGACGCGGATTTACAGGATTTTGCCGCGCGGCGGCTGGGCGTCGAATCGGGCGCAGCTATCGTGCTTGATTGCATAACGGGCGGCATATTGTCGCTATGCTCGATGCCAGCGTTCGACCCAAACAGCTTTACCGACGGGATCGGCCGCCTTGAATGGCAGATGCTCAATGACGATGATCATATCCCCTTGCTCAACAAGGCGATGCGCGGGCTTTACCCGCCGGGCTCAACGGTCAAGCCCATGGTGGCGCTGGCGTTACAAGCGCAGGGCGTTGATCCCGAGGAAACCGTCTATTGCACGGGTGGTTATCGTTTGGGGGGGCGTTTTTTCCACTGCTTGGGGCATCATGGCACCATCAATATGCGCCACGCCATCGAAAAGAGTTGCAACACCTATTTCTACACAATGGGCCACCGTGTCGGCTATGATGCGATTGCGCCAATAGCCCGCATGATGGGCCTGGGGCAGGAGTTTGACCTGCCCGGAACGTCGCAGCGCTATGGTACGGTGCCAGATAGTGCGTGGAAGCGGCGGCGCTATGGACAGGATTGGTCGGGCGCAGACTCGCTCAATGCCACTATCGGCCAAGGCTATCTGTCGGTCAGCCCGCTGCAACTGGCGGTGATGGCGGCGCGGCTTGCCACGGGCCGCAATATTCAACCAAAGCTATTGCTGAACCAAGCGACATCGAGCGCGCCGCCTCTCGCCATCGACCCCGCATTTTTCAACGCCGCGCGCGACGGCATGAACCTGGTGGTCAACGCCAATGGCAGTGGGCGCGCCAGCAAACTGGCTATCCCCAATGTGCAAATGAACGGCAAAACCGGCACGGCGCAGGTTCGCGGGCTACAACATGGCAACAGTAGCAGCTGGCGGTCACGCGACCACGGGCTATTTGTCTTTTACGCGCCCTTCGATGAGCCACGCTATGCCGGCGCGGTGGTCATTGAACATGGTATGGGCGGTGCGCGCGCAGCCGCGCCAGTGGCCAAGGACATAGTGACATTTCTCTATGACCGCGAACTGGCGCTCGCCAGCCTCGCCAGCCTTGAGGCCGGATGGGGCGGCACCATGCGCGAGCGATTGGAACGGCGCTATTCGGCGCTGCGGGCACAGACCAGCGGCGTCGCCAATATCCCAGCCCCACCCGCGAACCCTACCGCCAACGGGGTTGCGCCATGAGCCGCACTATCATTCCCGCCACCATCGCCAACGCTTTCCCGTGGAAACTGACCGCGCTGCTGACCGCGATGGTG
The DNA here is from genome assembly GCA_038041635.1 of Pseudomonadota bacterium. Lineage (GTDB taxonomy): Bacteria > Pseudomonadota > Alphaproteobacteria > Sphingomonadales > Sphingomonadaceae > Sphingopyxis. Next base: position 6,003 of record JBBTFY010000096.1, read on the forward strand.
TGCTTTGGCTCGCTCGTCCTCTATTCTGCGGCCGGGGGCAGTGCCAGCCCGTGGGCGGCGGCGCATGTGATACGTTTTTGTATCTTTCTGGTGATGGCCTTTGTCCTGTCCTATATCCCTATCGCATGGTGGCGGATGCTCGCTTTGCCCTTTTTCGGGGCCGTTCTGCTGGGGCTCCTCGGTGTGGAAATGCTTGGCGCGATCAGCGGCGGCAGCCAGCGCTGGCTCAACCTCGGTTTCATCCGCCTGCAACCATCAGAGTTTATGAAACCCGCCGTCGTTCTCGCGCTCGCGCATTTCTATGGCATGTTACCGCCGGGCCATGTCCGCACATGGTCGGCGCTATGGCCTGCGGGCGTGGTGGTAGCTTTGCCAATGGCGCTGGTGATGCTGCAACCCGACCTTGGCACCGCCATTGCCATTGCGGTTGGCGGCGTCACCGTCGGCTTTCTCGCGGGGCTACCGATGCGGCTGTTCGTCGGCGCGGGTGTGACTGGGGCTGCTGCTGTGCCCATATTGTTCAGCATGCTGCATGGCTATCAACAACGGCGCATCCTCATTTTCATGGATCCCGAAAGCGATCCTCTGGGCGCGGGCTATCACATCAGCCAGTCAAAAATCGCCATCGGATCGGGCGGCATTTTCGGCAAAGGGTTCCTTAACGGCACGCAGAGCCATCTTGATTATCTTCCCGAAGGGCACACCGATTTCGTGTTCGCGACGATGGCAGAAGAATGGGGCCTGATGGGCGGACTGGCCTTGCTTTTCGCCTTCGCTTTGCTGTTTCGGTGGGGATGGCGGGTGGCGGACCGCACACCCAGCCGCTTTGGCCGACTCGCGGCGGGCGGCCTGACGATGACGATATTCTTTTACGTTGCCATCAATCTGATGATGGTGATGGGGCTTGCGCCTGTGGTCGGCATCCCGCTCCCCTTCATCTCGCATGGCGGCTCGTCGATGCTGACGGTGATGCTGTGCATCGGTATCATCATGTCGATTGATCGCGCCACCAAACGCGGAGGTGGCGCATTTGCATGACTAGTGATTTTCGCCATACTAGTGGATTGAATTTGACATTTGAGTCCCATAGGCGGCAAAGGCTCCATCAAATATCAAATTCATAAAATCCACTAGAAACAAATATTTACCTAGTGGTTCTTTGATTCCGACATTTGCTCATGCTCATGCCGCAAGGGGAGGCAAATGTTGGAATCGAACCACTAGCATTGCATCGGCCCATAACTCATGCTAGCCGCGCGCTTCGTTGCAAGGGTGCACCATGCCCGTCATAGCAAGAAGCAACGCTCGGCCCGTGAAGGGCATGATGGACGCATAGCTCAGTTGGTAGAGCAGCTGACTCTTAATCAGCGGGTCGTAGGTTCGAGCCCTACTGCGTCCACCATTTTTCATACAGACCGAGTTTTGCGCACTTCTCCATGCTCATAACGAATTCGTTATTTTACCCATCTGCTAGTCACGTCATCATGATTAGCGCCTTCCCGAACGGATACCTACGATTAGGCGTCGTCGCGCATCAGGAGCGTGAGCAGCGCCGGATTGACGAACAGGGCTTCCCGCCCGGCCTTTCGTTCTTCGAGCAGCCCGATTGAAGCCAGCGTTTTGAGATAAGTCGATGCGGCTTGACGCTTGGCCAATCCGGCATCGACCACATTGCCGATACGACAATAAGGCTGCGAGAATATCAGCTCGGCCAGTTCCCTGCTGTAGATGCGCGGAGCCTTGTCTCTCATGGCCTGCGCTGTTTCATCCAGAAGTGCGCGGATCGCTCTGACCTTGCGGCTTGTCCAGTCTGCCGTGTCCCGAACGGCCTCAATTACGAACAGCAGCCAAGGCTCCCAGTTGCCCCTTCTCGTGACATCGAGCAGCAGCCAGTAATAATCGTTCTTCGCCCGGATAATCGCCCGGCTCAGATACAGGACCGGAATGTCGAGCAGGCCATGCTGCACGAGAAAGAGCAGGTTCAGCACCCTTCCCGTCCGCCCGTTGCCATCAGTGAATGGATGGATCGCCTCGAACTGATAATGCTGAACGGCAAGTCCGATCAACGGGTCAACGTCGCCGTGGTCGTGAATGTAGCGTTCCCAGTTGGCGAGCAAATCCCGCAGCAGCCGCTCGCCTGTCGGCGGGGTAAAGATGATTTCGCCGGTACGGTCGTTCGCCAATGTGGTCCCCGGCGTAACCCGGATATCCATATCGACGCCCTTGATCGCACTGCATATCTCGACAGCCGTGCGCGTCGTCAGTGGCCGCTCATTCAGGCTTGCAAAGCCATTGGCCAGTGCCGTGCGATACCGGAGCGTCTCCTTTGTGGCCGCATCCACGCCCGTTCCCGATGGCGTGTTCGCAAATTGAAAGAGGCGATCGCCCGTCGTAACGATATTCTCGATTTCCGAACTCGCTTGCGCTTCCAGCAGCGGGATCGAATTGATCAGGATCGATTGGTTCGGGATGATGTGGCCGATCGCCTTGAGGTCGGCTAAGGCAGCGCGCGCGCCAATGCACGCTTTGAGGACAGCCGCTGTCTCAAGCGCATCTTTCGGCGGCAAGAGCGGCAACTGATTATGCGGCGTGGCCGGATCAAACTTCATATGTCGATGTTTAACAAAATAATCGACACATTCAATCGATATGTCGATAGCATCGACACATTGGGATTTTTCCCCGGCTCTTAATCAGCGGGTCGTAGGTTCGAGCCCTACTGCGTCCACCATTTTTCCCCCACCATCAACACGCGAAGGCAATTGACGCACTTGCGCAAGGCTGACGGGGTGGCTACGCAATCGAATGCATGAAAGCTGTGGCAGAGGAGGGAGCCTATTATGACCATGATCACCCCGCAGGAAATGGCCGCGCGGGTTGGCCAGACGCTCGGCTCGTCCGAATGGGTGCTGGTTGACCAGGATATGATCAACAAGTTTGCCGAGGCGACCGGCGACCATCAATTCATCCACGTCAACCCCGATATGGCCAAGATGACGCCGTTCGGCGGCACTATTGCCCACGGGTTCCTGACGCTATCGCTCTTCCCCATGCTGATGGCCAAGTCCGATTGCCCGCATATCGAGGGGGTCAAAATGGGTGTCAATTATGGTGGCAACAAGGTCCGCTTCCTCGCCCCTGTCCGCTCTGGCAAGCGCGTGCGCGGCCATTTCAAATTGCTTGAGATGGCGGAAAAACGCCCCGGCCAATGGCAACAGATGATCGAGTTTTCGGCGGAGATTGAGGGTGAGGATAAGCCAGCCCTTATCGCCGAATGGATCAGCCAGGTTTTCGTCTAAACCTATCTCCCCCCTCCCTTTTACGGGAGGGGACGGGGGTGGTCTGTGTCCGCACGACCTATCATCCCCCACCCACCCCTAACCCCTCCCGCAGCGGGAAGGGAAATTAAAGGAACAACCCATGCGTGACGCCGTCATCGTCTCCACCGCGCGCACCCCGCTTTGCAAGGCTGGGCGCGGCGCATTCAACAACACCCCATCGGCGACGTTGGGCGCTTATTCGGTTCGTGCAGCGGTTGAACGCGCTGGCATCGACGGCGGCGAAGTTGATGATGTGCTCATCGGCGCGGCGATGCAGCAGGGCAGCCAAGCCCCCAATGTTGCGCGGCTCGTTGCCTTGCGTGCGGGCCTGCCCGTCACCGTCCCCGCGATGTCGCTCGACCGTCAATGTTCGTCGGGGCTGATGAGCATCGCCACCGCGTCAAAACAGGTCATCATCGACCGCATGGACATCATCGTCGCGGGCGGGGTCGAGTCGGTATCGAAGATTCGCGGCGACAAATTGTTCATCGAACCAGACCCTGAACTGATCGCGATGCATCCGCTCGTCTATATGCCGATGATCGGCACCGCCGAAGTGGTTGCCAAGCGCTATGGCATCAGCCGCGAAGCGCAGGATGAATATTCACTGCAATCGCAGCAACGCACTGCCGCCGCACAAAATGCGGGCAAGTTTGACGATGAGATCATCGCCTGCGATGCGACCATGGCGGTGATGAACAAGGAAACGGGCGAGGTCAGCTTTTCGGCAGTGACGGCGACCAAGGATGATTGTAACCGCCCCGACACCACGCTCGAAGGGCTGGCGTCGCTCAAACCCGTGATGGGCGAAGGACATTGCATCACCGCCGGCAACGCCAGCCAATTGTCCGACGGCTCGTCGGCGTGCGTAGTGATGGAGGCAAAGCTGGCCGAGCAGCGCGGGCTCAACCCGCTCGGCCGCTATGTCGGCATGGCGGTTGCGGGCACCGAGCCCGATGAAATGGGCATCGGCCCCGTTTTTGCCATCCCCAAATTGCTCAGCCGCTTTGGTCTCAAAATGGACGACATCGGGCTGTGGGAGCTGAACGAGGCGTTCGCGGTGCAGGTGCTCTATTGCCGTGACAAGCTCGGCATTCCCGGCGAATTGCTCAACGTCAACGGCGGGTCGATCTCGATCGGCCATCCGTTCGGGATGACCGGCGCGCGCTGCACCGGCCATGCGCTGATCGAGGGCAAGCGGCGCGGCGCGAAATACGCCGTGGTCACCATGTGCATCGGCGGCGGGCAGGGCGCAGCTGGATTGTTCGAGATTTTCTAACTCGACCCAATAATTTTCGCGGACGGTATATCCGCGATGACACAAGCAATGGCCTGCCTTCATTTGAAGGCGGGCCTTTTTGCTTAGAGCCCCCGCACTGCCGTCCCCATCAGAGGAAGATGTTTCCAGCGCATCGCACATAGATAAAGGGCGGCTCCTTTCGGAACCGCCCCTTCATCCATCGAGTCTTGCGACTGATTGTTTTACTTGCCTTCCCCTAGCCAAAGGCTAGCGGTCGTTAACGGCCTGAACCAGGACCATAGTTGATTTCCACACGACGGTTTTGGTCGTTGCGGACGCCATCTGGGGTCGGAACGCGGTTCTGGCTTTCGCCGAGCGCGCTGGTAGCCATCGCACCACCTGGGATGCCACGAGCAGCCATATAGCCCTGAACGTTGTTCGCGCGACGTTGCGACAGACCGACATTATAGGTCGGACGGCCAGAACGGTCAGCGTGACCAGCGATCATCACCGATGTGTTACGGCAGTTAGCATAAGCGCTGACTGCATTATCGAGGGTCTGGGCGGCATCAGCAGTGATGGCGTCCTTATCCCAATCGAAGAACACAATATACGGTCCGCTGTTGCACACCGGAGGAGGAGGAGGTGGCGGAGGCGGAGGTGGCGGAGGTGGCGGAGGTGGCGGCGGAGGAGGCGGAGGTGGCGGCGGAGGAGGTGCAGCCGGTTCGCCAAAATTATAGGTCAATGTGCCCATCAGCGAATGCGAACGCATCCGTGTGCTGATGTCACGGCCACCGCGATCAACCAGACCAACATTGTCCGCGTTGAAGAAGCGATAGCGAAGACCCGCATCAATGTTGTTCGTGATCGGCGAACGAACGCCAGCAATCACTTGCCACGCAAATCCGGTATCCGAATCATCCAACCATGGCGGCGACGTGTAGACGTTTATCAGGCTCGTACGGGCAACACCCGCACCAGCACCAACAAAACCCTGCATGCCATCATCATCACCAAAGTCGAGCATCCCGTTCAGCATGAAGCTGAGCGCGCTGACCGAACCGTTGGTTGGCGTGGTGCCACGGAAATTGGTGTTGAATGCATTGTTACGCGCACCAGCAGGGATACCGCCGGCCGTGACGTTAATGCTTTCGGAATCAGCCTGACGATAGGCTACTTCGACTTCTGCACGGAAACCGCCGAAATCATATCCGACGACACCGCCGAAATCATAGCCATAATCGTGGTTGACGGTTGCTGCATCTGCAGCTGTGCCGATATCGAGGCTCAGGTCCTCAACCAGCATTACGCCGCCTTCAACTCCCACATACCATGAATCGTCGCGCGCAAGCGCGGGCGAAGCCAAGGCGGTGGAAGCAAGTGCCAGGGCAACGGCAAGCTTCCTCATTGGTAATCCCCTTCTCTATTGAACGAACAACGCTCAAGGAGTGCCTTACCGCCACTCCCAGCCCTGCGCAAGTCGGGTTTTCAACAAATGTGGCGCTTTGGCAACACAAATTGATTCAGTGAAAAGCGATGGCGGGCGCTTTGCATCAAGTATCGACAATGATTCCAGTAACACGAAGCACCTGCACAAGAGCCGTAACAGCCGCTCTGCATTCGCTATCAATAGTCGTGCCGCCTGTGGGTAGGGCAATGCTGGTTGCACTTTGCCAACCTGTCGCACCGCGATTCCACAGCGTCCGGCTACTCCCCACCGCGACTCGTGATCCTTGCGGAAGCGTGGCAAACCGCCATCCTGCGCTGGTCCACAGCGCCAGCGCATGCGCATTTCCTGTCCATAGCCCCGTCGGAGCAGCGCCAACCAACCAGCATTGCCCCGGCGCTGGCGCGGCGGGCGGTGCGTTCTGTTCCACCGATTCCGCTACTGGAAACAGCAGCGCGTCAATCAAAGTCAACGCTTCATTATGGGTGATTTCTTTTTGTGCCTGCCCGGCTACCAGTAATGGCAAGGCCAAGCGCGCCGTAGTCAACGAATCGGGCATATCTATTTCCTTGATGATTAACTCAGATTGCGATGGTCAAAGTCAGGGGCGGCGAGTCGCCCGATTCGCCAGCTTGGCGAACTGCGATAGTGATATGCGCCGCCACCGCGCGCCACTCGGCTATGCGCACCGATGAAAGGGTCATGGTCGGCGTTTCGCTCGTCATCTCGGCCATCGAAACGCCAGAACTAATAGCGATACGGTAATGTTCGAACCGCTCGTCAAACGGCACGTCCACACCATCGGCCCAGATAAATCCGTTCCGGCTGCGGCGGATCCACTTCAGGATCAATGCACCGTCACTGGCCCATTCACGGGTCAAATGAACGGGAGAGAGTGGGCGCGAAGCCCGCGCGCCAGAGAGGATCGGCACAACGACCGCCGCTGTATCGCCCGGCCCGCTCAACGCCACCTGCCCGCCAGCACCAACGCTGTTCAGCCCAACCACCGACGGCAACGGCAGTAACGACGGCGCATCGATCATGGTGAATGCCTGCCCAGCGCCCAGCGCGAGCATCGCATCGTCGGTGCCGATCCGCCCGCGTAACAGCCGCGACAATCGCCAGCGCCGGTTACCCATCGGTTCGGCGCGGCCAAATTGTAACAGCTCATCGCCCGCCATCGCCAGGTTCGCGCCCGCCAATAAATCGGTATCGGGTGCGTTGGTCAGCGCCATGTCGTCGCGGAGTAAATCAACATCGATCCAGCCTGCGGTGTCGAGCAAGGCCGCCTGCGCTGCGCTAAACACCGCCGCCACCATCCCCAAAACAGGGGTCGGGCTGATTGGACCGATGTGTGTTGGCAGCGCGCCAGCCGATGCGCTCACTTCGACCACCGCGCCGCGCCAACCCGCGCCGCTCCCAGCTGCTGCGAGCGAGAGGCCGCCAATAAATCCAAACCCGCCCTCATTCCATGCTGGTAAATCCAGGATGTTCCCGACACTGGTCCCAATCGCCTGATCGGGTGCCAAGATGCTGCGGCCACCATCACCCGCGCCCGCGTCTCGCCATAGCAGCGGCGGCGCTTCGTCGAGGGTCAGCAGCATCTGCGCGCCCTCAATCTTGCGCTCGGTTATGCGCGCATTCTTGCCCTCAAACGCGGCGCGTGCACCCATCGGCACGGCCAGCGCGGCGAATCCTGATGGCCGCTCGCGCTGCGCGCTTGCCTCGGCGGCAACGCCCGCCAAAGTTCCGACAATCGCCTTGGCTGATCCGGCGCTCGCCGCAATCGCTAAGTCAATCCGCTCGACCGCACCATTCCCCCCGGCCACCCGCGCCATTTGCACCGTTGACTGGAAGTCGCGCAGCGGGTCGTAGCACCCAAGCGCGATTTGGGTCGGTCGCTTGTCCGACGCGGCATAATGTATACGCTCTCTTGCACGCCCATCGCTGTTCGCCGCTTCACCGATACTATGGACTGGCGTTTCACTCTCTCCCACCTGCCAGACGCCCGTCACCACGTCGCTCTGCACGGGCACCAACCGTAATAGCGCGCTGACCGCCTCGCGCCGCGTGCTGCCCACTTGCACAGCGCCTTCTATCACAGGTGTCGCCGCCACCAGGCTTGGCCCATCCAGCGCGTCGGCAACCACATCACCCACGCTCAATACACCCGCATCGCCGATGACTTCAAAGCTGAGCGAAGGGATGCGGTTACCAAAGGGCGAGAGGTCCATATCCTCGAACACCGCATAGGCTAGGCCGCGATAGGCCGGGCAATTTGCCACACCTTCCGCCGACGCGATCAGCGGATCAACCGGCTGATCCTCACCCCCGCGATACAGCCTGAACCCCACCGTCGATTTGAATGTTCCGTCCTGCCCGCGAAAGATATTCCCTTCAGCCCATATCCGCCCGACGTCCTCTATCGCCCGCGACGACAGTGCGACTGCAAAGCTCGCCGAATAGCTGTAATTGGTTGTTGATGGGCGGCCCTTGCCACCGCCCGAACGGTTACGATGCTCGGTCAAATCGGTCGCCCAGATCACCGTCCCAGACACCCGCATCCGCCCCAGCAGGCGCGGAATGGCGCTGCCATAGCTCGACGTCTGTATGCGCAAATCGGACAGGCGCGGCCCCTTGCGGCCCGGCGGCGCAAATATCCGCGCATCCGCCGCTTGGCCGAGCAACGCACCTATCGCGCCGCCTATTGGGCCACCGACGGCGGTGCCGATTGTCGTCAAAACCAAGGTTGCCATGATCAGATTGCCTCAATATGTCTTTGCAAATCGCCAATGTCCCAGCACTTGGCCAGCGGGCGCACCGGGTGTCATCACCACGCGCCGCAGCCCCGCATGCGCGTGGATGTGCGCGTGCGGGGAGCCGAGGATCAAATGCTGCTGCCCGGCCCCGACGTGAATGAGGAGGACGTCGCCGCAAAGCCACTTGCCGCCGTCAATCCGGGCAAAACCCGATTGCTCTAGCAACCCGGCGGCCCGCCCCATCGCATCTCCGCGCAACCGGTAATCATCGGGCGGCGGCGCAAACCGCAGCCCCGCCCGTGCATAGGCCAACGCCACCAAACCCACGCAATCCAGGCCATGCTCGGCGCTCCGCCCATGCAGGCGGTATCGCGTGCCAACCAGCGCCACCGCTTCCGCCCAAGCGCGGCGTGCTATTCCCGAACTAAGCCTCAGGGTATCCCGTTCGTCCTGAGGAGCCATTAAGTTCATCGAAATGGCGTCTCGAAGGGCATGCTTCGAGACGGGCCTTCGACTGTCGCTCTGTCCCTCCTCAGCACGAGCGGCGTTTGATTCAACGATATGTGCCACATCATCCACCGGGGAATCGCGTCAACAAATCGAGCCCCGGCAAATGCGGTTCCCCCCTGAAGTTGGAGATGTTGGCAAAACGCGCAGCGCAAGTCGCGGCGCTTCTGTCGCAACCCTCGGCCAGCTCCGCAATTGTGCCCGCACCTATCACTGCCCTGTTCGCGCCGACAATGCGGACCCGACCGCCCACTTGCGCGATGATCGCCGCGCTAAGCCCGCGTGCGTCACCCGACAGCCAGCGCAGCCTGCCAAAGTCCATAACCCCATCAGGCCATGTCCGGTCAAAGGTGAAAGCATCGCTCTCCACCGCCACGACCTTGGCCCTATATGTTCGCCCGGCCATAGCGACACGGCACCGCGCATCGCCCAATTCGGCGCGGCATTCGGGCGATGTTTCGGGAATGAAGGGCGCATCGAGCGACGCATCGCGCCCCGACAATTCGGCGGTAAAGCCCGCTCCGTCGCTGCTCACGGCACCTACGCGCCCCCGCGCAATCACCACGGGTTCGATGTCTGGCGCCTGCCAATTCGCCGCCAACAGCGTCAATGCTGCGCCATCCCAGCGCCCCCGCGCCAAATCCTCCGCCGAAATCGCACTGCTATCAAGCGCACCTTCAATATCGAACGAAGCACCGTCCAACCCCGCCCGCTGGTGGATTGCTGACGGGCGCATCCCCGGCGTCGGCGCATAGCGTAACCCGTCAATCTCCACCGCCGCGTCATGCGTCGTCAGGCCGATGGTCACGCCGTCACGCCGCTCTATCCGCCAGCACCACGCCAATGGCACCACATTGCTCTCCAGCCACGCGGCCACCTCAGGCTTCCTTCACTTCGATCAAAGGCACACTCGCCATTTCACCAGCCAGGAAAGTGGCACGCGAAATCTCCAGCCGATCATCGGCAAAGCGCACCGGCACGTCGAACGTGAATGAGGCCACAACCGCCGCGCCCGACGCAGGCGGCGCTACAAAACGCACCACGCCGCCGCTGGCCAGCACCCACCCCGTTGCCGCGATTCCTGTCACGCTCACCGTCACGCTAGCTGCCACGGGCCGCGTGATCCGCCGCAGCGGCGCGCCGTTCGCGCTCCCGTAACTTTTGACCAGCGCAAAGTCGGTGCGCACCCCGTCGCCCGCGCCGATGACTTGCTCCGCAGCCGCAAAATCAAACGGGTCGCGGAACCGAAAGCCTATCGCCGGGCCGCGCCGCGCCCGATAAAAATCGAGCAACATCCGCACATCACCTTCGCTGCGGATACCCGGCCCCGCATCATAGCGCATCCGCGCATTGTCCCAATCGGGCGCGCGTTGTTCGGACCCCGATTGTCCGGTGATGATCGCGGTCGAAAACTCGGCCACCACCTGCGCCTCGCGCCCCAGCGCAATCGGGAAATCCACATCATCAAATGGCTGCACGGCTGAAGCTCCTATATCGGTTGGAAAAGCGGTAAAGCCGTCACGCGCAACCTGCGGCAGCGCCCAGATGAAGGTCGCGGCGTCGCCATACGCGCGGCTCCGCGCGGCGGCTTCGGCAATCGCGCCCCACTGCGCACGGTCGGCTACGTTCAGCACAAACCCCGCCAGATAGTGAGTCTTGGTGGGCGGATAATATAGCCGCGCCGCCACCGCGCTGCGCCCCGCCTCGCTCATTCCCGCTTGGCCGCGCGACGCCCAGTCATAATCCTCTATTTGCAAGACATCGAACGCCGGATGTGCCCAGCCCAGCGGCATATTGGCGCGCTTTGCCTCGGGCATCGCGGGGTCGAGCACGCTCGGCAAATAGGTTAGCAGATGCACATTCGCCCCGCCCGCGCCCGCCTCGTCACGCACCGCTGCGCTGAGCGCCGCCGTCGATGTCGCCAATATCGCGCCCGCCGCGTCGAGCATCATCACTTGCGCCGCGTTCAGCGCCGCGCCCATGTCCGGAATCGCCACGCTCGCCGCGCCCAGCGCGCCCGTCGTCGCCGCGTCATACAGGCAAATCTTGCGATCCTGCGTAATCCACCACCACGGCTCGCCGATCTGGAAATCAACTGCCAGCCCCGCCGCCTTGGACAGGCCAACAAACGCCCGCGCCACCAGCGCCAGATAGTCCATCGCTTCCGTCTTCGCTGGCGACAGCAATGCCGATGGCGGGGTCCACGCTGTCAGCGCAGGCGCACCGTCCCCCGCACGTTGCATCCAGTCTTGCGGGCAAAGCTCGGCCAACAATTCATAAGATAGCGACCAGATCAGCCGCCACCCTCGCGCCTTAACCTCCGCCGCCAAGCCTGCGTGCCACGCCCGCGTTGGCTCGCACAGCGCCCCGCCGCTGACGGTCGCCAACCATGCGCCTCCGCTCTTGGCCAATCGCGGATAATGGCTCATCCCGACATAATGGAGCAGCGGCCCCGTATAGCCGAGCGCCTCGACTTGCCGCGCTATTCGCGCCGGGGTCTGGTTGTAACTATCGTCATAGGCTGTCGCCATGGACAAGTCGTGCACAGGCACCATCGCGTCGCCGATGCTTAGCACCGAACCCGATCCATCGCAGCTGATGTCGCTCAGCTCCACCCACGCATCGCTCATCGCAGCATAGTCGCTTGGCATCCCATCATAATCACCCGGCACCAGCGACAGCATGATCCGGTCAACATCGCCCGCCCACACCGGGTCCGCCTCAGCGGGGTGCAAGAATCCGCCCGCCACGCTCGCAAAATCAATGTCGATCTGCGCGTCCTGCGGCGTTCCGGTCGCATAGTTCCACAGCCGCACATACCAGCTACGCGCCGCGCCGCTGGCGTCGCGTCCCTCGATGGTCAGCGTCGGTCCGTGCACCGCGTCGAGCGGCTTGACCCCCGACGCGCGCCAGCGAAACCGCAACCGGCAATTGCGAAAATCACGGCTCGTGGCATAGGCGAGCAGTGGGTGATCCCACTTGTCCTGCGCCTCCCAAATCAGCCCGGCGAGGTTGTCGCGCCCCGTAAACGAGCACGCCACGCGCAATGCGTCATGCGCGGTGCAAACCACGCTTGCCATCATCGGGCGCGGGAAATTGACGGTCCAAAAGCGCGGGTCAAACCGCTTGATTGTCGCCATCGCGCGCTGTTCGCCATGGGCGCGTAGCGGCGGCGCAAAACACCATCCCATCGCTCACTCTCCTGCATTTTCAATCGCGCGGCGCACGGCTTGGGCAATTTGCCGTCCGCTCGCCGCCATGCGTGTGGGGTCGCCCCCGCCGACATTGCCGCCGACATTGACGGTGATGCGAATGTCGCGCCCACCCCGCGCAGATCCCGTCTCGATCCGCCCCGATGATGTCGGCACGAACAATTCAGGGCCGCGTTCGCCGACCATATAGGCACGCCCCGGCCCTACCGGACCGCCCGTCGCGCGGCCCGGTGCACCCAGCGCTGCACCCAGCACTTGCCCCACCAGCCCCAGCAGCCCGCCGCTCCCGCCACCGCCCGGCAAGGCGTTGCTCACCGCACTGCGCGCAATTTCGGCCATCACCGACAGAGCAGTGCGGCGCAGATCGTCAAATCCAAACTTTCCCGTCCGCACCGCGCGCAGCAGCGTCGCCTCAATCGCAGCCCCCGCCGCTTGCGCCCCATCGACCAGCGGCCCTTCTAGCGCCGCGCGCATTTCCGCCACATCGGCGGCAAAGGCACCAGTGTCAGCACGCACGCCGACAACCAGCCCATCCAATTGATCACTCATCGGGAAATTGTTCCTTCAATTGTGACAGCATCGCCGCGTCTGCGACCGGCTCCCCGGCGGGCCGCAGCGCGCCCAGCGCAATCGCCAGATCCTCGGGCGTCGCCGCCCAAAAATCTTGCGGACGCCAGCCAAGCAACAACCCCGCCTGCCCCGCGAGCATGCGCGCACCGTCCGCGAACCGCACGCCTCACGCCCCCTGCAATATCTGGCCCAGCACAATGCGCAGCGGCGGCGTCAGCGCGGCCAGCCCACCCGCGCACAGCGCCTCACCGAACGCTTCACGCGTCAAATCACCGGGCCTTGGGTCAATCAAATGCCAGAATAGCGCCGCCACCTCGGCCAGCATCAATTCGCCGCCCGCCGCGCGCTCGACCAGCGCGAACAGCGGCCCCAGCTCCGTCTCTGCCGCGACCAGCGCCGCAAAAGAGGGGCGCAGGCGATAACCCGCCACCCCGGCCTCTCCGCGCACGGGATTCACCGGAAAACTCACAGCCCGCGCTCGTTCACGAGTGGGAAAGGGCAGATCACAACGCCGCCACCGGACCGCTGCTTTCCAGCGCCAAAGTATAGCTACGCTCGCCATTATAATCGCCGCTATGGTCGAGCCGCGTGACGAGGAAGCGCCCGCGCATCTTTGCCCCGCTCTCGAAGCTAAGCTCATAATCGTCGATGGTGCCGGACAGCGCATTATTCTGCACCCGCACCTCCGCCGCCGATCCGGTGAATATCCCCGCGCCCGCGACGCTGACCGATCGCCCCCCCGCGCCCGACAGATAGTCGCGCCAACAGCCCGAATCCTTGTTCGTCACATTGACCGCGTCGCCGTTGATCGACAGCTGCGTTGTGCGCAGCCCCGCGACGGTCGCATAGGCAATGGGCACCGCACCATTGCCGATTTTGAGCAGAAACGCGCTGCCTTTTTCGATTGCCATGTTCTTTCTCCGAAGTGCTAGATGAAATAAAAGAAATCCGTTCGTCCTGAGGAGCCATTGAGTTCATCGAAATGGCGTCTCGAAGGACATGCTTCGAGACGGACCTTCGACTGCCGCTCAGTCCCTCCTCAGCACGAACGGGAATGAGAGATCGAATTTGATCGCGTCAATTCGCCCGCCAACCCCGCAAACGCAGGCTGATCGCCACTTGATTGACACCGCCGCGCCCGCGCGCCTGCCGTGTCCGCAGCACCGCAAAGCCGCCCGTTTCCCAGCCGTCGATGACGCGCGGCATCGCGGCAATGACCGCCAAGGCTGCCGCCGCAATCGCGTCCAGCCGCACCCCGTCGCCCCGGTCGGCAAAGGACAACTCAAAACGCACCTCATGCCCCGGTCGGTCTTTCGCGCCCCATTCGGCTGCGCTCGCCTCAGCCACGCGGCCATAGGGGACGGGCGGCGCCTTTGCCTCGCCATCGTCGATATGGTGGACCAGCGCCGATAGCGCCGCGTCTCCGCGCAATGCCGCGATCAGCGCCGCTTTGGCGCTTGCTAACATACTCATGACAACCGCATCCGCCGAAACGGCTGCCACAGCGCGCGCACTGCCGCCGGAATCGCGCCATCACCATCCCCGTCGCGCGCACGGTGCAGATACGCTGCCGTCATGATAATCCCTTGGCGCAGGCTATCGGGCACTTCGCCCGCGCTTCCCGCTATGCCAGCACGATAGGTTACCCGCACACGGCCCGCTGCGCCCTGCTGCGCGACCTTCACCCAGCCCGCGCCGTTGCAGTCCAGGTCGATGGCATAATCTGATATGCCCAGCGCGAATGCCGCGCCTTCGGCTGGCACACCCTCAGCGCTCGTAATCGCCGACACTGGAAACAACGCCAGCCGCTGCCATGCGCCCGTAATGACCTGTGTTTCCTTCACCTCGCGCGCGACCAGCGCCAATCCGGTGAACTGCTCGCACTGCGCGGTCGCACTGCGCAGCAACCCCGCCAGCACCGCATCGTCAACGCCCGCGCCCATCCGCAAAAAAGCGCGCGCCTCGGCTATCGTCGCCCCCAGCGGCACAGGCCCTGCCTCCCCCATGAAATCTGGCGCACCCATCACCGTTGCTCCGCGCGCAGCACCAGGCTGCGTTCGTCAATCTGTCCGTCGGACAGGGTAACGCGGTTGGTGACGCGGTAACTCACGCCCTCCACCCCGCCGGACAGCGTTGCGCTGGTCCGCACCATGTCGAACGCATGCGCATCCACCGTGACGCCGCTTGGCTGAACGGGGTCGATGCTCCAGCTACTGGCCACCAGCATCTGTCCGTCGAGATAGGCGGCGTTCCAATCGAACGCATAGTCGATCCGGCTGCCCGGATCCTTGATCATCAGGGTCATTATGTCTCTCCGAAATAGGGGAATGCACTGGAAACCCCTCTCCCCTTGCGGGAGAGGGATGCAAAATCTTGCTGAGCCACTTGGCGAGGCTAGATGGAGCTGGGAGAGGGGTTTTTTCTCCTGAGCGGGCAGACCCCCTCTCCAAGTCCGCCTAGCGAGCAAGCTCGCAAGCCTGCCTATCCTCTCCCTCAAGGGGAGAGGATTTTGACCTGCTACCGCCCCGGCGTCACCGTCCGGTCAGCGCGACCTACGCGCACAGGGCCATCGCTGCGGCTACCCGCAGCAGCGGGGCGATTACCGCCCCATTCGCTGGCAAGCTCCCGCAGCCCCGCATCACTCAACGCGCGCGAAGAAATCGGCGCGCCAATCATGCGATGCTAGCCATTTTTGAAGCAAGCGCCGCCACCACAAACAGCGTCAACTGGTCGGCGCGCACACCATAACGATTGCCCCTTCGCCGCCTGTCCCTCTCGTCGCGCCATTCGTCCCAGCACAGAAATGCATAGGGGGTCTTGCCCGGCCTGCCGCCGCGTCTGCCCTGCCGCTTGATCGGCTCGACCAGTCCATGTTTGGCCATGATGCGCCACACTTGCTGCGCCTTGACCCCGACATGCAGCCGCGCCCCACCTGCACGTGCATCCGCGCCCTTGACCTCCACCGCATCGCGCCATTGATACAGGCCGATTGAGGCCGCAATCTCCAGCGCCGCCACAATTTCCAGCGCGTTCAATCCACCGTGCCAAACTTTGTCCCGTTCGTCCGACGTCACCACCGGGCTGCTACCCAGATAGATTGTGCTCCAGCGGAACGCAGCGGTGCCCAATGTGCGCGCATTATCGTTACCCGCGCGCAGAGCAGCCGCATTGAAATCCAGCAGCGTGTTAAAACCCGTCCCTGAACCCCTGACCTGAAAATTGCCGTTGTAGGTGTCGAAATAGAGCGCACCCCCGGTTACCGCCCTGAACGCCAATGAACCATCGGGGTGGATAAAGAATGCTGCTGTTTGATTTGTGTCACTGCTGCTCATCGAGAAGGACGGGTAACTCGCGCCAACCCCCTCGACTCTGATGTCATTATTTCCAAAAACCGTGCCATTATTACCGACCGTCAGCGTGGTTGCTTTAATCGAGGATGGCACCGTCTGGCCGATGGTGGTGTCGTTGATCGGCTCGCCCTTCAACGCCACAGTCGCATACCAATTGGCCGTGGCCGTCAGCGCGACGCTTTTCAGCCCCGCCGTGAACGGCACCAGCGCCCCCGCCGCCGAAGACGCCGAAACGCTGGCCCGCACCAGCCGCCCCTGCGCATCGATCTGCCCGGTCCCCACTTCCCATTCGGCTGGGGTGGTGATGCCGGCAATCGCATAACAGAAATCGGTGCCCAGCGGCACCGCGTCGGCAAAGCGCCGGTGCCCCGGCAATGCGCCTGACAGAACGAACGCGCCTGCTCCGGTGGCGTTGCTCGTTTCGCGCACCAGATCGGCAAAAAACGTCGTTGATATGGGCATGGCTGTGCCTTTCTGATGGAATAAAATCCTGGCCTGCAGAGGAAGATCGCTGTGCTCCGGCGAAGGCCGGAGCGTTGGAGATGGAGGTGAGGTGTCACCTTCTTATTCCCCCTCCCTTTTAAGGGAGGGGTTAGGGGTGGGTGTCTTCGGGTAATCGAACCCACCCCCCAGCCCCCTCCCTGAACAGGGAGGGGGAGGATCCCACTAACTCACCGCGAACTTCATCAGCTTGATCGCCTCGGAGTTCACCAACGCCCCGCCAACGCGCTTGGTGCTGTAAAAATGCACGAACGGCTTGTTGGTATAGGGGTCGCGCAGCACGCTGGTTTCGCCGCGATCGGCAATGACATAGGCGGACCGGAAATTGCCGAACGCAATCGACAGGCTGTCCGCCGCCACCGCTGGCATATCTTCGGCCTCGACCACCGGGAAACCGAGCAAGCTGCCCGGCTGTCCCACGATCAGTCCTGGCGACCAGAGGAACGCACCGTCATTGGTTTTCATCTTGCGGATGCGCGACAATGTCTCGCTCGCCATCACGAACACCGCGCCTTGGCGATAGGGCGCTTTGAGCGCATGGACGAGGTCGATGATCTTGTCCTGCGCATTTGCCGCCATGAACGCGCCCGCCGCCCCCGACGCTACGGTCTGGATCGTGCCGAATGGCCGCACCCCATCGACCGCATTGCTGGTGGCGTAAGTAGTAAAGCCCTTGGGCTGATTGACCCCGGTGCCGATGATGAACGCCGCCCCTTCTGCGCGCGCAAACTCCCGCGCTACTTCGTCGGCCAGCCATGCCTCGACATCGAAGCTTGCGTCGTCGAGCATCGCCTGGCTCGCCGCAGGATTGGCGTACAGGTCACCGCTCGGCGGGATGATCTCGGCAAAGGTCGGGGTTGCGGTGCCGGGGCGTGCGGCCACATCGCTGGCCCAACCCGACGCCGTGCCGCCCACCGCGATCAGCTTGCGATACCCGGCAGACCCTGTGCTCACCACATTGGCAATCGCACGGATGGGCGAAATGGCTTTGAGCGTCGCTTCGATCAACGCATCGGTTTCCTGCGGCACGGCAAAGCCGCCCTCTGGTCCGCTCGCGCTGGATAGGCTTTTCAGCTCGACGCCCGCGTCAATTCCGCGCCGCAAATAGCGATCAACAAACGCGGCGCGTGCCGGATCGAACGCACTCTTGACGCCGTCGAGCGGCAACCGGCTCCGGTGCACATTCTGCGCCTCAACCCGCGCCCGCAGGCCCGCCATATCGGCTTGTAGTGCAGACAACATATCTGCACTCACGGCATCGGCCCCATCGGCCATGCTTGTCGCTTTTACTTCGATCATAGACTTTCTCCTTGGTG
>JBBTFY010000097.1:0-25477 GCA_038041635.1 Pseudomonadota bacterium
GGCCGCACCCAATATGTGCGCGGGGCCGGCGGTCTGTGGTCGCGGACATTGGTGCCCAATCAAGAAGCGACCGTGACACGGATCAGCTTTAATCCGGCGACTGGCCAATCGACGACGCGGCGCTATTTATTGCCGCTGGAGGCGATGGAAGCGGTGCGGCGTCAGCGCGCGGCGGGCGAAACTCCGTCTTGCACCGGCGATGCGGCGATATTGGAGGCGCTCAGCCGCCGCGAGGCCGCCATCGCCACGCTGCTTCCGGCTGAACCTAATGAGGAGATTGTGAGTGAATGCGGTGTGGTGGTGGCCGGCGAAGCTGCGGAGGCACCGAAAGGCCTGTGAAATCCATACTCCTCATGCTGAACATCGAGGATTTGTAATTTGGAGATACTCTTCGTCACCCTGAACTTGTTTCAGGGTCCATCTATCCATTAGGGTTGCACTTTGCAGGTAGGATGGATGCTGAAACAAGTTCAGGATGACGATTATAGTGCGGTGGCTTCGCGGCCGGGTGGCGCGACCGCAATTTGGTGTATAAGGCGGCGGCTGGTCGGGGTTGAGTGTGGTCAATCCTTAGAATATCGTTTATCGACCTGCGCTGCGAGCAAAGAGAGATTCAGTTTACCATTTTCTACCATTAACGAGGCGTTGGCTGTTTTTTCTTCAGAAAGCCTAGCTTTGATATTTTCGTATTTTTTGTGCACGGCGTCATATTTCCGATTACAGTCTCTAGCTTCGGCAGCCTTTTGGTCCAAAGAATGCCGTTGCCTCTCATTGTCGGCCTTCACACGATCCAATGCAATTGTTAGATCATTGTATCGGCCAGCTTCGATTTCCAGTTGCCTCTTATGCTCTCCCTTATCATGATCCAGTTGCCGATTTAGGTCAGCAATCGTAGCTTGTGCCGAGGCTAAGTCGCCTTCCGCCCTTCTGCGATCCCATTCTGCCGATTCTACCCTCATCAAGTTTTGCGCCTCAGGTTTCGATAGGGCCGACTGTATTGATTTCAAAAGCGGCTGAATGACTCTCCTAATCACTTCTCGCGATGGTGCTGCTGTTTGTGCATTGGAGCCGCCAACTGACTCGCATGGCTGCGCCTCCAAGAAGCGCTCGGTGATGTCCTCTAAATACTTCGCTAACCCCATGCCCCTACCCCCCACACGCCCTGAACAGCGCCAATGTCTGTTCGCTCACCCGCGTTTTGCGAGTCATCGGGTGAAGCCACCCGATTTCAAAACGCTCTATGCCGCCTTGTTCGCAGCCAATGCCTTGAGCATCTCGCGCCGCAAGATGGCGTTCATCCGGGTTTGATAACCGCGCCCCTCTGATTTGAGCCACGCGATGACGTCCGTATCAAGCTTTGCAGTGATTTGGGATTTTAGAGCGCGGTAAAATGGGCCGCGTCCGGCATTCTTGAAATCCTCATCGGTCCATTCGGGAATATCGCTGAGGTCAATCTCGCTATCGGGGCGCGCAAAAACAGCGGCAAGACGCGCCTCATCCGCCGCTGTACGCGGGGGCAAGGTTTCACGCGTGTAACTAACCATTTTCGTTTTCATACTCACGCCTTTCCTTACGGGTTACTGACCGCGCTGAAATCAACCTGACAACCTCATTGTCGTCGTCATCGAAAAACATGTGCGCTATCAGAATGATACGAAACATACCGATACTGCCAATCGTTTGCCATCGCACTTCACCATTCTCGATCCGGTCAAACTTTGTAAGGCGTAACGGATCGTCAAACACATCCATTGCTTCAGCAAAGCCGATGCCATGCTTCACCAGATTGGAGCGATTTTTCGCCTCGTCCCATTCAAAGCGGATGCTTGGCATAATTGTTTATAATTACTTATTGGTAATTATTCAAGTCATATTCCCACACGCCTTAAACAGTGCCAGCGTCCTCGCCAGCGCCAAATCCGCGCTGTCGGCATGCGGAGCGTTTCGCTCACATCTGCCCCCTCCACTCGCTGGTATGCCCCTCTTACATGGGGGCGGCACTTAGGCTATCTCCAGCCTCTGAATGGAGTGCGTATGAATCAAGCTAAGACAGAAAATTATGGTTGGCACACTGCCGCTCCACCCCACACCGAAGCCTATATTCATGATCATATTCTTCGGCTGGTTCGCGAAGCGGGTGCGCGCACGGTGTTAGACGCGGGATGCGGCAATGGCGCGCTATGTGCTGAACTGGCCCGCGCCGGATATGACGTCGTGGGAATCGACGGAGATGAACAAGGCATCACACTAGCGCGGAAAACCACACAATCAATTCGATTTGAAGTCGGTCAGTTCGACAAATTGCCCCCTGTCACGAGCGGGTCTGCGGATGGGCTATTTGATTTCGTGGTTTCAACAGAAGTCGTCGAACATCTCTATGCCCCGCACCAGCTTGCTGAATATTGCTTTGCGGCGCTCCGGCCAGGGGGGACATTAGCGATCAGCACACCTTACCACGGCTACCTCAAAAACCTCGCCCTCTCGATAATCAACGGCTGGGATAGCCACCACACGACTGGTTGGTATGGCGGTCACATCCAATTTTTTAGCAACAAAAGCCTGAAATCCATGCTGATCAGGGCTGGTTTCGAAATCACTGGCTTTATTGGCGCGGGCAGATTTCCCTATTTATGGAAATCTATGATCGTGATCGCGCGAAAGCCGCTTTGAGTCCGCACCAAGCCCATCACAGGTTCACGCTTACGTCACCAACTTTGCACCACTATCTTGCAGTGCAGCAAGAGTGATGCTAGGCGCGCCCCCGAACCTGCACCAGACGGCATTTTAGCAGTCAATTTGCAGTGCGATTCGTGTCCCCAACGGGCATTATTGTAGAAGGAAGAACGGGCGCGTGGAGCACTCCGGTGGCATGCAGGCAAGTTTGGCGGGGCGTTACGCCCGCGCACTGTTCGATCTGGCGATCGAGGGCAATGCTTTGCCTGCCGTAGAGGCAAGCATCGTGCATATTGGTGAGGCGATGAACCAATCGGCTGACCTAAAGCTGTTGGTGTCCAGCCCAGTGGTGAGCCGTGCCGACGCGGCGCGCGCCATTGCCGCGACCGCCGTATCGCTGGGACTTGACGCGCTAACCACACAATTCCTCGGCGTGCTGGCGACCAATCGGCGATTGGCCAAGCTCGGCGACATTGTTCGCGCCTTTTCAAACCTCACCGCCGCGCACCGTGGCGAAGTAAGCGCCGATGTCACATCCGCTTATCCCCTATCAAGCACACAGGTCACTGCTCTCACGGCAAAGCTCAAAGAGCGTCTGGGCCGCGATGTTTCTGTAAAGCTCAATGTTGATCCCGCCATCCTCGGCGGACTTGTCGTCAAAGTCGGGAGCCGTTTGGTCGATTCGTCGATCCGCACCCGTCTCAATACCCTTGCTACGGCGATGAAGGGCTGAAAGCCCGCACGCCAAAAGATTTGATGAAAGGCTGAACTAATGGAAATCCGTGCCGCTGAAATCTCTCGGGTCATCAAGGACCAGATCGCCAACTTTGGTGACGATGCGACGGTCTCCGAGATTGGCCATGTGCTGTCGGTCGGCGATGGTATTGCCCGCGTTCACGGTCTCGACAATGTCCAGGCTGGTGAAATGGTCGAGTTTGCTAATGGCGTGAAGGGCATGGCGCTCAACCTAGAGGCCGACAATGTCGGCATCGTGATTTTTGGTTCTGATGCAGGCATCAAGGAAGGCGACGTCGTTCGCCGCACCGAAACCATCGTGGACGTTCCCGTCGGCAAGGGGCTGCTGGGCCGCGTCGTCGATGCACTGGGCAACCCTATTGATGGCAAGGGCCCGATTGTCGGCGACCTGCGCAGCCGCGTTGAAGTGAAGGCACCGGGCATCATCCCGCGCAAATCGGTGAACGAACCGGTGCAAACCGGCCTAAAAGCGCTCGACGCGCTGGTCCCAGTGGGTCGCGGCCAACGCGAACTGATCATCGGTGACCGCCAAACCGGCAAAACCGCCGTCGCCATCGACACCTTCATCAACCAAAAGCAGGTCAATGCCGGCACCGATGAGAGCAAGAAGCTGTATTGCATCTATGTCGCCATCGGCCAAAAGCGTTCGACCGTTGCACAGATCGTCCGCGCGCTCGAAGAAAATGGCGCGATGGAATATAGCATCGTCGTCGCCGCAACGGCTTCGGAGCCTGCGCCTATGCAATATCTCGCACCCTATACCGGCGCGGCGATGGGCGAATATTTCCGTGACAATGGCATGCACGCCGTCATCGTGTTTGACGATTTGTCGAAGCAGGCCGTCGCCTATCGCCAAATGTCGCTTCTTCTGCGCCGCCCGCCGGGCCGCGAAGCTTACCCGGGCGACGTATTCTATCTGCACAGCCGCTTGCTGGAACGCGCGGCCAAGATGAACGACGATTTTGGCGGTGGTTCGCTCACCGCGCTGCCGATTATCGAAACACAGGCGGGCGACGTCTCGGCCTACATCCCGACCAACGTGATTTCGATCACCGACGGCCAGATTTTCCTTGAAACCAATCTGTTTTACCAAGGTATCCGCCCTGCGATCAACGTCGGTCTGTCGGTCAGCCGCGTTGGTTCCGCCGCACAGACCAAGGCGATGAAGAAAGTGTCGGGTTCGATCAAGCTCGAACTCGCGCAATATCGCGAAATGGAAGCGTTCGCGCAGTTCGGTTCGGATTTGGACGCGAGCACGCAAAAGCTGCTGGGTCGTGGTGCGCGCCTCACGCAATTGCTCAAGCAAGCGCAATATGCGCCGATGCCGTTCGAGGAACAGACCGCGTCGATTTATGCTGGCACCAACGGCTTCCTCGATGCTGTGGCTGTCACCGATGTGACGCGCTATGAAGGCGCGATGCTCAGCCACCTGCGCGCCGAGCATGCCGACATCCTCACCGACATCCGCGACAGCCGCGATTTTACGGATGCGACCAAGGGCAAGCTGAAAGATGCACTGACCGCATTCGGCAAGCAGTTTGTGTAAAGTTTCTCGTCATCCCGAACTTGTTTCGGGATATGGCGCGACCCTGAAACAAGTTCAGGGTGACGAAAGTAGATGAATGGCAACGCTAAAAGAACTCAAGGGCCGGATCGCGTCGGTAAAATCGACGCAAAAGATCACCAAGGCTAAAAAGATGGTCGCTTCGGCCAAGCTGCGCCGTGCACAATTGGCAGCCGAAAATGGCCGTCCCTATGCGCAGCGCTTGGAAGCGGTGGTCGCCAGCCTTGCGGGCAAAGTTGGCAAGAGCGACAGTGCGCCAAAACTACTGGCCGGAACGGGCAAAGATCAGGTCCATCTGCTCCTCGTGCTCAATTCGGATCGTGGCCTCGCGGGCGCGTTCAACAGCAATATCGTCAAGGCCGCGCGCGACAAGGCGAGCGAGCTGAAAGCTGCCGGTAAAACGGTCAAGTTTTTCCTCGTCGGTCGCAAGGGACGCCCGGTTGTCAACCGACTGTTCCCGAACCACATTGCTGCGAGCTATGATACCACAGCCTATCGCGAGCTTTCATACATCCACGCTGCTGAAATCAGTGAGCAATTGCAAGCGATGTATATCGCAGGCGATTTTGACGTCGCGCACCTGTTTTTCTCCAAATTCCGCTCGGCCTTGCTGCAAGAAGCGACGGGGCAACAGATTATTCCTGTGGCGATGGACGATTTGGCACCCGCGACTGGCGGTGCTGCGGTTGAATATGAACCCGATGAAGAGGAAATCCTTGCCGATCTGTTGCCGCGCAATGTGACGGTGCAGATTTTCAAGGGGCTGCTGGAAAATGGCGCATCCGAACAGGGCGCGTCGATGACCGCGATGGACAACGCGACGCGCAATGCGGGCGACCTCATCAACAAATTGACGATTGTGTATAACCGCACGCGTCAGGCCGCGATTACCAAAGAACTCATCGAAATTATCTCGGGCGCAGAAGCGCTTTAAGCTGACTGACAAGCAAGGAAGAAACAATGGCAACCGCCCCAAAGAAAACCGCTGCTCCAAAGGCTGCCGCTGCAAAGCCAGCAGCGCCAAAGAAAGCCCCTGCGGCTAAGGCCGCTGCGCCAAAGACTGCGCCAGCGACCGGCAATGTTGGCCGCATCAGCCAAGTCATCGGCGCGGTGGTTGACGTCGCGTTCGACGGCACCGTTCCCAACATCCTGTCCGCTCTCGTGACCTATAACAATGGCAACCGTCTTGTCCTCGAAGTCGCGCAGCATCTGGGCGAAAATGTCGTCCGCACTATTGCGATGGACTCGACCGATGGCCTGACGCGTGGCCAGGAAGTCACCGACACCGGGTCGCAAATCCGCGTCCCCGTTGGCCCGCAAACGCTGGGCCGTATCCTCAACGTCGTTGGCGAGCCTATCGACGACCAAGGTCCAGTGATGACCGATCTGTCGGCACCAATTCATGCCGAAGCGCCGTTGTTCGTTGACCAATCGACCGAAACCGAGATACTCGTCACCGGCATCAAGGTGATCGATTTGCTCGCGCCCTATGCCAAGGGCGGTAAAATCGGCCTGTTCGGCGGCGCGGGCGTCGGCAAGACCGTGTTGATTCAAGAACTTATCAACAATATCGCCAAGGGTCATGGCGGCACGTCGGTGTTCGCGGGCGTGGGTGAACGCACCCGCGAAGGCAATGATCTGTATCACGAATTCCTTGATGCGGGCGTTATCGCCAAAGATGCCAATGGCAACCCAACCCCAGAAGGCTCCAAAGTGGCGCTGGTGTTCGGCCAGATGAACGAGCCGCCCGGTGCGCGCGCCCGCGTTGCGCTCTCCGGCCTGACGATTGCGGAGTATTTCCGTGATGTCGAAGGGCAGGACGTGCTGTTCTTTGTCGATAACATCTTCCGCTTCACACAAGCCGGTTCCGAAGTGTCGGCGCTGCTTGGGCGTATTCCATCGGCGGTGGGCTATCAGCCGACGCTTGCTACCGACATGGGTCAGTTGCAAGAACGTATTACCTCGACCAACAAGGGGTCGATTACGTCGGTTCAGGCGATTTACGTGCCAGCTGATGACTTGACCGACCCTGCGCCAGCCGCGTCCTTTGCCCATTTGGACGCGACGACTGTGCTCAACCGCGCGATCTCCGAACTTGGCATCTATCCGGCGGTCGATCCGCTCGATTCAACCAGCCGCGTGCTAACCGCAGCCGTTGTGGGCGAGGAGCATTACGCCACAGCGCGCCGCGTTCAGGAAACGTTGCAGAAATATAAATCGCTACAGGACATCATCGCCATTTTGGGCATGGATGAACTGAGCGAAGAAGATAAGATCACCGTCGCCCGCGCCCGCAAGCTGCAACGCTTCCTATCGCAGCCGTTCCACGTCGCCGAGGTATTCACCAACATCCCCGGTAAGTTTGTGGCGGTCGAAGATACGGTCAAATCGTTCAAGGCGGTGGTCGATGGCGACTATGACCATCTGCCCGAAGGCGCATTCTATATGGTCGGCGGTATCGACGAAGCAATGGCCAAGGCCAAGAAGATGGCCGAAGACGCGTAAAAGTGGATATGCCCTTTCTTCTGAAGGGGAGGGGGGAAGGATTGAAATATGACTTTGCATTTTGAACTCGTCACCCCAACCGCGCTCGTCCGCAGCGAGGATGTATATATGGTCTGTGTTCCCGGCGCGGAGGGCGATTTTGGCGTGCTGGCGGGGCATGCGCCGCTCATGTCCACGGTCCGCGAAGGCGACATTGCCGTCTATCACAGCGCAGGCGCGCAACCGGAAATCGTGCACATCTCTGGCGGATTTGCCGAAGTGGGCGAACAGGGCCTGACGATACTCGCCGAACAGGTCGGTTAATTGGCCCAAATAGGTTGCGGCTAAAAAAGCATTTCGCGGCCTAATCTTAAAACCTTATCAAAGTTTTCACCTTATTCCTGCATTCAGGTTAAGCGCTGTCATGTGGCATATTATGTCGCATACAAGCGCGCAGATGCGGAGATGCTGGCTTTATGAGCGCTTTTGGACGGATACCCGGACAGCCAGGTGGCCGAGGTGGATTTGGCGTTGCCCGCCCGATGCAGGGCGGCGGTAATGCGCCTGTGCGTCCAGATTCAGGTGGCGGGCAATTCCCCCCCATAGATCCCGAAAACTTAGCTGCCAGCGAAAATGCCTTGCCGTCTATGGCGACGCCTACTGACGATGCGATGACGCGTCTCAACTCACGCATGACGTCGGATCATAGCAATATTGCGGCGACGGGCGGGTTCGAACAATCGGTCCACAAGATCAAAGAACAGGTGCTGCCGCGTCTGCTGGAGCGCGTTGACCCAGAAGCGGCAGCGACATTGTCGAAAGATGAACTGACCGAAGAGTTCCGGCCGATCATTTTGGAAGTGCTCGCCGAGCTCAAAATCACCCTCAACCGCCGCGAACAATTCGCGCTGGAAAAGGTGCTGGTCGATGAGCTTTTGGGTTTCGGTCCGCTCGAAGAATTGCTCAACGATTCGGAGATTTCCGACATCATGGTCAACGGCCCCGACCAGACCTATATCGAAAAAGGCGGGAAATTGACGCTATCGGGCGTGCAGTTTCGCGATGAAGAGCATTTGTTCCAAATCGCGCAGCGCATCGTCAATCAGGTCGGTCGCCGCGTTGACCAGACCACGCCGCTTGCCGATGCGCGTTTGAAGGACGGCAGCCGCGTCAACGTGATTGTGCCGCCGCTATCCTTGCGCGGAACCGCCATTTCCATCCGTAAGTTCTCCGCAAAGCCGATCACGCTTGACATGTTGCGCGACTGGAACGCCATGTCGAACAAGATGTGCACCGTGCTGAAAATTGCGGGCGCGTGCCGGATGAATATCATCATTTCCGGCGGTACGGGTTCGGGGAAAACCACTATGCTCAATGCCTTGTCGAAAATGATCGACCCGGGCGAGCGCGTGTTGACGATCGAGGATGCCGCCGAATTACGCTTGCAGCAACCGCACTGGTTGCCGCTCGAAACCCGCCCACCGAACCTCGAAGGGCAAGGCGCGATTACCATCGGTGATCTGGTGAAGAATGCGCTGCGTATGCGCCCTGACCGGATTATTTTGGGCGAAATTCGCGGCGCGGAATGTTTCGACCTGCTCGCGGCGATGAACACAGGCCACGACGGGTCAATGTGCACGCTGCACGCCAATAGCCCGCGCGAATGCCTCGGCCGTATGGAAAATATGATTTTGATGGGCGATGTCAAAATCCCCAAAGAAGCGATCAGCCGCCAAATCGCCGATTCGGTTGACTTGGTCGTGCAGATTAAGCGCCTGCGCGACGGTTCGCGCCGTGTTACCTCGATTACCGAGGTTATCGGCATGGAAGGCGACGTCATCATCACCCAGGAATTGTTCAAGTTCGAATATATGGACGAGGACAAGGACGGCAAGATTATGGGCGAATATCGCGCGCTTGGCCTTCGCCCCTATACGCTTGATAAAGCAAAGCAATATGGGTTCGATCAGCCATTCCTAGAGGCGTGCCTGTAACGCCGCATGGCTACTGCAGCGGCTGGTCCATGATCGGGTATAGCCGCCAGTCGCGCCAGTCGAAATGCCACCACTCGCTGGGCAGGGGGATGAACCCCTCTGCCGCCATCAGCCGTTCCAATATTGCGCGATTGGCAATCGCCTCCGCCGACGCATCCATATAGTCGCGCCGCGCACGGAACGTCAGGTCGTCATAGGCCGACGGCATCGCCAGCGGCTGACCATCGGACAAGCGCACCAGCGTCAGATCAATGGCGCAGCCGCGATTATGCTTTGACCCTTGCGCCGGATTGGCGACATAATCCCGTGCTTCGCCGCTGGTGCCGTCCCACATCATCTTGGTAATCCGCCACGGGCGATAGGCATCGTGGATGAGCAAACCATATCCTTCGGTTTCGGCCGCGCTTTGCACACGGATCAACGCGTCGGCCACAGGGCGCTGCGCCATTGCTTTGGCTACGGGATAGAGCGTGCGGTGGAGGAAATTATTGGGGGTAGCATAGCGTATGTCAAACCGCAGGCGTGGGTCGCTTTGCGCAAGATCAACAAGGTCGGGCATGGCGGTCGCTCCGGGGTCGATGGGCATCATAATGGCGGAAACTATGTGGCGGCCAGCACAGCCAGCCAGCAGCGCCGCCGAGCCATAGGCGAGCAGGGCACGGCGAGAGAGCAGCATGCTCATGCGAATTTCACCGCTAGTGCAAAGGCATAAAGCGCGCCCATCGTCCCCAATATCGTCAGCAGTGACCACGGCATGAAACCCACATCCTCAAAATTGCGCCGATTGCGGCGGCGGCGTTCCGCATAAGTCGCGCCGATGACAAGCGTCACCGACCCCACGCCCGTCAAAACCAATCCCGCTTGCACTTGCCGCACTCTCCGATAGAAGGCACACAGGGTTGCCCCCGAACCCCATGGAGAAATAGATATGGCCAAGCGCCGCACGATTGCAACCTTCATCGCCGCCGGATTCATCATCGCCGCGATTCCCGCTTACGCCATGTTCACCCCGCACGGCGGTGATCAGGAAGATCGGATGGACAATAGCGGGCATGGCGGGCACGGCGGACATGATGATCGCGCCGATCCATCAGACCGGCACGCGAGCGACGCATCGCACGATCACTCGGCCACCAGCGACCATGCTGACCATCATGATGCGGCGACCCATCAAGCACATATGGCCATCAGAGCAGCCGTGGCCGCGACAACGCGGACAGAGGCCAACCGCGCCCGCGACATTTGGCGTCACCCAGTCGAAACGCTTTCTTTCTTTGGTGTTGCTCCGGGCGAAACCATCGTCGAATTGTTCCCCGGCGGCGGCTGGTATAGCGAAATCCTCGCGCCGCTGACTGCCAATGGTGGCCGCTATTACGCGGCCGGTGGTGTCGAGCGCGGTCTGGGTGGGGTTCGCGCACTGCAAACCGCTAGTCCCACGCTCTACAGCGGGGTCCAATACGCCCAATTCCCCGCTAGCGCTGCCGGACCAGCGGTTCCCGACGGCAGCGCCGATCTGGTGCTGACATTCCGCAATGTCCATAATTTGCGCTTCGCCGGGCTCGATCAAACCGCCAATGCGTTTCGGCAGATTTTTGCCATGCTCAAACCCGGCGGGCGGCTCGGCATCGTCGATCACCGCTTGCCAGAGGAGATGGATAGCGTTCTGGAGGAGACGAGCGGCTATATGAAGCGATCATCGGTCGTCGCTTTTGCCGAAGCAGCGGGCTTTCAGTTGGTGGCGGAGAGCGACATCAACGCCAACCCGCGCGACATGCATATCCATCCGCGCGGCGTATGGACGCTGCCTCCCGTCTCACGCGGTGCCGCCGAAGACCCCGACCGCGACCGCTATTTGGCGATCGGCGAAAGCGACCGGATGACCTTGCTGTTCGTCAAACCTGCGCAATAGCATCTTGTCACTGCTATAGCCTAGTGATACACTTCGGGCTCCTCACTCCCCCATGGAGGCATTTATGCTGCGCCGCTTATTTAATGCACTGCCCCTGATTGCACTGGCCACTGCCATCCCAGCCTTTGCCCAAACCGAAGCTCCGGCTCCGGAAAATCAAGATATTATCGTCACCGCGCGCAGCCTCGCGCAGACCGCTGCCGACCTCGCGGCCTGTCTTGCGCGACATTGCCCGCCTGATCAGGATGTGGCGGCAACATTGGCGCATGCTGAAAACCAGTTTGTCGAGGGGGATTACCGCGACGCGCGCGAAACCATGTTGGCGTCGCTGCGCCGCAACCGCGACCATCGCGGGCAATATCCCATCGAAGTGTCCGACCTGATGCGCGCCAATGGCCGTGTCGCCGCGCATTTGGGCGAGGCACGCGCCTATCAATTATCGGTGCTCGACATGCGCGACACGCTGCGCGCCGCTCTGCCCGAAAACGATGCCCGCGTGCTCGCCGCGCAGATCGAGGTGGCGGACAGTCGGATGCGGCTGGGTTATGCACGCGAAGCGCGCGACGGTTATATCAATTTGGCCGAGCGCGCGACAGCGCTGGGTGTGCCACGCGTTGCCGCTTTCGCCCGTATCAGACAGGCGATGATCGATATTCCCAAACATGCGGTGGATCGGATACCCCGCCGTGTTGCTGCCGCGCGCACCAGCCTGGAGAGCATGGTCGGACAGGACGCCATCATCGGCTCGGATTTGGCGTTGCTCGCCGAGATTACGTTGGCACGAATTGAGCGTGAGGACGGCAACAACGCGCGCACCGATACGCTGGTCGCGCGCTTTGCCGCCGGGCAGGGCAGCCGCCACCCGCTGCTCATCTCCAGCGAACCGATCCGCCTGCCCTCGGAGGAAAGTGGTGAGGCGCGCGAGCAAGAGGGTGGCGGTGCACTCGCGCGGATGCAGGTGATGAGCGTCGATAACCGCTGGATCGACGTCGGTTTCTGGATCAATGGCGATGGCCGCGTCACGGATTTCGAGGTGCTGCGCTCTTCGGTTGCTGGCGGTAATGACTGGTCGCGCTATGTCGCCACCTCGGTCAATAGCCGTATCTATACGCCGATCCGCGCGACGGATGGTCTGCCAAGCCAAGGCTTTTATATGGTCGAGCGTTATACACTCACCGCCGATTTCACCAATGAATGCACTGGTTCGCACATCCGTTGCCGTTCTCCCCGCCTGCGGGTGGAGCGGATGGACTTGACGCCAGCTGACGGTGCGGCTGGGTAGGGCATCACGTCTACCTCCCCATTATGGGGGGTTGTAGGTTGCGCATACCAAAACCGTTCGTGCTGAGCCTGTCGAAGCACTGTCTTGATTTTCTTCGTTTAACAAAGACTGCCCTTCGATACGCCGCTTCGATGAACTCAGCGGCACTCAGGGCGAACGGTTATTGAATATGCGGTGTTGGGTTACTCGTTGCCTGACGCTGAGGGCCTGTCAGGTGTTTTTTCTTCATCTGTCTCTGGCGAAGCATGTGCCCACTCAATTCTCGGCAATGGCCCGCGCCTGTCGCCATCAATCCACGCTATCAACCTGTTAGCAAGGGACTCTAGGCCCGTTCCCGGCGCTTCAGTAGCCAGCGCGATGAGTGACAATCGTGCAGCATTATTGTCAGAACTTATCAAAAGATAGGCTGTCCGTAATCGATCGGATTGATTTCTGGTCAACACGGGCAGATTTTCATGGAGGGTTGCCACAGCATGCGTGTTTGTGTGCGTATTGCTGATGTTGGCACGCTCCACAACGTTCCCTATCATGCGCTCAGCCGCAGTTACTGAAGGCTCGCGAGCATCGCTATCACGCGCCCGTTGAAGATAAGCCAGCGCCTGGCTTCTTGTTTCTGCATGAATCCCGCCATCAGCATTGGCGACACTTAGCATCGACATTGCGCGTAGGGCATTGCAGCGTGCATGGGTCACATCAATGGCAAGCCCGCGATCAGCCGCTGCAACGGCATCTTGCCATCTTTCGGCCGCGTAGAGCACAGCACTGTGGAGTGCCTGTATCGCAGGTTCAGCGGGATATTGTATCGCCAATGCAGCTACTCTGGTTTCAAGCGCAGCCACAGCTTCGGTTTCATGAGTGCGATTTGCCTCCATCTCCAGCGGTAGCGCGGCCGCTTCACCCGGCCGCAGCGTGCGAATGGCTGGTGTGCGTATGACATCAGCAGGTAACGGAACGGGGCGATACCGAAAATCGGCGCGCCGCAAATAGCTGCGCAGATCGTTATCCAATTGGTCGACGCCGCCGGGAAAGCTGGAAAGCGCTGCTTCATCACTGCTCTGTCCGCTGTTAAGGGCATTGATGAAGACGCGTAACTGCCCGCGTCGTTCGGGTGCGAGCAGCAAATAGTGCGAGGTCAACCAATATTGACCATAGCTGGCGACGCCGGCATGACCATTTTCGCTGCTGCGCTCCGCAAACATGCGTGCCGTCGGCGTCCATTCGCCAAAATGCAATTCATTGTATCTTTCATTGGCTACCTTGCCATATGTTATTGCTCCCTCAATTTCGAAAGAGGCCGTCGAGACAACCTCGGCGAAACCTTCGATAAACCAAGGTGGCACAGACACACCCATATATTCAAACATGAAATGATGCGCATATTCGTGAAATAGGTCTTTGCTTCCCCTACTCCGTGAGGCGAGCGCCATGGGCTGAAGCGGGCTATGAAAATAGATGGCAACGGCAGGAGAATTTGCGGGAAGACCGGCATTCCTGATGATGTCGCTTACTCCACCCAACATATAGATGCGGACGCGCCTGCCATCGGTCGAATCAGGCATATTGGTAGCCCGTAACAGCAACCAATGCACCGCCTCTAGCTGCTGGCTCATACGCACCAGCTCGCGTTCGCTCCCCTCCGACACCACGACAAAATGTTCGGATGTAGCCTCGCGCCATTCGGCGCGCACGGCGCTGAATGGCAGTATTGCCGCCGCCACTATCAAACCCAGAGCGCGCATCATCCGCATTGCATCATCCCCCTAGCTATTGCCCAAGGACTATCATCCAATTTGGCCGAGTAAAGGGGGATGCGTCCACTTTGGTTCAAATCACACGAAGCTATAGGGATCAATATCTACGGTAACCCGCACTCGCGCGGGGACTGCGACTCCGCTCAGCCACTCGCGCATCACCGCCTGCAACGGGAAGGTGCGCAGCGCGTGGACCAGCAATCGGTGGCGGTGCCGCCCGCGCAGCATGCTCAGCGGTGCTGGCGCTGGCCCCCATACCTCAATGCCGCCACCACTGGGTGCGGCTTTGCCAATCGCGCGCGCTGCCGCCTGCGCCGCACTTGCATCCTCGCTGCTGACGATGATCGCCGCCAGCCGCCCGAACGGCGGCATATGTGCCTCGGCCCGCGCCTGCGTCTCTGCCGCATAGAAACCTGTGGTGTCGCCCGCGATCAGCGCTGCCATCACGGGCGCATCGGGTTGGCGCGTCTGGATCAGCACTTCGCCCGGCTTGTCACCGCGCCCCGCGCGTCCCGCAACCTGTGCTATCTGTTGGAAACTGCGCTCACTGGCGCGCAGATCGCCACCCGACAGGCCGATGTCAGCGTCGATCAACCCCACCAAAGTCAGGTTGGGGAAGTGATAGCCCTTGGTGACGAGCTGCGTGCCGACGACGATGTCGATCATCCCGGCGTCCATGCCTGTGACAAACTCGGCTGCCAGCAAAGGGCTCCACAGCGTGTCCGACGTGACGATGGCGACACGCGCATCGGGCCAACGGCTGCGCACTTCATCGGCGACGCGCTCGACGCCGGGGCCGCACGCGACCAGACTGTCTTGCGTCTTGCATTCGGGGCAGGCGGCTGGTGGTGGCATCATATGCCCGCAATGGTGGCAGCTAAGCCTATGGTTCAGGCGGTGCTCGACCATCCACGCCGTGCAATTGGGGCATTGGATGCGCATGCCACAGGTGCGGCATAGCGTCAGCGGCGCATAGCCACGGCGATTGAGGAACAGCAAAGACTGCTCACCCCGCGCCATCCGCACATCAATCGCGGCGATCAGCGGCGGCGCCAGCCACGCCCCACGGTCGGGCGGTTCGTCACGCAAGTCGATGGCGCTTATCGTCGGCAGACTCGCCCCGCCAAAGCGTGCGGGCAGAGCGATTTCTTCGTAGCGGCCTGCCGCCACCTGTGCGCGGCTTTCGATGGCAGGGGTGGCGCTGGCGAGGATGATCGGCACATCCGCAAACTTGGCGCGCATCACCGCAACATCGCGCGCGTGGTAACGGACGCCGTCCTCCTGTTTGAAACTTGCCTCATGCGCTTCGTCGACGACGATCAGGCCGAGGTTAGGGTAGGGCAGGAACAGCGCCGAGCGCGCGCCGATGGTCACCGCCGCCGTCCCATCCGCAATGGCTCGCCAATTCGCGCGCCGTTCGGATGGGCGCAGCCCCGAATGCCACGCGGTTGGTGCACAGCCGAACCGCGCCTCGAATCGCTTCAGCATCGGCTGGGTCAGCGCGATTTCGGGGAGCAGGATGAGCGCCTGTTTGCCCTGCCGCAACGCCTGTGCGACCGCCTCGAAATACACCTCGGTCTTGCCAGAACCCGTGACCCCGTCGAGCAGATAGGGCTGGAACCCCGCGCCCACCGCGCCGCGCAATTGCTCCGCCGCAGCGCTTTGCTCGCCGGACAATGTGGGCGGAGCAAAATCGGGGTCGGGTCGGCGCGACGGCGCGGTGGGCGCAGTTGCCACCGCCTCCAGCGCGCCCGCTTTGATGAGGCCGCGAACGACGCTTGCCGATGTATCGCTGCGCGCCGCAAGATCGGCGACACTGCCTCTCGCATCACCAATCGCCGCCAATGCTTGTTCACGCTGCGGCGTCATCCGCGCAGGCGGCGCACCGCTGACGCGATAGTCGATGATGGGCTTACCATCCTCTTTCAATGCGGCGGGCGGCACAGCCATCCGCAGCACCGCGCCCGGCGCGGCCATATAATAGTCGGCGGTCCATGCGATCAAGCGGCGCAAATCGCGGGGCAGCGGCGGCACATCATAGCAGCGTAAAATGGCGCGTAGGCGATTGTCGCCGACGCTTAGCGCCGCGCTTTCATCCCCACCCTCATCCCACACCGCGCCCAGCATCCGGCGCGGGCCCAGCGGTACCTCTACCAACGTGCCGGGCGGGGCATCGAGCCCGTCTGGCAGCTTGTAATCAAGCGGGCCCAGCGCGGTGATGGGGGCGCTGCTGGCCAAAAGGACGCGGATGCGGGACATGGGGCGACCATAGATGGTGCGCGCGTCGCTGGCGAGAGCGGCTTTGCCTTTACCTCTTAGCGGCGCTACTCTGCCATCCATGCGGGAAAAGGAACTGCGCCTTGCCTTGGTTTGTTACGGCGGCATCAGCCTCGCCGTTTACATGCATGGCGTCACCAAGGAGATTTGGCATCTGGCCCGCGCCAGCCGCGCCGAACTCGATGGCGATCCACCCAGCGGCGGTGTAATCGGCGCCTATCGCGCATTGCTCAGCCATATGGCGGGCACCCCAGAGGACGGGAGCGGGGTCAAGCTGCGGGTCATTACGGACATCATCGCCGGGGCCAGCGCGGGCGGGATTAACGGCATATTCCTTGCGCGTGCACTGGCGAGCGGCGAATCGCTCGAACCGCTGACCGATTTATGGTTGACCAAGGCGGATGTGACGGTGCTGCTCGACCCCGATGCGCGGCCATGGTCGCGGTTCAGCAAGTTCTGGGCGGTGCCGATAGCTTGGATTTACTCACGCGCGCCCAAAAATGCGATTGATTCGACGGTCGAACGCAGCGCCCGCGCAGAGGTTCGCTCCAAATTGTCACAGTTCGTCCGCGCCCGCTGGTTCGCGCCGCCCTTTGGCGGAGAGGTGTTTTCCGGGCTGTTGCTCGATGCCTTTGCGGCAATGGAAGCGGGACCAAAGGGGCCGCCGTTGATCCCCGCCGATCAGCCAATCGACCTGATGGTCACCGTCACCGACTATAGCGGGCATGAACAGGTGATGCGGCTCAACAGCCCGCCCGTAGTGGAGGAGACCGAGCACCGCCTGATATTCTCGTTTCGGCGTGCGGTTGGCCATGGCGATGGCTTGGGCGATGCGATTGGCCTTGCCTTTGCCGCGCGCGCAACCGCCAGTTTTCCGGGCGCCTTTCCGCCCTTCACCGTGCGCGAGCTTGACCATACGCTCAAAACGCGCGGCGAAACATGGCCGACCCGCAATGCTTTTTTAGCGGCGCAATTGTGCACCAAGTCCTTTTGCTCGACAGAAGACCGCATCCTTGTCGATGGCTCGGTGTTGGCCAACGCGCCGTTCAAACCCGCCATTGCCGCGCTCAAACAACGCCCGGCGCGCCGCGAAGTGGACCGCCGCTTTGTCTATATCGACCCCAAGCCGGGCTATAAGAGCATCTCGCTGGCGGGCAAAAAGGGGGCGCGCGCGGAAGGGGGCAAGCCCGAACTGCCCGGCTTTTTCGGCACGATTTTCAAAACCATGTCGGACATTCCGCGCTCCCAGCCAATCCGCGATAATGTCGAGGCGCTCGACCATCTCTCGTCGCGGATCCGGCGGATGCGCAAAATTCTCGACGCGATGCACACAGAGGTGGAGGAGAGGATAGAAGCGGCTCTGGGCCGGACCTTTTTCCTTGATCGGCCAACCCCTGCGCGGCTCGCCAGCTGGCGCGCCAAAACACAGGCGCGCGCGGTGGCGGAGGCGGGCTATGCCTACGCCGCCTACGGCCACCTCAAACTCTCGCTGATTGTCGAGGAATTGGCCCGCGTCGTCGGCGACATGGTCCATGCGCATGATGATTGGGAGCGACAGCGCTGGCGCGAAGCGATCTGGGCGGCGGTTCGCCTGCGCGGCTGGGATGATATGCGCGATGATGATGCCAAGGAAAACACAGATGCCGTCGCCTTTTTCCGCGCCCATGATGTTGGCTACCGTGTCCGGAGATTGCGGCTACTGGCGCGGCGGCTCGACGATGTCGCCGGGCTTGGCAGCGGGGTTGACCCAGCGGCGGGGGAGGCGATGCGCGTTGTCATATACAAGGCGATGGGCCTCTATCTCGACCGCGAATCGCGCGACTATTATGACGGCGTTGCAATAAGCGAGAGCGACCTAGCCGAAGCCGGGGCGCTGATCGACCGCTTTGGGGTGCATCGCGCGCTGCAATCGGCCGATGACGCTGCCGATGCGCTGATTGCGAGCGGACTAGCCGCTCTGCCCAAAGGCACGCGCCGCGCTATGGCTTATGCCTATCTCGGCTTTCCCTTTTACGATGCCGCGACGCTGCCGCTGTTACAGGGCGAGGGTGACGGTGAGTTCGACCCGATCAAGATCGACCGCATTTCCCCCGATGACGCAACCTCTATCCGTAAAGGCGGGGCGGCGGCGACGCTCAAGGGCATTCAGTTCAACAGCTTTGGTGCGTTTTTCAGCCGATCCTTCCGCGAAAATGATTATCTGTGGGGGCGCCTGCATGCCGCCGAACGGCTGCTGTCCATCGTCGCCAGTGCCCATGCCGGACAGGATGTCGCGCCGGAACTGATGGCCACCCTGCGCCGAACCGCCTTCACCGCCATCCTCAACGAAGAGCAGGGCAGGCTGCTGAGCGTGTCCGAATTGATCGCAGAACTGCGCCGCGAAATTGGTTAGTGGTGACTATGTTCTTGGGCAGTGTTTTCATCTGCGGGTCGATCAAAGCTGCGATAAATAGCGGTAACAAACGCATCCCCCATGCTGGAGGCGTTGGGGTTGGTGTCCCACCGCGCAGCAGGATGCATGGCGATGATCTGTTCGAGCGTTTTACCCGCCGCTTTTTCGCGCTCGACGACACCGATCACTTCGCGCAGCATGTCGCGGTAGGCGATGAGATCGTTTCTGCGGGCCAGCGGCCCATGACCGGGAATGATGACGCTCTCGTCATTGGCAAGTGTCAGCACATGTTCGACTGCGGCTAGTACGCCGCGCACATCACCGCCGGAATCAAGGTCGATGAAAGGCAGGCGGCCGTTGAAATAGATGTCGCCCATGTGAAACACGTTGGCGTCCTGAAACCATACGACGCTGTCGCCGTCGGTGTGCGCATGCGGCATGTGGTGGGTACGGATGCGCTGACCGTTCAGGTGGACGGTGATGCCGTTGTGCCAAGTGATGACCGGCAGAGCTACGGCGGGTGCCGGCGGTGTGGCGTTGCCGCCCACCGTTCCGCCTGCGACCATCCGGTCGCGGACATGGTCCTGTGCCATGATGATCGCCCCAGTGCGCCCGAAATTCTCGTTGCCGCCGCTATGGTCATAATGCCAGTGGGTGTTGATCAGATATTTGGTCGGGGTCGCGCCCAGCGCCGCGATAGCCGTCTGTATCCGTGTCGTCAGCGGCGCGAATTGATCGTCGATCACGACCGTGCCGTCGCTGCCATAGCTGACGGCGATGTTGCCACCTGCGCCAAATAGCACCGCGATACCGGGGGCAATTTGCTCGGTGCGGACTTCGACACCGGACAAATCTTGTTGCGCCGCCACTGGGGCAGCCACTGTACTAAGCAGTAGGGCAATTGTGCAGGTGCGAAACATCGGTGATCTCCGGTTGAAAGCATGCTTAATCTGTCAAATCGTCCCACATGTCACGGATTTTTCCAAAAAACCCTTGCGAGCGCGGGCATTCTTCGCCCGTCTCGGTTTCGCGGAACGCCTCCAGCAGCTCGCGCTGTTTGGCCGAAAGCCGCGTCGGCGTTTCGACCTCAATCTCGACCACCATATCGCCCGCGCCGCGACCATTGAGCACCGGCATCCCCGCGCCGCGCATCCGCAATTGTTTGCCCGACTGGATACCAGCGGGAATACGGAACTCGTGATCCTTGCGGTCCAGCCCCGGCACCGTCACGCATCCGCCCAGCGACGCCGTGGTGAAGCTGATCGGGACGGCGGTGAATAATGCCGTGCCTTCGCGCGTGAACACGCTGTGCTGTTTGACGTGGAGGAAGATGTAAAGGTCGCCGGCGGGGGCACCGCGCGCGCCCGCTTCGCCTTCGCCCGACAGGCGGATACGTGTGCCTTCGTCCACGCCTGAGGGGACGGTGACGGTCAGCGTCTTTTTGCGGTCAACGCGCCCTTGACCCTGACAGGCTGTGCATGGGTCGGCGATGACTTGTCCTGCGCCCAAACAGGTGGGGCAGGTGCGCTCAACCATGAAAAAGCCCTGTTGCGCACGGATCTTGCCAGCGCCGCCGCACGTCGCACAGCGCGATGCGTTGGTGCCCGGCTTGGCCCCCGTGCCGCTGCATGGGTCACACGCCGCCGCGACCTCGACGCTAATCTCGGCGCTCTTGCCGTGGAAGGCATCGTCAAGCGTGATCTCTAGGTCATAGCGCAGATCGGCTCCGCGCGCTGGACCGCGTCGCCCTTGCGATCCGCCGCCGCCAAAGGCACCGCCGAATATCGTTTCAAATATATCGCCAATGTCGCCAAAATCGCCCGCCCCAGAACCACTGGCACCGAATCCGCCGCCGCCGGGGCCGCCATTCTGAAATGCAGCTTTGCCAAAGCGGTCATAGGCGGCCCGCTTTTGCGGGTCTTTGAGGACGTCATAGGCTTCGCTAATCGATTTGAACTTATTCTCGCTCTCATCACAGCCCGGGTTTTTGTCGGGGTGAAAGCGCATCGCCAGTTTGCGATAGGCAATTTTGATTGTGGCGTCGTCCGCCGTCCGCTCTACTTCAAGCAATTCATAATAGTCGATATCAGCGCTCATGCCTTAGCCCTCGTCCCCAGCCCCTTCCCCGCGCTGGCGAGGAAGGGAGTATTCGGGCTTATTTCTTATCGTCTTCGACTTCGGAGAATTCGGCATCGACAACATCATCATCCGCTGCCGCCGCATGGGCATCCGCAGCGGCATCGTCAGATTTGGCTTGCTCTTGCTCGTAAATCGCCTGACCCAGCTTCATCGCGACCTCGGCCAGCGTCGAAGACTTGGCCTTCATCGCATCGCCGTCGCCGCTCTCGACCGCTGCCTTAGCTTCGGC
Organism: Pseudomonadota bacterium; assembly: GCA_038041635.1. Lineage (GTDB taxonomy): Bacteria > Pseudomonadota > Alphaproteobacteria > Sphingomonadales > Sphingomonadaceae > Sphingopyxis. The sequence continues at coordinate 21,451 of JBBTFY010000097.1, forward strand.
CAGTGCGGTTTCAATTTCACCCTTGATCGCGCCATCAACCTTGTCACCATGGTCGGCCAATTGGCGCTCGGTGGTGTGGATCAGGCTTTCGGCATTATTCTTGGCCTCTGCCCCTTCGCGCCGCGCCTTATCCTCTTCGGCAAAGATTTCTGCATCCTTGACCATCTGTTCGATGTCGCTGTCGGATAGGCCGCCCGACGCCTGGATGCGGATCTGCTGTTCTTTGCCGGTGCCCTTGTCCTTGGCGGAAACGTTGACGATGCCGTTGGCGTCGATGTCGAACGTCACCTCGATCTGTGGGACGCCGCGCGGCGCGGACGGAATACCGACCAGATCGAACTGACCCAATGCCTTGTTGTCATTGGCCATTTCGCGCTCGCCTTGGAACACGCGGATGGTCACGGCTTGCTGATTATCATCGGCGGTCGAATAGACCTGGCTCTTTTTGGTCGGGATCGTCGTGTTGCGGTCGATCATCCGAGTGAAAACACCGCCCAGCGTTTCGATGCCGAGGCTCAGCGGAGTCACGTCGAGCAGCAACACGTCCTTGACGTCGCCCTGCAACACGCCCGCCTGTATCGCGGCGCCGATGGCGACCACTTCATCGGGGTTGACGCCGACATGCGGTTCCTTGCCAAAGAATGCCTTCACCACATCGCGCACCTTGGGCATGCGGGTCATGCCGCCGACCATCACCACTTCGTCGATCTGATCGGTCTTGAGGTTCGCATCCTTCATCGCTTTTTTGAGCGGCTCTAATGTGCGCTTAATTAGGTCATCGACCAGCTTTTCCAAATCTGCACGGGTCAGCGTTTCGACCAGATGCAGCGGGGTTGTCGCGCCGCCCTCCATCCGTGCGGTGATGAACGGCAGGTTGATTTCGGTCGTCTGCGCCGATGACAGCTCGATCTTGGCCTTTTCCGATGCTTCTTTGAGGCGTTGCAGGGCCAGCTTGTCGGTGCGCAGGTCCATGCCTTCTTTGGCTTTGAACTTGTCGGCCAGCCATTCGACCAGCTTGGTATCGAAATCTTCGCCGCCCAAAAACGTGTCGCCATTGGTTGACTTGACTTCGAACACGCCGTCACCGACCTCGAGGATCGAGATGTCGAACGTGCCGCCGCCAAGGTCATAGACCGCGATCGTCTTATTCTCGGTCTTGTCGAGGCCGTAAGCGAGCGCGGCTGCGGTTGGCTCGTTGATGATGCGCAGCACCTCAAGCCCGGCAATCTGTCCGGCATCCTTGGTTGCCTGACGCTGGGCATCGTTGAAATAAGCGGGAACGGTGATGACCGCCTGTGTCACCGTTTCACCCAGATAGGCTTCGGCGGTTTCCTTCATCTTTTGCAGGATGAACGCGCTGATTTGCGACGGGCTATAATCGGTGTCGGACGCCTTGACCCACGCGTCGCCGGTCTTGCCCTTGACGATGGAGTAGGGGACCAGGCCCATATCCTTCTTGGTCATCGGGTCGTCAAAACGGCGGCCGATCAAGCGCTTAACCGCATAGATAGTGTTGTCTGGGTTTGTCACAGCTTGGCGCTTGGCGGGTTGGCCGATCAGCCGCTCACCATCCTTGGTGAAGGCGACGACAGACGGCGTCGTGCGCGCGCCCTCTGCATTTTCGATGACTTTGGGGCTGCCGCCCTCCATCACCGCAACGCAGCTGTTGGTTGTGCCAAGGTCGATACCGATAACTTTTGCCATATTGCCCTCTAACCTATTGAAATATAATACAAAGCAGGGGCTGGCCGTCGCTCACGCGATTGCGCAAGTGCGGCGCATCCCCCCGATGCTTAGGCGGGATATAGGAAGGGTTTCTGTCGCATCAAGGCATTGGCCTTTTCATTTAGGCAGGTTACAGCACTTTCAACCGAAATATGTGCGATGATTGGAAAGTTATGAAAGCTGCTCTTGCCCTGTTTGCCACGCTGTCACTGCTCGCTTTGGCGGCTTGCGACACGCATACGCCCGCTTCGGATGAACATAGTCAAATAGCCGAACACGTTACCGCAACGGGCGCAACCGTCCGCTTCAACCCCAACGCATTGGCACCATCGGCGGCTTATTTCACGCTTACGGGCGGGGCCAGCGATGCGGTGCTCATCGGCGCGTCATCGCCCGATTTGGAACGTGCGGAACTGCACGAAAGCCGGATGGACGGCGGCATGATGACGATGGAGCCTATCGCGCGACTGCCCATCCCGGCGGGTGAGCAGGTGGTGTTCCGTCAGGGCGGCAAGCATGTCATGCTGTTCGGGATCAGCGAAGCGGCGCGCACGCGCGGTAATTTGGCCCTGACGCTCGATTTTGCCGATGGCCCGGATCAGTCGGTCGTCCTCGCATTCCCAGCGCAGGCCGCTGAGGCACCCGTGCCCGCGCCCACCGCACCGCCTGCGCATATCGTACCTGCTCCTCGCCCCCCTGTCATTGCCGCGCCTGCGCCGCCAGCGCCCGCTCCCGCCGAAATGGACCATGACAAGATGGGCGATCACGAGCATTGATCCGTGCCATTAGAGCTTGATGATTTTGTCTTGAATCGTCATTGCGAGCGAAGCGAAGCAATCCAGAATACCAACGCCGCTTCTGGATTGCTTCGCTTCGCTCGCAATGACGGCTTTGGTTCAACAATATGACATCACACTCTGAAGCAAGACCCTTGACCCAGGCTGAACGCGCGCTGGCCAAGGGCGTGTTCGGCGACGCCATCGACTATGACCGCGTCGAAATCCGCCGTCGCAAATGGGCGTTTTTTCAGCCCAGACATGTGGTGATGGCCCCGATGGGCCACATGCATTTTCATCCCATGGGCGATATTTATTGCGACGATTTTTGCGAAACTCCCGTGGAACGACAAGGGCTGTTCATCCACGAAATGGTCCATGTGTGGCAGGTACAGCGGCGCGGACGCTGGTTCCTCGTGCTCATGCGCTGGCCGTTTGACCGCTACAGCTATACGCTCAAACCCGGCTGGCCGCTGGAGCGCTATGGCCTCGAACAACAGGCCGAGATTGTCCGTCACTATTTTCTGCTCGCAAAGGGGCACACAGTCCCCGGCGCGCCGGGGATTAAGGCGTATCGCGCGATATTGCCGTTTCACGGTGCGGAATAACTTCCATCCCCACCTCCGTTCGCCCTGAGCCTGTCGAAGCCTGTCCTGAGCGCCCGCAAGGCAGTCGAAGGGGGTTGCCCTTCTAAACTTTCAAGTAAATACAGTGCTTCGACAAGCTCAGCACGAACGGTTATAGAGATGCCCTCAGAATTTGGGAGACAGGCCATGCCAGACATCATCGACAGTTTCCGCTCCTCGACATGGGGCTGGTTGCGCGGCACCTTGCTCGGGTGGGTAACCTTGCTGTCGTGCCTCGTCGGGGTCGGCCTCATCATCATCACTATCGTCTGGGTCCACAACCTCATGGTCACTTATGAATTGACCGAGGACCGCCTGATCCTGCGCAAAGGCATCCTCGTCAAAAGCGTCGATGAGATCGAGCTGTACCGCGTCAAGGATGTGCGGCTCGACTTCACGCTCATTAACCAGATGGCCGGCATCGGCACGATCAGCCTCGATTCGAGCGACGAGACAACCCGCACCGGCCCGCTGGTGATGCGCTATATCGACGATGCCGCTGGGCGGCGCGAACGTCTCCGTGACCTGGTTGACGCCGCGCGGCAAAAACGCCGGGTGCGTGAGGTTGATGTGTCAAACGAACTGATTTGATCGCTTTCCTACAGCCATTGCGCCATGGTAATATGCATGCTTGTTTCGCGATTCTGGCTATTTTCTGGCTCTTTGAAATGTTAATCGGCATCACCCCTTCGTCATCCCGAACTCGTTTCGGGATATTGGTGGCGGCATTGTCCTGTAGTCAGTGATCCTGAATCAAGTTCGCCGATGACGAGAGAGGGGGCAATGCGCCTCTGCGTGAACATTCTTTCTTCCGTCATTGCGAGCCCCCTGAAACAAGTTCAGGCTCCTCGCAATGACGATGGTGGATGGCGAAGTGTATTATGTGTATCATACGACTGT
>JBBTFY010000098.1:0-15787 GCA_038041635.1 Pseudomonadota bacterium
CGACCGGGACTGTGCGCTGCAGCACGATCGGTCCGCTGTCCAGCCCGCCGTCGCGCGCGACAACACGGATGCCGACAATCCGTTTGCCCGGTGTTGCCGCGCGCGGGCCGAGTTCGAACAACAGGAACCAGAAATTGCGCAGCAGAAAAAAGCCCAGCAACCACACAATCACCGCAGAATCTGCTGACGCTGTTGCGCTAAAGGCAAGGATGAGCGAGCCGATGATCAGGATGACGATCATGAAGATGATGTCGAGCAATAATGCACCAAAGCGCAGGCCTGACCCGGCAATTTGCAGTTTGAGGTCAACCCCTTCTGGCGTGACGAAACTGCGCAGCTTGCCCCGGCGCGATGCCGCAAAGCGGGCGGCACCAGCGGCAGCAGAATCGACGGGAGCAGCGGTCATGCGTCCAACCTTGCCGAGCGCATAGCACGGCGCGGCAGGTAAAAATAGGTCAGCCAGAACGTCAGCAATGTTCCGCCAATCGCAAAGCGCATCGCCATCGACTGCACCAATTGCCGCGCAAACCCCTCCAGCAAGCCAGCAAGGATCAACATGATGATGACACCCAGCATCGCCGCGCCGCTGGACTTACCCGCATCCGCTGCCGCGCTCATCCGGCTGCGCGGTCCCGGAAAGGCAAAGCCGGTGCCGATACGAAGCCCGCACGCCCCCGCAAGGATTGCGGCGAATAATTCAGTCGTGCCGTGGATCGACAGCCAAGCAGCAAAATCCAACCCTAGCCCCGCTTTGTGAAACACTGCGAACATTGCGCCTAGCGGTATGCCCTGGTTAAACTCCAGCAACAAAGTGGGGACACCAAAGGCAAAGCCCAGTGCATAAGCGGATATCGAAACCTGGCTGTTATGCGTGAACAGGAAGGTCGCAAAGATGTGAAAACCACCCTCTTCGGGCACGCCGTAAATGGTTTCACGCAGCGCAGCAACGCTTGCGTCCGGGCCGCGCCCGTCATTAAACATGTCGGGGATCAGCGCGGCATACCAGCTGGGGTCACCCATCACCAGATTATAGGAAATCACCGCCCCCAGCGCGACCAGAGCGGCGACAAGCAGCGTTTCTTTCCACAAGGACCGCACCGCCGATGGCCAACCGACGCGAAAGAAGTGCCCCAGCCGCGCCATTCGTGTTTCGCGCACGCCATAGATGAGGAAATAGCCGCGAACGCTAAGCGATTCGAGATAGTCGATGAGCGCGACATCGAGGCTGGTCGCACGCGCAATCGACAAGGATGACAGCGTGGCGCGATAATAGCGCGGCAGCGCCAGCAATTCATCGTCGGACAGGCGTTTGATCGACCCGCGTTCGAGCCGGTCGACCAGTCCTTCAAACGCGGTCCAGTCCGCCTCGCGCTCACGGCGAAAGGCTGCGGTAGAATAAGCAAGTGCAGGGGCTTCGGCCATCAAAGCATCCCCTGCCGTTTGACACGGATATAGGTAGCGAGCAGGCTCGCGGTGACGCCGCCAACGGGGGCTTCGACCACGAGCGCACCCATCCGCCGCAGCCGCGTCAGCACAACCCGCCGGTCACGCAGCAATTCTGCAGCGATGGTTGCGCCGATCATCTCTTCTGCATTGGCTGGACTATGTGCTGCTATCCCTTCTAGCTCGCCATCGGCCATAACGACAAACATCACGAGATGCTTCGACACCAGCCGCTGCGCTGCGCGGATCATCAATTCTGCGCTATTGGCATCGGCAAATTCTGTGAAAACAACCAGCATCGCACGGCGTTTCAGCTGTGCGGCGATGCTCGCTAAACCAAGCGTATAATTTGTTTCGTCAAGCGAATAATCGATCCCCGCCGCCGCCCGCCGCAACGCCGCAAAATCGCCAATCCGGTTATATTCACGCGGGCTCACTTTCGGGCGCGCCGCGAAGCTGACCAGCGACACGCGGTCCTCCATCTTAAGCGCGACATAGCCCAGTGTCAGTGCCGCCGACACCGCGCGGTCCAACCGAGGTTCGCTGGTCCCATCTGCATCGACCAGCGGATCGCTCATCATCCGGCCGCTATCAATGGCCAATATGATGCGATTGTCGCGCTCAGTTTCAAATTGCTTGGCATAAATGTCGCTGTGGCGCGCCGATTGTTTCCAGTCGATGGCGCGGCGGTCAAACCCCGGCATGAAGCGAACCAGCGATTCAAACTCGCTCCCCTCGCCCAGCCGCGCATTGAGCCGCTGGCCAATTTGCGCATCGCGGGCAAACAGCGTCGCGCCCTCCTCCCGCACCGCTCGAATGGACGGGACAACCGAAATTTGGGCATCAATTGCAACGCTGTGTTGCAGCCGCACTAGCCCCAGCGGGCCTTCCCAGCCGATCCACGCGCGCGTCACCGCAGCGATACCCCGGCGCAGCGCGTTCAGCGCAATATTTGCACCAACCCCGCCTTCGCGCGCCAATAGCGGCGCATCAAGACGCCCCACATTTGATAAGCGATGATCGACGCTAAGCGCTATTTTTGCCGCGCGCGGCGCTCCGCGACCCGCTATTCCCACGTCAGCGTCTACTGTGAAAAGTTCACCCACGCCCGCCACTTGAGGGAGCGTCAGTGACAGACGAGCGCGTGAAATAGTAGGCGCAATAGCCACGTCAAACACCACTGCAGCCAGGCACAGCGCAATCCATAGCGGCCCGACCAGCCACAGGGCTGGGTTGAATAGCGCCAACAGTACCGCGAGCGGCGCACCGAGGCCGATCAGCATTATCGCGCGAGGCGTTGGAGCCATCCGTCGAGCGCCTAGCGCGGTGCCTGCGTGGCGGCGATAATGTCGGCGACAATCGCATCCACTTGCCGCCCATCAATTTCTGCCGATGGCGACAACAGCAAACGGTGGCGCAGCAAGTCCGACGCTATCGCCTGCACATCGTCGGGCACAACATAGTCGCGCCCCGCCAGCGCCGCTGCCGCAGCCGCCGCGCGGGCCATCAACGCCGCCGCGCGTGGGCTGGCGCCGGTTGCAAGGTCGGGCGATTCGCGTGTGGCGCGCACCAGCGCAACGATATAATCAACAATTTCGGGCGCAATGGTAACGGTCGCGACGGTGGCGATTGCCCCCGTCAACCGATCGGCATCACAGACTGGTTCGACGCCCATACGCAGCGCATCTATGCGCTCGAACATCTTGCCATGCGCCGCAACAATCCGCCGTTCTTCATCGGCATTGGGATAAGGGATCGACAGTTTGAACAAAAAGCGATCGAGCTGCGCTTCGGGCAAAGGATAAACGCCCTGACTTTCAATCGGGTTTTGCGTCGCAATGACGGTAAAGCGCGGCGAGAGGATGTGTGTTTCGCCGTCGAGTGTAACGCAACGTTCCTGCATCGCCTGAAGCAGCGCCGCCTGCGTCTTGGGCGGTGTGCGGTTGATTTCATCGGCCAGCAACACCTCGGTAAAGATAGCGCCGCGCGTCAGGGTAAAACTCGATGTCTGAAAATTGAACAGATTCGACCCCAATATATCACCCGGCATCAAATCCGGCGTGAATTGGATCCGGCCAAAATCCAGCCCGCTGGCACGCGCGAAACATTGCGCAAGGAGCGTCTTGGCCGTTCCCGGCGGCCCTTCGAGCAACACATGCCCGCCCGCCATCAACGCGATCAACAGCCGGTCAACCACCCCTTCCTGACCGACAACAGCTTTGGCGACTTCGCCCGCTATCGCCTGCCCCAACGCCTGCACATCATTCACTGTCACGCAACACATCCTTTCGCCATTGAACCAGCGCCGCAGCGCCCTCGACACATTCGCCTGCTGTCTGCGCTATCTCCAAACGCGACAAAATTTCCGAAAACCGTCGGCCATTGCCATCGGCAAAACGATCGAGCCATATATCGAGGGCCGATCCGCTCAAAGCACTTGGCGCGTGAAGCCGCCGCGCGGCCGCTTCGCGGACCATCGCACCGTAACGCGCCGCAAAATGCGGCACACGCCGCGCCTGCACGATCAACGCCGCACCATTGGCGACCAGTCCCGCTTTGCCCAACGCAACCCGGCGTGCCTCCCGCCACGGTGGGCCAAAGCGGACGAAGCCCTGCCACAGCGCGAATAGTCCGCCCGCCAGCAGGCACATCGTCAGGCCCAGAAAAGGTGGCACGAACGCCATGCGCAGCAAAGAACGTCCGCCGCTGCCCAGCCCGTTCATCGTTACGTCGAACCCGATCGGCTCGCCCGGTCCTGCCAGTGCGGTCAACAGCGCATAGGCCGACGCCGCGCGCGCATCATCCGCCATCGCCAAATTGTTGATGAGGTCGGGGTCGGACAGGACGTAGGTGCTGCCGCGCCCCGGTAGTTCAGCGACAATGATGCGTGTTCCAACGGTAATGAGAGGCCTCATCCCCGCGCCGTCATGCTGGACAATGCCCTGAAGCTGGCCCGGAAGCCGGAGCGTCACTGCATCCTCGTCCCACAGGCGCGTCGCCACCTGTGCTTGTCCCGCCGGACCGCGATTGGCGAGGAAGGTGACCGACTTACCCTCGACATTGCTGTCCAGCATTGCGGTAACCGTGTCAGGCACATCGCCCATTCTCATTACACGGTCACGGCCAGTCAGCGCAGGACCGGTTAAATATTTGGGCAGCACGATCAGCACGCTTCCCGCAAAATCGCCGATGCGCTCGTCTATCTGCGCACGGGTAGTGCCAATCAGCGGCGTCAGCACCATCAACCCGCCAAACTCGCTGTCGTCGGCCCCGGGCACGCCAGCGCTCGCGCCCCGCAGCACGGTGATCGGCGCACCGCCTGCTTTGGCTAATTCCACGACGCCCGCAAAGCCGACCGCCGAGCGCGACAACGCATGTGCCTGCGCATTACGCCCATTGCCCAGTTCAGGGGTAAAGGCTGTCAGAACCCAAAATCCGACAAAACCGATGATGCCAGCGACAATCAGTCCCGCAATGATCCGAGGGTTGAACGGGTTGCTATCGGCTGCGCTCATGCCGCCACCCCCGTAGCATGGCCACGCCAGTGCGCGCCAAAAGCAAAATCCTCATAGGCGGTGCGCGCATCGTCCCATTCTGGCGCTGCAATCACTTGCCGTGCCCACAGTCCGCGCTCCACTGCAGCGGCAATCCGGCCAAAGGCAGCGCGCGCAGGGGGCGGTAAATCATCAAGCAGGGCAATACAGCGTGCGGTCAATGCGGGCTTGAGCACGCCGGGTCGCCGCCGTGCTATATCCTCCACGCTGCGGCCCATCAATAAATGCACTGCCTCGGCAAAGCGGCCATCGCGCGCCAGAGCATCTGCCTCCGCCAACAGGTTACGCGCGGCCGCATGGTCTGGTGCCCAATCCCCGGCATCCGCCCCGTCATCCGCTTTACGGCGAAAGCGCGCGCGCAGCCGATCAACCGCATCGCGCACACTCGGCACGGTCAGGTAGAGGATGAAGAGGACGGCAGACAGAATCAGCAACCCAGCGATTGTATAGACAAACCATTGCCCGTCCGAGGACAGCCAGTCGAAAAAGCCGCGCAGCCAATCAGGAACCTGTGGCGGCGTTGGCGGCGGCGGGAACTCTAGTTGATAGCTGTCATCGCTCTGGATGCGTTCAACTGCTGCGCCGATCCGCGCATCCATGGCCGCATTGCCGGGGGCCGCCGCTTTTGCCAGAACTGGCTGAGCAGCCGCAAACAGCATTGCTGCACATAGGCAAAGGGCAGTCTTCACCGCTCGCCCCTTGGCGCAAAAAACTGACCCTGCCATTGCTCCTGATTGCCGTGGAAGCGCGCACTTGGCAAGCGATGACGTAGCTTGTTGGCCTATTCCGCTGCCATCGCCATCATCGCGGCCTGTGGTCCACGAATGACGGTACCGGGCGTCGGCCCCTGCATCACTCCATCGCGGAATGTGATTTTCCCCGATTTGATCGTCGCTACATAGCCATCGGCGCGTTGCAGCAACCGCTTTCCGCCCCCAGGCAAGTCGAACGCCAGCCACGGTTTGCCAAGTTTGAGCTTGTCCATGCTGATGATATTAAGATCGGCGAGCAATCCTGGGGCAATCATGCCTCTGTCGGCCAAGCCATAGAGCATAGCAGTGTCGTGGCATTGGCGTTTGATAGCGAGTTCGAGCGGAATCCTTCCCGCCTTGCGGTCGCGTGTCCAGTAACTCAGCAGAAATGTAGGTGAAGCCGCATCGCAAATTGTCCCGCAATGCGCGCCGCCATCGGACAGTGAGGCGACGATGTCATCGCGCAACAGTAACTCGCGCGTGAAATCGAGATTGCCGTCCATATAATTGATGATAGGCAGGTAAATCATGCCCTTGCCATCATCGGCCATCAACTGACTATAAGCATAGTCGGCCGCATCTTTGCCCGCTACCTCGGCAAATCTAGCGATGCTTTCTTCTCGCGTCGGCTCATAGCTAAAGCTATCGCCCATCGGATATTGCATCGCCCATGCCGCCGATACCAAAAAGAAAAAGGCGTCCATGTCTGGTGACGGTGAGGGCAGATTCTCCTGTGCAAGCAATTTCGCTTTAAACGCGGGATCAGCCAGCTTCGCCTTTTGTTCGGCCCACGGCAATGCCGCTATGTCCCGCCACGCCGGTCGATTCATGAACGGGTGGACGGTTCCGCGCCAATTCATGATGACGCCAATGCCACGCAGACCAATAGCGGCAACAATGTTCGCGCCATTATCATTCGCCGATTGCACTGCAGCCATCTGGTCGCGCCAGTGCATTTGCTTGATGGGCGATTGCAGCATCGACATGACGATGGGCAGGCCCGTCTCTTTACTCAACCGTTCCATCCAACCAAACTCGTCCCATTCGGGTAACAGGTCGGATGTATGTTCAAACACACCAAAGCCGACGCGGCCCATCGCGCGGCCAATACCGACCAGTTCGGCTTCGCTAGCAGTAGTGCCGGGAACCAATTCCCCAGCGATGGATTTGTGAATGACCGTGCGCGAGGTGGAAAAGCCTAGCGCGCCCGCGCGCAGACCCTCCTCCACCAGCCGCGCCATTTCGTCGATGTCCGACTCGCTCGCGGCCTCATTGTCAGCGCCGCGCTGTCCCATGACATAAGCGCGAAGCGCGCCGTGCGGAACGTGCGTGCCGATGTCTATGGTTCGCGGTAACCGCTCTAAGGCATCAAGATATTCAGGGAAACTCTCCCAATCCCACTTAAGCCCCTCGGACAAAGCAGTGCCGGGAATATCCTCTACCCCCTCCATCAACCCGATCAGCCAATCATGCTTGTCTCGCTTGGCGGGGGCAAAGCCAACACCGCAATTGCCCATTATGGCGGTGGTAACGCCGTGCCACGATGAAGGAGCCATTTCGGAATCCCACGTCGCTTGCCCGTCATAATGGGTATGAATATCAACAAAGCCTGGAGCGACGATACATCCGCACGCATCAATTTCCTCGCGCCCTGCGCCCGCCACTTGGCCAACTGCAACGATGCGCGCGCCATCAATCGCAACATCGCCAGCAAAGGGTACGCCGCCGCTACCATCGACGATGGTGCCGCCGCGAATTACCAGATCATGCTGCATCGTCTCTCTCCCGCATGCGTTGCGCCGTTACATTTTGACACTGATAATGTCATGAACTTGTGATTGTGAAAAGAGCGCGATTGCATATCGACCAGTCGCGACTTAGTCTGCCTGCACTTCAAGGACTTGTCGGGGGGGGTGGGGCCGTGAGCTTTGCGAAAGAGCGCAAGCATGCCGAGCATATTTTCTTCTCATCCATGGCGCTGGTCATGCTGGCGATTGTGCTCATCGGCTTTGCGCCCAGTTTCTTCCTTCGCGGTGTCGTGCCTGTTGGCGTGACCAGCCCGTTGGACGATGGCGGCTCTATTGGCCCCGGTTATTTCATACTGCACGGTCTGGTCTTCACCAGTTGGATGATGCTTTACTGCGCCCAGACACTGCTCGTCGCTTCGGGTCGTATAGCGGTGCACAGGCGGTTGGGGCGGGCAGCGGCGATTGTCGCACCCTTGGTCGTCATCACTGGTCTGGGGGCCTCTTTCTATGCCGCACGGCATGGCTTTCACGCAGTTCCCGTGCCGACACCAACTTTCCTTGCCGTGCCCATCCTTGGCATCACGCTCTATGGCGTGCTGGTGTGGCTAGGCTGGCGCAATCGCCATGATCCGCAAGCGCATAAACGCTATATGTTGCTGGCAACCATGGGCATTGTCGGTGCAGCTACTGCCCGTATTGGCTTACTCAGGGCCATCATACCGCCGTGGTTCGACGCGACACTTTTGCTGCTTATCCCGCTAATCCTTTGGGATATGTTGAGCATCGGCCGACCGCACCGTGTGACACTATGGGGCGGCCTGTCGCTGCTGGTCGTTACGCTTGGTGCGGTGCCAATCGGCATGACACAGCCGTGGCTGGTGTTCGCGAACTTGCTCACAGGAAATTAGGGAGAGAAATGATGCACAGAACGATGATAGCTTTGGCTGGAGCGCTGCTGCTGACGGGTTGCGCCGCACCCGGTGCGATGCGTGAAGCGGTGCCATCGGATTATGCCGTCGCGCTTGCCGATCCTGCGCGGCCACAGGCTGAGCGTGACCGCGACGTCGCGCGCCACCCCGCCGAACTGCTCGCCTTTGCGCAGGTTGCACCGGGCGAAAAAGTTGGCGATTTTGTGATGGGCGGCGGTTATTTCACGCGGTTGCTGTCCGCGTCGGTTGGCCCGGCTGGCCATGTCTATGCGTTCCAACCCGCAGAGTTCATCGCCTTTCGCGCCGCCTATGCCGATGAACAACGCATCGTCGATCAAGCCTATGCCAATGTCACGGGCATCACCGGACCGTTCGCCACCCCGCCTTTCCCCGAACCGCTCGACACCATCATCACCGTGCAGAACTTTCACGACCTCTACCTGCGGCCCTTCCCCGCCGGAACGGGTGCACGCGCCAGCGCTGCGCTATTCGCGGCGCTGAAACCCGGTGGAACATTGCTGGTGGTCGATCATATCGCCGCTGCGGGAAGCGGCACAGCGGCAGCCGACACGCTGCACCGCATCGACCCACAGGCGGTCAAGGACGCCTTAACCGCCGCAGGCTTTATATTCGAGGCAGAGAGTGACTTGCTGCACAACACGACTGATCCGCACAGTGCCAATGTGTTCGACCCCGCAATCCGTGGCCATACCGACCAATTTGTGCTGCGGTTCAGGCGGCCTTAGTCGGCAAGCGTGGTGCCTTGGCAAGCACGAGAAGGCGGCGTGACCATACGCATCAAGGCCAGCCCGCGCAGCGCACGGGCGTCGATAAAGGGCATCATTATGTTGCCTGACGGTCCAGCTTTGGCAGTCGCGATCACCGCTCCGCCCGCCGATGGTGCGGCCAACGCATCGCTGATCGAAACACTGGCCAAGCTGCTTGGCAAACCGCGCAGTGCAGTGACGTTGATTAGTGGGCCATCAGCACGGATCAAGCGGTTACATGTGACGGGGGATGCGAGCGAACTGTCGGCAAAGTTGGAAGCGCTAATCCGCTAGAGTCTGTCCGCTTCAGATTGAATCGGATCAGCCTCTATTTTTCTGTATTTTCCGCCTTTCCCGAGCCGTTCGATGATTCCATCTCACTCGAAAAGGCTCTAGTGCAACGTTTCCAGATAGGCGATGACGTCGGCGCGCTGCTGAGGGTTCGCCATCAAAAACGTCATCTTTGTCCCCGGAATGGCCCGCATCGGCGATTCCAGATAGGTGAACAGCGCGTCGCGATCCCACGTCCGGTGGCTATTCTTGTTCGCGGGCGAATAGGCATAGCCCGGCACGCTGCCCGCCGTCCGCCCCACCACGCCATAGAGGCTGGGGCCAATAGCGTTGGTGCCAGCAACGTCGCTATGACAGGCGCGGCACTGGTTGAAGAGGGTCCGCCCCTTTACCGCATCGCCCGTCAAATCGGCCAGCGCGATAACCGGAACAGGCGCAACAGGGGCAACAGGCGCAACTGGTGCCGCCGGAGCGGCGGGCGCTGCCACGTCTGCGGGGGGGGTATCAGTCGACGCTTTCTCACTCCCCCCACAGGCCGCCAAGGCCAGCAATAAAACCCCAGCCAATGCGACCCGTGCAGACATGTTCAATCACTCCATAAAATTAAAAACGATAACCCGCACGAAGACCAAGGGTGCGCGGCTGGATCGGCACAATGTAGGTCCGCTGCGAACAGGCCCCGCATTGCTGGAACCGCGTCAACTGGCCCCGCTCATCAAACAGGTTCGAAGCGAATGCCTCGAAAGTCCAGCTCGACCAGTCGATCCCAAAGGATAGACCCACCGTGGTGAACCCTTCCAGCCGCCCCAGCGACGCGGCAGGTCCGGTTCTGATGTCCGCCGAAGCCGAGCTTTGATGCGCGACTACGCCCTGCACATGCGCCCGGCCTTGACCCAGATCAAATGCATAGCGCGCGGTCACATTTCCCTTGAAGCGCGGCGTTATTGGCAGCCGCGTTCCAGCCGGGGCGGAGACTGAATTGCCCGCCCCGGTGCAAGCGAAGGTCGGGTCGGCAATGGCGCATAGATTTTGCCGCGTCTCGGCATCGGTATAGGATGCCCCAGCGGTAAAGTTGAACCCGCTCACCGAATAGTTGATGTCCGCCTCTATCCCGCGAATGCGCGCATTGGGGCCGTTGTTGATGACGGTGAAGCTGTTGACGCCAAGGAAAGAGAACTGGAAATTATCCCACTCCTGCTGATAAATAGCACCGTTAAAGCGGACATTGCTGCCCGGGAACGTTGTTTTCCAACCGATTTCATAATTGGTCAAAAAGTCGGCGGCGTAGGGCGGCACATCGGCGCGGCGGTTAATGCCGCCTGGGCGGAAACCACGCGACCATGTGGCATAGAGCAACACATCGTCGGTCACATCCCAGTTCAAATTGACGCGATGGGTGAAGCCATCATCCTTGGCGCGCACCGGGCTGACCCCGCCATTGGCAAACACGCCCAAATTGGTGCACGGTGTGCCACTGACTATCGGCGGGATCAAGGTTATCGGGCCGCCGGTTGCCGCTTCGCGCACGCGCACGCCGGTCGAGGTAAAGCAGCCCGCGACGCCCGTGCGTGAACTGCCCGCAGCATTATAGGGCGTGGTGGTGAAATTGCCCGCTGGGTCTCGGCCAAAGCCGAAAAAGCCGATCAGGTCATTATCATATTTGAACAGACGGCCACCAGCGGTCAAGGTGATCCTGTCGGTGATGTCAAAGCTGGCCTCGCCAAAAGCCGCATAGTCGCGGTCAACGCGTTCCTGCCGCGTCAGCCACAACGTCCCCGGTCGGCCATTGACCGACACTTGCGGCGCGAGGCCCGCCACCTGATAATCCTGAAAAATCTGGTTGCTCTGCCGCTGGAAAAACACACCGGCAACCACGCGGAACCGCGCATCCTGCGGCGAAGCGATACGGAACTCCTGGCTCAATTTCTTGAAATGATCGCTACCGATCACCTGTTGGCGCGGGTTGATGTCATCACCCGCCGCATTATTGATGTAAAAATAACCGGCAAGACCGCCAACCGACGAGTAAAGGCTGTCATAGGTTTCTGCATAGTCGACATAATCGCTCGATTGACTATCCTTGCGATCCAGATAGGCACCGGCATAGGTCAGGTCCCAATTGCCGATCTGCCCCTCGATCGTCAGCGCCGCCTGAACAAAGCGATCGTGGCGGAACTCCGGCCCAAAGCGCTGAACCTGCAAGTCGCCTAGGCTCGAGTCAAAGCCAAAGCTGCCGGTGGAGCTCATTTCTTGGTAAAGGACCGTTGGCGTCACCGTCCAGCTGTCGTTGAGGTCAATCTGTAGTGCGGCGCGGCCACCATATACCTCAACGTCGTTATAGTCCTTCTCGACGAACGGCGTGTTATTGACGGCGATGCCGTCGGGCACGCAATTGCCGTTTACGTCGAAGTTCACTCCGCCGCAGAACCGACGCGTCCCGGCGATATTGTCAATATAGCCTGCGTCGCGCTGGTAAAATCCTACGACGCGCAGCGCTGCCATGGCGGACAGCGGAAGGTTGACCATCCCTTCGACGCGGCCACCGATGCCGCCCGAATGCACCGTGTTGATTTCACTGTCGAACCGCGCATCAAAGCCACTGGCGTCGGGGCGGTTGGTGATGATGCGGATCGTGCCCGCCTGTGACGATGCGCCGTAAAGCGTGCCCTGTGGCCCGGCGAGGCTTTCGATACGCGCGATGTCATAGATGTGGACGTCGAGCGTGCCGCCGATCGTCGTCACCGGTTGTTCGTCGAGATAGACACCAACCGAGGGCAGCGAGCCCGAATGGTTGCCATCACCGCCCGATGCGACACCGCGCATATAGACGGTAGTGACGCCGGGCTGGCTTGACTGGAACGCCACTGATGGCAGCATCTGAGTATATTGGTTGAAGTTGGTGATGTTGAGTTGGTCGAGGCGGCGGGTGCCCAGCACTTGAACGCTGATCGGCACGTCCTGAAGATTTTCCTCGCGCTTTTGCGCTGTGACAACAATGTCGTCACTTTCGCTCGCGGCATCGGCAGCTGCGGTTTGCGCCGAAGCTGGCGCGGCATATAGGGCCGTTGTAGCGAAAAGAGCGGCCAGAATGTTACGTGTGCGGTTAGTGCGCATGGTAATCCCCCAAGGATTTGCGAAAATGATGACAGAAAGTGTCGCCTGTAAAGCGCGGCGTCAACCTTGATGCACTTTGTCGCGGCTGAATTGGCGCTAACGTTGTAATAATGCCACGCCTAGGCAAAAGGGGGCGCATTGGGATAGCTGTCCAAAACATCGCCCAATGCAGTCTTCAGCGGATCAAGCCAAGACTCAAAGGCTTTCCACGCTTCCACCCCTTCACGGAAAATCGGTTGACGCACTTGCTCAGAACTAGCGGTGCGCACCGCGCGTGTCGTCTCGTGAAACGCAAGGCAAGCTGGATCAAAATCGAGGCCGCATGCCGTCAACAGCCCGCGCACTTGGCTCTCCATATCATCGACCATGGCCTCATAATGCACACGGATAACGCGCCCCGGCAGCATTTCATCGACATGCGCCATCAACCGCACATAGTCGCGGTAATAGCGCCCCATATCTGCCAGATCATAGCTGAACGCCTGTCCGCGCGCGAAATGCTGTTTGAAATTGGAGAAGCAGCAGCCCAGCGGGTGCCGCCGTGCGTCGATAATTGTGGCACGCGGTAAAATCAGGTGGATGAGCGGCACATGTGCCCAATTATTGGGTAATTTGTCGATGAAAAAGGGGCGGTCACTCTGTCGCTGAATGCGGGTGCGGCTAAGATACTCTTCCCCCAGTTCGCGCAATGCGTCATGCGACAGGTCGGTCAGCGAAACGGGATAATTGTCCATGCGCCGCGCCAGCGCCGGGATGTCGGGAAGTTCGGACGTGCCCTCAACCAAGGGATGGCTGGAGAGAATTTGCTCGATGAGCGTCGATCCCGCACGCGGCATGCCAAGGATGAAGATGGGGTCGGGCGCGGCGCACCCCGCGCCAGCACGTTTAGCAAAAAAGCCAGAGTCACATGAGGCGATGCTCTTGTCGACAAAGGTGGTTGTTTCGTCTGCATCATAGCTTTGTTTGGTCCGGCGCAGCGCATTGCCAGCCGCATAATGGGCAAAGGCCTCGCGCGCTTGTTTGCGGTCCTCGAACGCCTTGCCGAGCGCGAAATCGAGGTGAAAGCGGTCTTCGTCGGACAGGTCGGGTGCAGACAAAGCCGCCTGCATCGCCGCTATATCGGTATCATCGAACAGCACCGTCTTCAAATTGGCTAGGCTCCACCACACTTCGCCCAGACTCGGTGCAAACGCCAAAGCGCGACGATAGGCGGCGATGCCGTCCGCCTGACGCCCCACAGTTTTGAGCATATGACCATAGCTCATCCACACTTTGGGCTGGTCAGGAAGCTGCCCCAGCACCCCTTCGTAGAGCGCAATAGCATCGTCAAAGCCACCGATCCGACCCAGCGCCGCTGCTTTCAAATTGGCGTGGCCAATATTGTCGGGATCATTGTCGATCAATTGGTCAAGCTCGGCAATCGCCTCCGTCGGCCGATTGAGGCGGTAAAGGGTGATGGCCAAATTGGCGCGTGCCGCTGTAAATGCCGGGCGCAGTTCCAAAGCGCGGCGCAGCAAGGTTTCGGCGTCCTTATATCGCCCAATCCGCCCTGCCAGTTCGGCGAGCATACGGATCGCCGCGACGTCGAACGGGTCGGCCTTCAAATGTTCGCGCAGCAACGGTTCCGCCTCTGACAATTTGTTGTCATGCAGCGCCAATGCAGCGGTAACGAGGCGTGGATGATAACGGCCAGTGGTCGATAGCCAGTCGGATTGTGAGGTGGTAGGCAGTGTCATAGAAACGCTTCTAGCGCGACTAGGGGCCGTTACGCCAGAGGGGCACCGCCATGACCACCGACAGCATAATCCGCCCATTCGGGTTTTGGACCGCGACCGCCTTGATCGTCGGCGGCATGGTCGGGTCCGGCATATTCCTGTTGCCCGTTGCACTGGCGCCGTTCGGTTGGACAGGTGTGCTGGCGTGGGTCGTCAGCATCACCGGCGCGCTGGCCATAGCCTATGTCATCGCACGCCTCGCACAGGCCGCTGCGCATGAGAGCGGCATCGTCGCCATGACTGGCGCGATATTGGGGCCGATGCCCGGCGTGCTGGTCGGGTGGAGTTATTGGGTTTCGACATGGGCCGCAGTCGCCGCCATCGCCATCGCCGCGACCAGTTACCTGAGCGTGTTCGTGCCCGCGCTAGCCGCTACACCGCTGACCGGATCCTTATCATCAGTAGCCATCATCTGGTGCCTGACCGCACTCAACCTGGCGGGCGCGGCGGTCGCGGGGCGTTTTCAAGTGGTAACGACGGTCCTGAAGCTGGTGCCGTTGATCGCGGTCGTCATCACCCTCGCCATCATCATTCCGTCGGGCCAAGCGCCTTTGCCGCCATTACCAAGCGCGGATATGGCAATGACCGGGCTGTTCGCCGCAATCACCCTGACACTGTTTCCGCTGCTGGGGTTTGAAAGCGCAGGGGTCGTCGCGGGGCGGGTGCGCGACCCTGCGCGCACGGTTATGCGCGCAACGATGGTCGGGACCGCGCTGACCGGGCTGTTATACATCCTCATCAGTTCAGGGATCGTGCTGACCCTGCCGACGGGTGCGCTTGCTGCATCAGATGCGCCGTTCGCGCTGTTTGTCGAAACCTGGGTAGGCGCAGGCGCGGGGCGGTGGATAGCCGGTTTTGCCGCGATTGCCGCCATCGGCGCGCTGAATGGCTGGGTGCTGATCCAAGGCGAAGTGCCATTGGGGATGGCGCGCGCGGGGTTGCTGCCCGCATGGTTCGCCCGCACCGGCGCGCGCGATGTGCCTGCACGGGTGCTGATCCTGTCATCGACGCTGGCGAGCCTGTTGGTGCTAAGCAATTCGAGCGCGACATTGGGCGGTATCTTCACCTTTGCCGCGCTGCTCACCACCTGTGCGTCGCTGTGGCTCTATGCCGCAATCTGTGTCGCCGCGCTGGGCCGCCGCATCGCCCTACTGCCTGCGATCATCGGGCTATTATTCAGCGTCATTGCCATGTGGGGCGCAGGGTGGGAAGCGAGTGGGCTGAGCCTTGTCCTGATGCTGAGCGCGCTGCCCGTCTATTGGCTGCGCGGGGGTGGGGGCGGCCCTCAAAGTTGACAAAGTTGACACCAAGAACGGGGTCTGATTTTCCAACAGAAAGTGCTTTTGGTTTACACAACGTAGCGGGGAAACAACGGCCGCCTGCGGGTTACAGAGCTGTGGTATCAACGATACAC
>JBBTFY010000099.1:0-11093 GCA_038041635.1 Pseudomonadota bacterium
ACCAGCGCCACATGATGCCGCGCTATGCCCATCAGAGTCGCCGTTTCGTCATCGTTCAACCTTTGGGTCGGCGGCCGAGTAAAGGCTAGCGACGCGATCCGTTGCTGTGAGCGCTCTAGATCAATAGCTTTTAACATGCCGTCGATCAGCGCGCCTTGCGCGCCAGCAAAGAGTTCACCAGCCTCGATATCCGCTTCTTCTGGGAAGGCGGCGAGTAGCATGAGATCGGGATTTGCTGGGCCGGTCGGCAGAACCGGGCGTGTTGACCAATGCAAAAACGGCAAGTTTTCGGGACTCTGCAGCCATTGGTCAAATGCGTCGAGCGTGCTGGGCATTGGCTTTGCTGCGCGCACTGGCGTATCAATAAACGGTGCTGTCGCGGTAGGGGCGTTAGCCGCAATAGCCTGCTCACTTATGGCAGATGGAGGGCTGCTCTCCTGCAGCCATGGAGACGGATTATCGCTGACCGCTTCGTTCAATCCGGCATCTTGCCACCAACCTAGATAGCTGGAAATAATATGATTATTGTTGTGAAGCACAGTATCATGCAAACAGCCTGTTGACCGCAGGGTCAATTGCAGGGCATCGCCTAAACGACCAGATGAGTGTGGCATGCGGCGACAGGTTAACGAATGCATACCAACTGCACCGAAACGGAGTGACGGGCCAAAATGCTGTGGCCAATGAGGGTAAAGGGGTGGTGTTATGAGTGAACGGGAATCCATGCCCTATGACGTGGTGATCGTCGGAGCGGGACCAGCAGGTCTTGCGGCAGCAATCCGCCTTAAACAGCGCGCCGCCGAATCGGGCGCAGAGATAAGCGTTTGCGTGCTTGAAAAGGGCAGTGAGGTGGGCGCGCATATCTTGTCGGGCGCAGTCATCGACCCCAAAGCGCTCGACGAATTGCTCCCCGACTGGCGCACCATGGGCTGTCCACTCGCCGAAACACCCGTCACTGAAAATTTGCATTGGGTGCTGACCACGACGGGCAAGTTCAACGTCCCGCATTTTCTGACCCCACCTTTCCTCAATAACAAGGGAACCTATACGGCGAGCCTAGGCAGCCTGTGCCGCTGGCTGGCGGAGCAAGCGGAAGCGCTGGGTGTAGAGATTTTCCCTGGCTTTGCGGCGGCAGAAATCCTTTATGATGAGGCTGGTGCGGTCAAAGGTGTGGCGACTGGCGACATGGGTATTACGCGTGACGGTGAACATGGCCCCGACTATGCACAGGGGCTTGAACTGCATGCGCACTATACTCTGTTTGCCGAGGGTGCACGCGGACATTTGACTAAGGGGCTGAAAGCCAAATATGCACTGGATGCCGATGTTGAACCACAAGTTTATGGCCTTGGTATCAAAGAGTTATGGGACATTCCTACTGGGCAACATCATCAAGGCCGCGTCATCCATACCCAAGGCTGGCCGATCAGCGATGATGATGGTTTTGGCGGTGGTTTCCTATACCATCAGGCGGGTGGCCAAATCGCGCTCGGTTATGTCACCTGGCTGGGCTATTCGAACCCGCATCTGTCGCCATTTCAGGAGATGCAGCAGTGGAAAACGCACCC
Organism: Pseudomonadota bacterium; assembly: GCA_038041635.1. Taxonomy (GTDB): domain Bacteria; phylum Pseudomonadota; class Alphaproteobacteria; order Sphingomonadales; family Sphingomonadaceae; genus Sphingopyxis. The sequence goes on from JBBTFY010000099.1 coordinate 1,569, forward strand.
GGCGATTGCTGAAACACTCAAGGGCGGTAAGCGTATATCCTATGGCGCGCGCGCGATTTGCGATGGCGGGTTTCAATCGCTGCCCAAGCTGACTTTCCCCGGCGGCGCGCTCATCGGCTGCACTGCTGGTTTCCTCAATGTGCCGCGTATCAAGGGCAGCCACACGGCGATGAAGTCGGGCATGATGGCCGCCGACGCGGCAGCGGATGCCATTGCTGCGGGGCGCTCACACGACGGACTGACCGCTTACACAGCCGCCTATGAAGCGAGCTGGGTGTATAAAGAATTGCGGATGGTCCGCAATTTTGAGCCAATTATTTCCAAATTTGGCGGGATGATCGGCACGATAATCGCGGGCGCGATGCTGTGGCTTGAATATCTGGGCATCCGCATGCCGTTCACATTGGGCCATAAACCCGATTGCGAACGCCTCTATCGCGCTGATGTAACGGCTAAAATAGACTATCCCAAACCCGACGGCGTCATCAGCTTTGACAGATTATCCTCGGTATTTATGTCGAACACCAACCATGAGGAAGATCAGCCGTGCCATCTGCATTTGGCCGACCCTAACATTCCGATCAGCTATAATCTGCCGCTCTACGACGAGCCAGCACAGCGATATTGCCCGGCCGGGGTCTATGAGGTTGTGGGTCAGGAGGAGGGTAACCCTCGGTTTCAGATCAATGCGCAAAATTGCGTCCATTGTAAAACCTGCGACATCAAAGACATGACCCAGAACATTAACTGGGTTGCGCCGCAGGGTGGTGGCGGCCCCAATTACCCGAATATGTGATGGCTTCATGACATTTTCGGAAACAGCCTATGCCAAGGTCAATCTGGCGCTGCACGTTCGCGCGCGGCGGGCAGATGGCTATCATGCGATTGAGACATTGTTCGCGTTCGTTGATGATGGTGACGTTTTGGGGGTCGATGAAGCCGGCCGAGATGGCCTGGCTATAGAGGGCGAATTTGCTGATGGTCTGTCAGCAGGGCCGGACAATTTGGTGATGCGGGCGCTCGCTTTGGCGCGCGGACTGGGCGCAGCGGTGCCACCACTTGCTATCAGGCTGGTGAAAAACCTGCCCGTCGCGGCTGGGCTGGGCGGTGGGTCGGCGGACGCGGGCGCGATGTTGCGCCTAATCTTGCGAAACTGGCCGGGCCATCTAAGCGAAGCTGACCTGATCGCGGCGTCTGCTGCGCTTGGGGCTGATGTTCCCGCCTGTGTTGCCGCCCAGACGGTGTTTGCGCGCGGGATTGGCGACGATTTGCAGCCCGTAGATTTGGCGCTGTCGGGGCAGGCTATATTGCTCGTCAACCCGCTTGTACTATGCCCAACAGGCCCTGTATTTGAGGCGTGGGATGGCATGGATCGCGGAGCGTTGGACCCATCGAAATGGCGGGTAGGGCGTAATGATTTAGTGGCACCTGCCACCATGTCATGCCCCGAAATTGATGATGTCATGACGGTATTGCGCGCGCAATTGCCAGTGATAACGCGGATGTCCGGCTCTGGCGCGACATGCTTTGCGCTGTTCGATGGTGATGCGGCGATGGAAGCGGCGGCGAACCGCATCTGGGACGATCATCCCGACTGGTGGATGATGGCGGGGCATTTACGTTGAGCGAGGCATGGAACGATTTGGGTCAATGCATTGCCGATGGTATATTATTGATAGGCGATCATGCATCGAACCACGTGCCAAAGGGCATTGACCTTGGCATCGACCCGGTGCTGTTGAACAGCCATATCGCGCTCGACATTGGCGTGGCCGATGTGGCGGAACGGCTGGTGGATTTGGGTGTGGTAGATGCCGCGATCCTTGGCGGGGTGTCGCGGCTGGTGGTCGATTGCAACCGCGATCCACACGCGCCAGGCATCATCCCGATCAGCAGCGACGGGCATAGCGTCCCCGGCAATGCGATAAGCCATGACGCGCATCAGGCGCGGATGGCGCGCTTCTATCACCCCTATCACGCACATATTGCGGCCACTTTGGCGGCGGCGCGTCCAGCAATGATCATCTCGCTGCACAGTTTCACGCCCGCACTATCGGCGCATCCCGACGTAGCGCGGCCATGGCAGATAGGCATACTCTACAATGAGGATGATCGTTTGGCGCGGGTCGCAATCCCTGCATTCGCAGCGCTCGGCCTGACCGTTGGTGACCAGCTGCCCTATTCGGGTAAGCTGCTTAACTATAGCATGAACCGCCATGCGGAAGCGAACGCCATCCCCTATCTGGGTATCGAAATGCGGCAGGATAAGGTGTCGGGTGGCTCGGGACAGATGTATTTTGCCGATATGATCGGGCAAATTATCACGCTTTGCCGTCATCATCTTGCGTAAAAGCTGCGCGACGGGCAATAGCCGTCAAACCTTGCTTTGGATACTGTCATGACCAACCGCTTTGACAAGAACAATCTGCCTAGCCGCCATGTTTCAGTTGGCCCCGCGCGTGCGCCCCACCGCAGTTATTATTATGCTATGGGCCTTAGTGAGGAACAGATTGCGCGGCCTTTTGTGGCCGTCGCCAGCGCGGGCAACGACAGCGCGCCGTGCAACACCACGCTCGATGCACAGGCCGATATTTGCCGCGCTGGGGTGGAGCAAGGCGGCGGTTTACCGCGCCGGTTCAACACCATTACCGTCACCGATGGCATCGCCATGGGGCATCAGGGGATGAAGGCGAGCCTGGTCAGCCGTGAGGTGATTGCCGACTCGGTCGAACTGAGCGTGCGCGGCCATTGCTATGACGCGCTGGTCGGTTTTGCGGGGTGCGATAAATCACTGCCCGGGATGATGATGGCGATGCTGCGTCTCAATATACCGTCAATCTTTGTCTATGGTGGGTCAATCCTGCCCGGACAGTTTCATGGCAAAGACGTTACGGTAAAGGACGTGTTTGAAGCTGTAGGGCAATATGCCGCTGGTGCCTGTCCGCTCGCCGAACTCATCGCGCTCGAAAAGGTCGCGTGCCCCGGACATGGCGCGTGCGGCGGTCAATATACCGCCAACACCATGGCCTGTGTGGGTGAGGCGATCGGCCTGTCGCTGCCCAACAGCAATATGGTCCCTGCGCCGTACCAGACCCGCGACGATATTGCGATTGCGGCGGGCAAACAGGTGATGGAATTGCTGGCGCGTAACCTCAGGCCGCGCGACATATGCACGCGACAAGCTTTTGAAAATGCAGCCCGCGTGGTCGCTGCGACGGGCGGATCGACTAATGCGGGGCTGCATCTGCCCGCGATGGCGAGCGAGGCGGGCATCCACTTTGACCTGTTCGACGTCGCCGAGATATTCAAGACAACCCCCTATATCGCCGATCTGCAACCCGGTGGGCGCTATGTTGCGCGCGATATGTATGAGGCTGGCGGGGTCTATATGCTGATGAAGACGCTGTTGGAAAACGGCCTGCTCCATGGCGATTGCCTGACGGTGACGGGCAAGACGGTGGGCGAGAATATCGCCGAGGTGACGTGGAACCCGGATCAAAGGGTCATTTATGACGTTAAAACGCCAATCACCCCAACGGGCGGCGTCGTTGGTTTGCGCGGCACATTGGCACCCGACGGGGCGATAGTCAAAGTGGCGGGGCTGCACCATTTGCAATTCAGCGGCCCTGCGCGGGTGTTCGATTGCGAAGAGGATACATTCGCAGCTGTCGAAGCGCGCGACATCGCCGAAGGGTCGGTGATCGTCATCCGTTATGAAGGACCAAAGGGTGGCCCCGGGATGCGCGAAATGTTGTCCACCACCGCCGCGCTTTATGGCCAAGGAATGGGCGAGAAAGTGGCGTTAGTCACCGATGGGCGTTTTTCGGGGGCGACGCGCGGCTTTTGCATCGGTCACGTTGGGCCAGAGGCGGCCGTGGGCGGGCCGATTGCGCTGATAGAAGATGGCGACGTTATCAGCATCGACGCCGAAGCTGGCACGATTGACTTGGCCATAGATGAGATGGTGCTGGCCGAGCGGCGCGCGCGATGGAGGCCGCGCCAAAATGATTATCAATCGGGCGCGCTGTGGCGCTATGCACAAAATGTCGGGCCGGCGTCACAGGGTGCACTAACGCACCCCGGCGCACAGGCGGAAACACATGTTTATGCGGATATTTAGCCTATTACTGGCGGTGCTAATTGTAACGGGTTGTAACCGAGAGGCTGACAATCAGGCGCTCGCCGCTACCGAAGCACAGCAGGTGCGTGATGCCGCTACATCTGGGCGGATATTTTGCGCGCTGGGCGGAACGAGCGGTTTTCGGCTGGATTGCACGATGGATCGGATGACCAGCGCCAACGTCACCGTGCTCGTGCTCGGTCGCGATGATGCCGGGTTCCGGCGTTTTCGTATCACCAATGATGGGCGCGGTGTCGTTGCCGCAGATGGCGCGGAACAGGCGCGCGTCACGGTAATCGACAATGGGATGATCGAGGTTGCAGTGGCGCAGGACCGTTACCGTCTGCCCGCGACGATACGTGGCAGCCAATAAGCGCCTTGCTCTTGGCCCTTGTGGCTCCTAGCAGAACGCGCATGATAGCCGGAACACCCATCCTCACCGCCGCAGAAATGCGCGATGCCGAAGCTGCGGTGTGCGTCGATGATGTTACATTGGCCGACCTGATGGAACGCGCCGGGGCCGCCCTTGCGGATATGGCATGGCGCATTGCGGCAGGCCGCGTCATTCATTTCCTCGTGGGACCGGGCAATAATGGCGGCGATGGCTATGTTGCTGCGCGGATATTGCTGGCGCGCGGCGCCGATGTTCGTCTATCCGCGCTTTGCGCACCAAAATCAGTATTGGCTAGTCGAGCTTGCCAGCAATGGACGGGCTCCATCAGGGCGCTCGACGGTGAGGCCGTGGCGGGCGCGGTGCTGGTCGATTGCCTGTTCGGAACCGGGCTAGACCGTGCGCTTTCAAAGGCGGATGCTGAGGCGCTCGCGCGGCACGCCGTTGCCGCACACCGCACCCTTGCGGCGGACCTGCCCAGCGGTGTGAGTAGCGATGACGGTGCGGTTCTGGGCTGTCCTTATCGCGCTGACGTTACGCTGGCCTTTGGTGCGCTAAAGCCCGCGCATATGCTGTTCCCCGCCGCCGCGCATATCAGCGATGTGCGGCTAGCGCCCATCGGCATGAAGCCTGTTTCCCAAGTTCGCGTTGCGGCGATGCCAACGTTGGCCATACCCGATCATAGCAGCCAAAAATATAATCGTGGGCTGGTCGTCGTAGTTGCTGGCGCAATGAGCGGCGCAGCGGAACTTGCTGCGCGCGGTGCGCTGCGCAGCGGTGCTGGCTATGTGCAAATCCACGGTGGCCGCGTTCCTGCGAGCGCGCCCTATGCCATAGTGCGAGGGCCGTGGCGGGCGGGAGTGAGTCTGAGCGACCCCCGTATCAATGCCATCGTCATCGGGCCTGGACTGGGGCAGGGTGAGGATGCACAGCACCGTTTGGGTGCGGCGCTGGCGTGTGGCAGGCCGCTCGTGATCGATGCCGACGCGCTGGCGCTTTTGCCACAGACGCCACTGAATGTGCCCGCCATCTTGACCCCGCATTCGGGCGAATTTGCGCGATTGTGCGCGCATGGTGGCAGCAAAATCACGGCGACACAGGCCTTAGCCGCGCAGAGCGGAGCGGTGATTATCCACAAGGGTGCCGATACCGTCATCGCCGCGCCTGATGGGCGCGTGGCGCTCCATTCGCTGGGCTATGCTTGGTTGGCGAGTGCGGGGGCGGGCGATGTGTTGGCGGGAATATGCGGAGCGATGCTGGCGCGCGGGCTTGGAGCCTTTGAAGCGGCGCAGGTTGCGGTGCTGCTCCACCAACGCGCGGCGCGGCGCGCTGGGCCGGGGCTCATCGCCGATGACCTCGTGTCACGAGCAATTTGGCCATGAGCGAGCATGAGCGCGACGAAGTGGTGCGCATCGCTGCACGCGGTGATGGCGTGACCGCATCGGGCAAGCATGTGCCGCACAGCGCACCCGGGGATTGGCTCGACGATGGCGCTGTGCTTCATGCGGGGCCGCATCGACAAGTGCCGCCGTGCGCCCATTATGGCCGCTGCGGTGGATGCCAGTTACAGCATGTCGATGACGCGGCATTGGCGCACTATCTGGTGTCGCGGGCCGAGACCGCGCTCGATGCGCAAGGGCTGAAGTCGCATGAAATACGTGGCCCGCATGTGTCGCCGCCCGGCTCGCGCCGCCGCGCCACGCTCAAAGCACAGCGGCTGGGCGGATCATTGCTGCTCGGGTTTAATGAAGCTGGCAGCCACAAGCTGATCGACCTCAAACAATGCCCTGTATTGCGCCCTGAATTGGCGGCGTTGATCGCCCCGCTGCGCGCCTTGTTACGCAGCTTGATGAAGCCGCGCAGCAGTGCCGGATCAGTGCAATTGACGCTGGTCGATCAGGGGGTGGATGTTCTGTTAGACGGGGTCGAGGCGCTTGGTTTAGAGGCGCATGATGCCATCACCGACTTTTGTCAGGGGCGCGGGATTGCGCGGCTGGCAATCAACAATGGTGATGGCCCAGAAGATCGCTGGGTTCCGCAGCCCGTTACCGTAACATTCGGCGGCGTTGCTGTCGGCTTTCCCTATGGCGGGTTCTTGCAGGCGACGGTGGATGGCGAGGCACAGTTGACCGCAGCGGTTTGCGAAGCCGTTGGCGATGCCCCTCATGTTGCCGACCTGTTCAGCGGGATAGGGACGCTCAGTTTTCCGCTTGCTGAAGCGGCCAAAATTCATGCGGTCGAAGCGGCGCGCGACGCCATAGGTGCACTGCGACTGGCCGCAAACCGCGCCCATCGGCCCATTACCGCCGAGCACCGCGACCTGTATCGCCGCCCGCTGGTGGTCAAGGAATTGGCGGCGTTTGATGCGGTGGTCATCGACCCACCGCGCGCTGGGGCAGAGGCGCAGATAAGTGAATTGGCGGCGTCAATCGTGCCAATCATCGCTTATGTCAGTTGTAATCCAGCGAGCTTTGCCCGCGATGCAGCTATACTCGTTGCGGGCGGTTACACGCTCGACTGGGTCAAGCCCGTCGGCCAGTTCCGCTGGTCCACCCATATGGAACTGGCCGCACGGTTCGTGCGTTAAGCGCTCTAAGCGTGTTGGTGGATCACCGCCATATAGGCGTGAGTGACCAGCATGATGAGAGCGATGCTCGACAGTGCAAAAATCGCAAAGCGCACCATGACGCGGTTCCACAATATTTGCACAAGGCTGTGGGCTACACGCAAACCGACATAAGCCCAGGCAATACAGGCGTTCAAACCGTCGCCCGCACCGACCATCGCCAATACTAGCGCCACGGCGTAAAATATAGTCGGGGCTTCGTGCAGGTGGTTATAATTATGCGCAATCCATTGAACCTTGCCAGGCATAACAGTGTCAAGGTCACTGCCCTTTCCGCCGACCATATTGTTGACGTCAAGGCCGGGTACTTTGCGCATCGCGGGGATGCGGGTGATATACATCCATAGCCAAATGATCATCGTCCACGCAGCAAGCGCGACGACGGGGTGAAGAATTTCTGATCGAATAATCATGATTAATGCCCCAATGTTGCAATGACTGCGTGGACGGACAGCGCCAACAGGCACAATGTTGACAGGATGAACAGGCTGAAACGGATCGGAATAGTATTGACTGTCGCCTGCCAGATGCTGTGCACGATGCGGATGCCGACATAGCCCCAAGCAAGTTGGGTGTGCAGTCCGCCGCTTTGGCCGACCAGTGTCAAAATGACGACCACCGCGTAAAACAGCGTCGGCTGTTCCATTAGATGCGTATAGTTATGCGATTTCCACTGCACGCTGTCGGGCAGAACACCATCAAGATTGACGCCGCGCCCGCCGGGAGGCGCGCTTTTTATATTCATGCCAAGTTTGGCAAGCGCCGGAAACCGTGTGAGCGCCGTCCACATCAGTATGATAAGCGACCACAGCGCCAAAACGGCGGCTGGAGCCAATATTGTCGTGTCTAGTGTCATGATAGGCTTCCCCTCCTGCGTCGGTGCATTGATCTGACCGACTGGGAGGGGAGGCTAGTGGATTGATTTTGATTTGCAACCCTTGCGTTATGCAGCTCAATAGAGTTTGGTCACACTGGCGCTACGGCGTTCCGGGGCCACTTGTCCGGTGTAGAGGCTGTCCATCGGTTCGTCATAGACGATGGCGGTGGCATCAACGCCAAAACCGTTGAACCGCGTGCGCATCGCGCAGCCATAGGCCCCCAACATACCGATTTCGATGAAATCGCCTGCTGCGATGTCATCGGGCAGCAGGAACGGCCCCGCCATATGGTCCATGTCGTCGCAGGTCGGGCCGTAAAAGCTGAACGCCGTCATGCTTGGCGCCCCATCGCGCAGCAATTTGACCGGAAAGCGCCAGCCAATATGCGCCGCGTCAAACAAGGCGCCATAGGCCCCATCGTTGATATACAGCTCATCACCGCGCCGTTTTTCCACGCGCACGATGAGCGAGCTATATTCCGCCGCCAACGCCCGGCCCGGTTCGCACCATAATTCTGACGAGTAGCTGACCGGCAGGCTCTCGAAACAGCGGTGGATGAGGTCGAAATAATCGCCCAAGGGTGGCGGCTCCATGCCGGGATAGGTCGATGGGAAACCGCCACCAACATCGATAATATCCACCGTGACCGAGGCCGCGACAATCGCTGCACGAACACGTTCCATCGCCAGAGCAAAAGCGTGCGGGGTCATCGCCTGGCTGCCAACATGGAAGCATATGCCGAGCGCATCGGAGGCCTGACGCGCTGCGCCGAGCAATTCAGCCATATCATCGGGCTCTGCGCCAAATTTGGCGGCAAGGCTCAATTTGCTATGGTCCGACGATACGCGAATACGCACCAGCAGATTGAGATCCCCGGCGCCCTTGGTCGCACGGACAATCTTATCCAGTTCGTCCATCGTGTCGAGCGAGAATGTGCGCACACCGTGCTGCCAATAGCTTTCGGCAATCGCCTCTTCGGCCTTGACCGGATGCATGAAGCATGAGGTCGCTTGGGGCAGAGTTTCCGCGACAAGGCGCACTTCGGCAATCGACGCGACGTCATAATAGGTGATGCCCGCGTCCCACAGAAGGCGCAACAGGTCGGGCGACGGATTCGCCTTTACCGCATAAAGCGTTTTTCCCGGAAAGCGGTCTGCGAAGAAGCGGGCGGCCCGGTTTGCAGCGTGTGGACGCAGCAATGTGACAGGGCTTGCCGGCTTAAGGTCGCGAACTAGACCCAGCGCGCTATGATGATTGTGCAATTCAAGGGACCCCCAAAACGGTTATTCGAACAAAGGCTGCCTTGCGGTTATTGGAAGTCCCCCTGGGGCAGCGGGGCGTCATATATTGCGGGGGGGGGCAAGTGTAAAGTGACTTTTTTTACGCCTTCCCCTAGACAGGTCTAGCGGTGCTTTGTGACAATCTGTCCAGGCTGTGCGGCCCAAAGTTGACAAAGTTGACACCAAGAACGGGGTTAGCTCGCGGGGTTTGGTTGATACACCGTGCGGGG
>JBBTFY010000100.1:0-5248 GCA_038041635.1 Pseudomonadota bacterium
CCAAGGTGTAATAGATGGTTTCGTTCATGTGAGCGACAGGAAGCCAAGCTAGGGTGGCCTACGAAGCAACAGTCGGCGGGACACGGTGTTCCCCCCTGTTGACCGGGTCGCGCCTGTCGCTTCGATCAAAAAAGCGTGACGAACGCTGGTTTGAACCCCCGCTCCGCCGCCCCTGGAGCGGGGGTTTTTTGTTCATAAGGGCCAGAGCGTTTGCCTAGTTTGGGCTGTTGCGTCTAATGCTGGGCGTATGACCACATCGACTCTCCGTATCGCCTCATGGAACATCAACAGCGTCCGTGCGCGCGCCGCGATTGTCGGGCAGTTTCTTGATGATGCCCTGCCTGATATACTCTGCCTGCAGGAAACCAAGGTCGAGGACGGGTCGTTCCCGCACGAGATTTTCACATCGCGCGGGTACGCCCATATCGCCATCAATGGGCAGAAAATGCACCACGGCGTTGCCATCATCAGCCGCGTTCCAATCATCGAAGATCAACGACATGATTGGCAAGCGAACGGCGAAGCGCGGCATTTGGGTGTGTCCTTGCCTGGTGGCGTGCGGCTGGAGAATGTCTATATCCCAGCGGGCGGCGACATTCCCAACCGCGATGAAAACCCAAAATTCGGGCAAAAGCTTGACTTCATCGAGCGGATGATCGGCTGGTCGGGCGCGCTTGATGTGCCGACAATCCTGACTGGTGATTTCAACATCGCCCCGCTGGAATGCGATGTGTGGAACCATAAGCAATTGCTCAAAGTGGTCAGCCACACACCGGTTGAGGTCGAGACGTTGGCGCGGTTACAGGCCGCAGCGGATTGGGTCGATCTGGGCCGCCATTTCATCACCGCGCCAGAACGGCTCTATACATGGTGGAGTTACCGCGCCGCCGATTGGACGATCGCAGACCGGGGTCGCCGCCTCGACCATATGTGGGCGACGCGCGATGTGGCGGCCCGCGCCACCGCGCACCGTGTCCACCGCGAATGCCGCTCATGGGAAAAGCCTTCCGACCATATCCCGATAGTGACGGATTTCGCGATTTGAGCGATGCTGGCCGCCCAGACGATCCCCGTGACGCTGCACGCGCGATTGATGCGGTGCGCCGGGGCTGGCCGATCCGCGTGGTCGGCGCGGCGGGTTCGCTCAGGCTGCTTGCCGTCGAGGGAGCAAGTGACGAAGCGCTGACCGCCTTTGCGCCCACCGCGCTGCTGATTTCGGGCGAGCGCGCCGCGACGCTTAAACTGACCAACCAATTGGCGGCGGCCTCGCCCGGCCCAGTGCGGATTAGGCTGACCGCCTCTGCGGCGCTCAGCGATGCGCTGGCCATCGCTGATCCCGCGCTTGATTTGGCGCACCCGATGAAAGGGCCATTCCGCACCGAAGCGCTTGGCGCAGAGGATGTGGCGAGTGCGGCAATCACGCTGGCGCGGCTCGCGCATCGTTTGCCCGCATGGTTCATTTCAGAAGCAGATGGTGATGGTGCGGTGCGCGTCAGTGCCGCCGGAATTGGCGCCTTTGCCGATCCACGCCGCCTGTCCATTGCGGCGCGCGCGCGGCTGCCCGTTGCCGCGAGCGAAGAGAGTGAGATTATCGCCTTTCGCAGCCCAGAAGATGCGCAGGACCATGTTGCGCTGATCATCGGGCGGCGTGATGCGTCCGCTCCGGTGGTGCGGTTGCACAGCGAATGCCTGACGGGCGATATATTGGGCAGCCTGAAGTGCGATTGCGGCCCGCAATTGCACGCGGCGCTGCACGCGATGGCCGCTGCGCCATGGGGCATTCTCCTCTATCTGCGGCAGGAAGGGCGGGGCATCGGCCTGATCAACAAACTCCGCGCCTACCAGCTACAGGATCAGGGGTTCGACACGGTGGACGCCAATATACGGCTTGGCTTTCCGGTTGAGACGCGCGATTTTGGCATAGCCGCGCGGATGCTGGAGTTGCTGGGGGTTGGCGCCGTGCGGCTGATGACCAATAATCCCGAGAAGGTGCAGCGGTTGTCCGAGCATGGGATAAAGGTGGTCGAGCGATTGCCGCTGATCCTGCCGACCAATGTGCATAACGAACAGTATCTTGCCACCAAACGCGACCGCACCGGGCACCAGCTTTGAACGACGACGGAGGAAAACCACCGCCACTGCGCCTGCTCTTTGGCGAGGTTCGCCTTGCGCGCGATTGGCTGCGTGCGCGCACCCGCCCGCTCGATCATATCGTCGAACCCGTTGGTGACGGCGCGCCGATTGTGACGCTGCCCGGATTTTGCGCGGGCGATCTGTCGATGGCGCAGATGCGCCGCAATTTGCGCAGCGCCGGGTTTCGTGCGCGCGGCTGGCAAATGGGCGCGAACCTTGGCGCACGGCCCGACACGCTGGAGCGGCTTCACGCCCGCGTTGCGGCGATTGCGGACAGTGAAGGACGCGCTGTGCACCTAGTGGGCTGGAGCCTCGGCGGCGTGTTCGCGCGCGAATATGCCAAGCGCCATAGCGATATGGTGGCCAGTGTCATCACCATGGGGTCGCCCTTTTCGGGGTCGCGCCGCGCCAATCATGCGTGGCGGCTCTATCGCTTCATTGCTGGGCATTCGGTCGATGATGCGCCGATTGCATTTCACCCTGCGGCAAAGCCCGATGTGCCAACCTATGCTCTATGGTCGCCGCGCGATGGCGTGGTTGCTGCACCGAGCGCGCGCGGAGAGACGCATGAGAGCGACCGCGCGGTTGAGCTGTCATGCGGGCATCTGGGCTTTGCCTATGACGTGCAGGCGATTGACGCGGTGATCGCCTGCGTGATGGAGGCTGAGGCGCAAAGAACAAGTCACATGAACTTTCATACCCGTTCGTGCTGAGGTAAGGACTGAGTTTACCGAAGGCCTGTCTCGAAGCATGGGCTCGGTCCACTGTCCTTCGAGACGCCGCTTTGCCCCTTCGGCAAGCTCAGGGCCAGCAGCTCCTCAGGGCGAACGGATCAGATATATCCTAACCCATCCCAAATGCTTTCACCATCGCCGCTGGAACGCGCATGGGCCGCCCGCTCGCGCGGGTCACCAGCGCCCATATGGTCAGCGCGGTGACATGACGTTTGCCGTCATCACCGACAAAAATGATGTTGCGGTCGAACTTTGCGCCCTGCGCCGCGTCCGCAACCCAGCTGTGCGCGGTGACACCTTGTCCCACCAATAAAGGGCGGTGGTAGTCAATCTCGTGACGCACCACGACCCAGATAAAGGCTGCTTGTTCCGCCGCGCTCGCTTTTTCTGCCCAGTGCGCTGTGGCGACTGCCTGTATCCACTGCACCCACACCGCATTGTTGACATGGCCCAGTTCGTCGATGGTTTCCGGCTCAGCTACAAAACGCAAGGTGAAGGCATGTTCGGGGATCGCGACGGGATTAGCCATCCTTGTTGTGATAGCCCTTCAGCTCGTCACCCGTCAGCGTGGCGACATGCAGCACGTTGGTGGAGCCGGGAATGCCAAAGGGCACCCCCGCCATCATGATCAATTTTGCCCCGGCGCTGGCAAAGCCATGGCGCAGCGCCATCCGCCTGCCCTTGGCGATCATTTCCTCAAAGCTGCCAATGTCCTTGGTGTGCACCGCGTGTGCACCCCACAGCAAGCCCATCCGCCGTGCGGCATCCAGTTTCGGCGTCAGCACCAGCATCGGCACCGCCGGGCGTTCGCGTGAAATGCGCCGTGCGGTTGAACCGGTTCCCGTAAAGCAGACAATGGCCTCTGCCCCGACAATCCGCGTGACGCTGCCCGCCGCTTCGGATAGCGCGTCGGCGGTCGTTGCATCGGCCTTTGTCTCGGTGAAATGGATGCGCGCGCGATAGCCGGGGTCGGCCTCGACCGACTTGGCGATGCGATCCATCATCGTCACTGCCTCAATCGGCCACGCGCCCGCTGCGGTTTCGGCGGACAGCATCACCGCGTCGGCACCGTCATAAACGGCTGTGGCGACGTCGGACACCTCGGCGCGGGTTGGCGAGGGCGATGTTATCATCGATTCGAGCATCTGGGTCGCGACGATCACCGGTTTGCCCATCGCGCGCGCGACGGCGACAATACGCTTTTGCGCAGGCGGGACTTGTTCGGGTGGCAACTCAACCCCCAAATCGCCGCGTGCCACCATACAGGCGTCGGCCAGTTCCAAGATTTCCTCAAGCCGCGCCAGACCTTGTGGTTTTTCAAACTTGACCATAACGCCGGCACGCCCCCGAATAAGCGTGCGCGCTTCGGCTACATCCTCAGGTCGTTGAACAAAGGACAGCGCAATCCAATCGACATGATGATCGAGTGCGAAGGTCAAATCGCGGCGATCCTTTTCGGTCAGTGCGGCGAGCGGGACCACATTGTCGGGCAGGTTAACCCCCTTGCGTTCGGACAGCGCGCCGCCCACCTCGACAATCGTTTCGACATGGTCGCCGTTACACGTCGCCGCGCGCAGCACCAGCTTGCCATCGTCGAGCAACAGCCGTGCGCCGGGGGTGAGCGATTCAAGGATTTCGGGGTGCGGCAATTGCACTCGTGTCGCGTCGCCGGGGGTGTCATCGCTGTCGAGGGTGAAGCGCTGTCCCGTCTCCAGCATCACTGGACCAGCGGCGAATTTGCCCACGCGCAGCTTTGGCCCCTGTAAATCCGCAAGGATGGTGGTCGGGCGGCCCAATTCTTTTTCAAGGCTGCGGATCGCGGCGATGTTGGCAGCGTGCATTACATGGTCGCCATGGCTCATATTGATGCGAAACGCATCGGCACCGGCGATGAACAGAGCGCGGATCATCTCCACGCCGCTGCTCGTGGGGCCAAGCGTGGCCAATATGCGAACCCTGCGCGCACGTGGTACGATCTGTTGAACCACAAATATCCCCTAAAATACGATGGTAACGGCATGACGCAGGCTGTGCGTGATGGCAAGTGGCATAGCTATTCGCGCCTTGCTCGATTCATGCGTGCACGGCCTAGCGAAGAATCGCCTGACGGGCTAAGCGCGACGCTTCTGATTCTCTTTACCGAAAGCAACGCATCCATGTCCCCACCCGTGCCTGAAACCGAAGCCACCACCACCGACCAGCAATTGCGCCTGTTTATCGAGCGCGTCGAGCGTCTGGAAGAGGAGAAAAAGGGCATCGCCGACGACATCCGCGATGTGTATGCCGAGGCAAAGAGCATGGGCTATGACGCCAAGATCATGCGGCAAATTGTCCGTTTGCGTAAACTTTCAGCCAATGACAGGGCGGAGATGGAAGCGCTG
>JBBTFY010000101.1:0-35104 GCA_038041635.1 Pseudomonadota bacterium
GGGGTAATTTCAAACCCCCGCTTCGACCAGCCAATCGTGGAACAGCTTGACGGCGGGACGTTTGAGCGCGCGCGGGCGGCACACGAACCAATAGCTGTAGGGGCTATCGACGTCGAAATCGAACAGCCGCACGAGGCGCTCATCATGCGCGTCCTCGAAATGGTGACCGTGCATGAAGGCGATGCCGACGCCCTGTGCCGCTGCTTCGAGCATCAGCGCGCCGCTGTCGAAATGGTCGATGCCATGTGGTTCCAGCCACGGCATACCGATGGCGCTGCGCCATTCGCTGAATGTTTCGGGCATTTCGCTGTGGATCAGCACCGTCATCCGTTGTAATTGTTCGGGGACGCTGATCCGCTCCGGTCCTTCGGCATATTTGGCGGCGGCGATCGGGTACACCTTGTCACGGTCAAGCCGCACCGCGTGGAGTGAAGGGTCGATGTCCTTGGCCAGCGCTATCGCGGCGTCGATGCCATCACCAACCCGCGCTTCACCATGGCCACCCGTTTCAATGTCGATGTGCAAGTGCGGATGGAGCGCGCGCAGCTCGGGCAGGCGCGGGAACAGGCGTTGTTGCGCAAATAGCGGCAGAACATTGAGGTGCAGCCGCAATTCCTTGTGATCGCTTGCCGATCCATCGACAGCTTCGCGCACCGCATCGAGCGCGGGTCCGAGTAACCCGAGCAGCCTCTGTCCCGCAATATTGAGGCGCATCGCGTGATGATCGCGGGCGAATAATGGCTCGCCGATATACCGTTCCAGCGCTTGTATGCGGCGTGACAGCGCGGGCATTGATAGCGAAAGCTCTGTCGCCGCCGCTTTGACCGAGCCGAGGCGAGCGACCGCCATGAACGCTTCGAGTCCGCTTAAAGAGGGCAGCCTGCGCATCACCTTACCCCTTTCACGCTATCGTCGCTGCGAAGCCCGCGCCAGCCCCAAATCGAGAGGGCCAGGCTGATGAAACCAATCAGGAGAAAGCTGAGCTGTGCGTGCCAATTATACAGCAAGACGCCAATGGCTGGTGCGACGATATAGGCCGCACCGTTGATCGACGCGGTCTGCCCTGCGACTTGGCCCTGCATCCGGCGAGGCACCGCCAAAGAAGCCCCGGCCGTAAAGCCAGGTCGGAATAATCCAAAGCCCAGCAGCGCAATGGCAAAGCCGGTGCTGATCGCCGACAAGCTATCGCCAATGCCGACCAATAGCGCGCCGAACCCGCCGATCGCCGAGCCGATGATGACGGCGGTGCGCGGTTTGAGCGAGAGCAGAGGGATCAGCCCCCATTGCGCGAGCAAAGTGGCGACGGCCCCGACCAGCATGACATGTCCCGTCGGCTCTGCCGCAAGGTCCGGAGTTCCGCGCAATCCCATGCGGTCGAGCACGACAAAACCGATGACGCCGAGCAGCATCGCCTGTGCATGGCCGCCGACAAGACCCGCGATGGTCCATGGCAGGATGCGCCGGTCGGTCCAGTCGATGCGTTCGGCGGGGTGCTCCGCATCGTTATCGTCATGCGCTTCGTCGTCGCTGACCAATTGTGAACCGCCGCCTGCGGTGGGATAGGCGCTCACCTGTCCGCGCGCTTCAAATCGCGGGGCATCGTCGGGCAGCATCAGGCGAAGCGCGATGAGAACAGCAACCCCGATGCCAGCGAACACCAGCAGCGGTCCAGCGAGGCCAACGCCGGGCAATATGAACCATGGCGCGAGCGTCGGGCCGATGACGGTGCCGAGCCCGAACGAGGAGGCGACAAGGCTCAATGCCTTGGTCCGCTCTGCCGCTTCGGTGCGCGAAGCGACATAGGCCTGAACGGCGGGCGGTGCGGCGGATCCAAACCCGCCATAGAGGCTGCGGAACAGCGCAAAGATGACAAAGGTGAGGCCTGCGCCAATCATCCCCTCAAGCCCCGCCCATAGCGTCAGCCCGCATAGCAACATCGAGGCGGAAAAGCCGACAATACCCAGCGCCATCAACGCCTTGCGTCCGCGCTTGTCCGATTGGCGCGCCCATTTCGGCGCGGTCAGCACCCACAGCAATGCCGACCATGAGAAAGCGAGGCTGATCCACACATCGGCAATGCCAATCTTTGTGCCGAGCGCGGGCAGGATGGACTGCATCGCGGTGTTGCCCGCAGCCGCGACCAGCATCACCATGAACAATATGGCAAGCCGCGCATTGGGGATGGCAGGGGCGGTGGTGGGCATGGTTGCTCGTGGCATAGAGTTTTGTGCGGCGCAATCGACTCTCGCTTGGCAATTCAGGTCGCGCGCACTATCGCGGATGAACAGGTTTGGCGGGGTGAACTCTATGGCGCGACGTTTTTTCGGGACAGATGGCATTCGCGGCCTGACCAATCAGGCCCCGATGACTGCCGAAGTGGCGATGCGTGTTGGCATGGCGGCGGGTGCACATTTCCTGCGCGGAGACCATAAACACCGCGTGGTGGTGGGCAAAGATACGCGGCTGTCGGGCTATATGATCGAAAATGCGATGGTCGCGGGCTTTACGGCGGTGGGCATGGATGTGGTTCAGGTCGGGCCGATGCCGACGCCCGCCGTGGCCTTGCTCGCCCGTTCGATGCGCGCCGACCTTGGCGTGATGATTTCGGCCAGCCACAACCCCTATCAGGACAATGGAATCAAGCTGTTCGGCCCCGATGGTTTCAAACTGTCCGACAGTGATGAAATGGCGATAGAGGCGCTGCTCGACGCCGAACCGGTGTTGGCCAAGCCGGAAAATATCGGGCGGGCGCGGCGGATAGAGGATGCGCGCGGGCGCTATATCCACGCGGTCAAAGCGAGCCTGCCCGAAAGTGTGCGCCTCGACGGCCTCAAAATCGTCATAGATTGCGCCAATGGCGCAGCCTATAACACCGCACCAACCGCGCTGTGGGAATTGGGGGCGGAGGTGATCGCGATCGGCGTCACCCCCAATGGCCGCAACATCAACGATGGTTGCGGTTCGACGCACCCGCAATTGCTTCAGGAAACTGTGGTCGCCAGTGGCGCGAATATCGGCATCGCATTGGATGGTTATGCCGACAGGCTCATCGTCGTCGATGAAGCGGGGACGATTGTCGATGGCGACCAGATTATGGCGGCAATCGGCATCAGCTGGCACCGTGCGGGCTTGCTGCGCGGTGGCGGGGTGGTGGCGACGGTGATGTCGAACCTTGGCCTTGAGCGGCGGCTGCAAGCCGAAGGATTGACGCTGGAGCGAACGCAGGTCGGCGACCGCTATGTGTTAGAGAGGATGCGAAGCGGCGGGTTCAATGTCGGCGGTGAGCAATCGGGTCATGTGATATTGACCGACCATGCAACAACGGGCGATGGCACGATAGCGGCGCTGCAACTGCTGGCCGCGCTGATCGACAGCGGTAAACCCGCCAGCGCTTTCCTGAACCAGTTCGAGGCGGTGCCGCAACTGCTCAAAAATATCCGCTATGCCAAGGGGCAAAGGCCGCTGGACTCCGACACGGTTAAGGCGGCGATTGCCGATGGGGAACGTGCATTGGCGGGCTGCGGGCGCCTTGTCATCCGCGCGTCGGGCACAGAACCGCTGATCCGCGTGATGGCAGAGGGCGATAATGCGGCCCAGGTCACGCAGGTGGTTGACCTTATCTGTGCGGCTGTGGAAAGGGCGGCGGAATGAACGTCCAATCATGGAGATATTGTGATGCTTGAAATGCGGCCCGATTGTGAAAAATGCGGTGTGGATTTGCCTGCCGATCAGCCCGGCGCGTTCATATGTAGCTATGAATGCACATTTTGCGCGTCCTGTTCGGACAAGGTGGACGAGATGTGCCCCAATTGCGGCGGCGATTTGCTCGACCGACCGATGCGCTCGCGTAGCTTGCTGGCGAAAGACCCTGCTTCGACGGTGCGCAAGTTTAAGGGGTGACCATAGCCGCTAAGCCTGCGCGCATCCTCATCATCGCTGGCTCAGACAGCGGTGGCGGCGCAGGGATACAGGCCGACATCAAAACGGTGACGATGCTAGGCGGCCACGCAATGACCGCGATTACGGCGGTAACTGCGCAGAATACGCTGGGGGTGCAGGCGGTGCACGCGGTGCCGACCGAGATGGTTTTGGCGCAAATCAAGTCGGTGGTCGATGACATCGGCGTCGATGCGGTTAAAATCGGCATGATCGGCAGTGCCGAGACGGCGAGCGCGGTCGCTGTTGCCTTGGCTGCGATGGCAAGGGTGCCAATCGTCTTCGATCCGGTAATGGTCGCAACCAGCGGGGCGGCACTGGCCGAAGTCGGGACGATAGCAGCGTTTGTGCGGTTAATGGACATTGCCACGCTGGTGACTCCCAATCTACCTGAACTGGCGGCGCTCGGCGGCAAAGCGACGGTGTTGGCGCATGGCTGCGCATTGCTGGTCAAGGGCGGGCATGGGTCAAGCGACGTCATCACGGATAGGCTGGTGAACGCCGATGGCGAGGTAGCCCGTTGGTCCGAACCGCGCATCGACACGGCCAGCACGCATGGCACCGGATGCACGCTGGCCAGCGCGATTGCGTGTGGGCTGGGGCAGGGGATGTCGCTGATCGCCGCGGTGGCGCGCGCGCGGGCTTTTGTGCGTGCAGCGTTGCTGGCAGCGCCCGGCCTTGGCGGTGGGCATGGGCCGATGGGACATCAGGCGGTGGATGTGCGCAAACTGTGATCATTGTCGGGGTGGACGAGGCGGGGCGCGGGCCGCTGGCGGGGCCGGTGGTCGCGGGCGCGGTGATATTGTGCGATGGCGGCATCATTGGCCTGAATGACAGCAAAAAATTGTCCGAATCCAAACGAATAAAGCTAGAATCTGAGATAAAATCGAGATGCCGCTGGGCAATTGGTGTGGCTACGCCAGAAGAAATCGACGCCATCAACATCTTGCAAGCGACGATGTTGGCGATGACCCGCGCGGTTGAGGGATTGGGCGTCGAACCCGCTATGGTCCTCGTCGATGGCAACCGCTTGCCCATATGGCGTTACTCGGCCCGCGCGATAATCGGTGGCGATGCGAGCGAGCCAGCCATATCGGCTGCGTCAATCATCGCCAAACAGGCGCGCGACGCGATGATGGTCGCGGCAGAGGCGTGCTACCCCGGTTACGGCTTTGCGCGGCACAAGGGCTATGGCACCGCAGCGCATATCGAAGCGCTAAAGTGCCTCGGCCCATGCCCGATCCACCGCCGCAGTTTTGCGCCAGTCGCGATTCTTGGTGGAGCGAGTCTTTTGTGTCACACCACTAGGGGTTGAGTCCGCCCATCGTTAAATGACGCATGATGCTGCGTCGGACTCGCTTCGTTCTCCATTGTGTCACCACAGCGTTAACCATTTTGCATAACCTGTCGTTTACCATGAAGCTTGACCGTGGAATCCCGAGGATTCACAGTGGTTGCCTTGTGTTTTTTTGGGGGCTGCAATGGGTGTAATCGAACGCGTCAAGGTGCCAAAATCAGCGGCGATAGTTGCGGAGCTGCCGCTTGACGTCATCCTGAAAGGGGATTGCATAGCGCGGATGCGTGAATTGCCTGCCGCATCGGTCGATATGATCTTTGCCGACCCGCCTTATAATCTCCAGCTTGGCGGCGATTTATTCCGTCCCGATGGGACTCAGGTCGATGCGGTCGACGATGATTGGGACAAATTTGACAGTCTCGCCACCTACGACCGTTTCACCCATGCTTGGCTCGCCGAGGCAAAACGCATATTGAAACCGCGCGGCAGTATCTGGGTCATCGGCAGCTATCACAACATTTTTCGCGTTGGCACCGCGTTGCAGGACGCCGGATATTGGATACTCAACGACGTTATCTGGCGCAAGGCCAACCCGATGCCCAATTTCAAGGGCACGCGCTTTACCAACGCGCACGAGACGCTGATCTGGGCGAGCATGGGCGAGGATGCGCGTTACACATTCAACTATCGCGCGATGAAGACATTGAACGACGAGCTTCAGATGCGATCCGACTGGCTGATCCCGATCTGCTCGGGTCAGGAGCGCCTCAAACGTAACGGCACCAAAGCACATCCGACGCAAAAGCCAGAGGCGTTGCTCTATCGTGTGCTGCTCGCCTGCACCAACCCCGGCGACATTGTGCTCGATCCATTTTTCGGGACAGGAACCACGGGTGCAGTCGCCAAGCGACTGGGGCGGCACTTTGTCGGGATAGAGCGCGAGGACGCCTATATCGCGGTTGCGGAGGAACGCATTGCGATGGCGCTCCCACTCGATGAAAGCGCGCTCAAGACGATGCAAGCACCAAAAGCGGCAACACGGGTGGCGTTCGGAACATTGGTCGAGGGCGGAATGATTGCGCCGGGGTCGGTGTTGATGGACGCCAAACGCCGCCACCGCGCGGAAGTGCGCGCCGACGGGTCGCTGCTGTGCGGCGATGTGACCGGCTCGATCCACAAGCTGGGGGCCACATTGCAGGGCGCGCCATCGTGCAATGGCTGGACATATTGGCATATTGAGACGGCGAACGGCCTGCGTGAAATTGATGGCGTGCGTCAGGAATGGCTGTTGGCGAACGAAGCATAATGCTTGATCCACTGACCAAGGCTGATTTGAAGGGCTTTGCCCCTGATGCGCGCATCTATTGCCAGCCGACTTGCTTGGTAGAGCGTCCCCACGGGCTGGATGGACGGGTGGCGCGCATCGCCGATACGATGGTCTGGTTCGCAAGCTGGCAGATCGCAGTGCGTGAACGCGGCGGCACAGTAAGCGAAGCACTGGTTCCTGTAGAGGAGTTGGCCGATTGGAGTGCCGCTATGCCGGACGCTCTGGCGGTGCGGGCGAGCGCGCAAGTGGCGGCGGTGAGCACAGCGCGTGCGGAGCTCGACCTCAAAGGGCGCAGCATTCGTTTTGCCGAGCCGCAAATTATGGGCATCCTCAATTGCACGCCCGACAGTTTTTCAGACGGGGGCAAATATGGTGACCCCGAGCGCGCGTGCGCGACGGGCGTTGATATGGCGGCGGCAGGCGCGGCGATTGTCGATGTGGGCGGCGAGTCCACCCGCCCCGGTGCGCCACTGGTGTGGGAAGGCGATGAAATTGCGCGCATCATCCCTGTGATTGAACGGCTGGTGCGTGCGGGCGTTGCGGTGTCGGTCGATACCCGTAAAGCAGGCGTGATGGAAGCGGCGCTTAGCGCTGGTGCCGCGATGGTCAATGACGTGTCGGCGTTGGGTTATGATGACCGCGCGGCCGCAGTGGTGGCAAAGGCGGGCTGTCCCGTTGTGCTGATGCACGCGCCTAGCCAGACCAGCAATCCGCACGCTAATTCGCGCTATGATGATATTCTATATGACGTGTTTGACTGGTTGGAGGCTGCGATAGCGCGCGCGGTCTTAGCAGGAATATCGCGCGATAAAATCATCGTCGATCCGGGCATCGGCTTTGGCAAGGGCGTGCAGGAAAATCTGCGTCTGACGGGCGGTTTGGCGCTGTATCACGCGCTGGGGCAGCCGCTGCTGTTCGGGGCCAGCCGCAAACGGATGATTGGCGCTCTCGATGGCGAGGCAGAGGTCGATGCGCGGCTGGGTGGGTCGATTGCGCTCGCCTATCAAGCGGCGTCGGTTGGGGCGCAACTGCACCGCGTGCATGATGTCGCGGAAACTCGTCAAGCGTTGAGAGTGTGGCGTGCGGGCCGCGATGCGGCGCTGACTCGGGTTTAATATCGCGTCAAGCCGCTGTATCTATCCCTAAATCCGAAAGTTTGCGATACAGCGTCGAACGACCAATGCCAAGCCGCCGTGCCACTTCGCTCATGCGGCCGCGATAATGACCGATGGCAAGGCGGATGACGTCGGCTTCGATGTCCTGCAACGCGCGCAAATTGCCGTCGGCGCGATAAAGGGTGACGCCGATGCCGTCGCCCGGCATTGCCCCATGGTGGCGTTCCATTTCGGGTTCGCGTGCGCGCTCTGCTTCTAACCCCTGAAAATCGGCGAGGTTGAGCTGCGGACCTGGCGCAAGGCAGGCGGCGCGCAACAGTGCATCATGCAATTGGCGGACGTTGCCCGGCCAGCGCCACGCGGCGAGCGCGTCGGCCAATTCGCCTGACAGTGACAGGCTAGCCATCCCCGGCATGGCCGCGATCCGCCCCAGAAAATGCCGTGCCAGCGCAGATATGTCGGTGCGGCGGTCACGCAGCGGCGGCAGTGCGACTTCGGCGACGCTGATCCGCGCCAGCAAATCTTCGCGGAAAAGGCCATCGCGCGCGCGCTGTTTGAGCGACACATTGGCGGTAGAGACAAGCCGGATATCGACCTGCCCGCTGATCGTGCTGCCTATGGGTGTAATGCGCCCAGTTTCAAGCATTTCTGCCAACATTGCCTGCACATCAAGCGGTAATCGCTCTATGCGATCCAGCACGATGGTCCCACCATCGGCCCGGGCTATTTCGCCCATCCGCCGTTCAAATGCGCCTGGAAATGCACCGCGCTCATAACCAAATAACAAAGGGCCAATCATTGCGTCGCTGTGATGGCCGCAATCAACCTCGATCAATGCCGTGCGTGGGCGAAGGCCAGCGGTATGGATGGCGTGAGCAAGCAGCGCCTTACCCGTTCCCGCTTCACCCTCAATCAAAACCGGAACGCGGGTCCGCGCTGCTTTTGCGGCGATAGCTAGAGCGGTGCGAAAGGCGGGGGTGGAGCCGATAATCTCTTCTATCGACAAAGGCAGTCCGAATTTAACCGATAGAGATCGCAACTCTTTTTGGCTGCCTGGCGCAATCGCCAATTCCAACGTAGCAAGCAAGCGTTCGCTCGACAGCGGCTTGTCGAGAATGTCGCTGACACCCGCCGCTAGGGCACGCAGCGCCCCAGATCGCGCCCCCGGTTCGCCAATATATAATATCGGTAGAGAGGGGCGATAAGCACGCATCGCCGATATAGTATCAGGCAAATTGTCGCGCGCGGCTTGCTCACAAATCAACACGGCGTCGAGCAACAGGCCGTCATGCGTGCCGAGCATCGCAATGGCTGCCTCGATATTATCAGCGAGCAAAGCGCGCCAGCCCGCACGCGCGGCCAGCGAGGCGACAAAACGGCCATGGCCTGCGTCGCTATCAACCAGCAACAGCATTCGGTCACCTTGCAGTGTTGCCACGCATTTACCCTCATAATCTGTCGGCCAAAACCCTATGATTCACCGAGCATTGAGCCACCGTCATAGCGGGTGGAGGTTAATTAGCCCTTATACTTGCCCGCAGGGCACAGGCTGGGTTATGGACTATTTCGATCATCGGCGCGTTCGTGTCCTGATGATATGGCGATAAAGGGGAATGCGACGTGACGCAGCAGGATTTTGGGCAAGACTTTGGGCAGGATATTAAGGCAGCGAACGAAACCTATGCCGGATTCATCACCTTGTTCAAATGGGGTGCTGTGGTGTGCGCGCTTGTCGCCGCGCTTGTCGTCTATCTGATCAGCTGAGCCATCATGCCAATGAAAATCGCGGTGCTGCGGGAATATGCGGTCGGAGAGCGCCGCGTCGCCGCCACGCCGGAAACGGTGAAAAAGTTCATCGCGCTGGGTGCCGAAGTCAATGTCGAGGAAGGCGCGGGGTTAAGCGCATCCATCGCCGATGCTGATTATTTGGCCGCAGGCGCGCACATCGCCAAGCGCGCAGCGCTGGTCAAAGACGCCGACATCATCCTCGCGATACAGGGACCAGACCCCAAATCGCTCAAGGACGTCAAGCTGGGTGCATGGTTGATTGCGTCGCTCAACCCGACTGGCAGCGGAGACAATGGCCGCGCGCGCGTCGACGCCTATGCTGCGCTAGGGCTGGAGGCGCTGGCGATGGAATGGATGCCGCGCATCACCCGTGCACAGTCGATGGACATCCTCTCATCGCAGTCGAACTTGGCGGGCTATAAGGCGGTGATCGAGGCGGCGGACGCCTATGGTCGCGCTTTCCCGATGATGATGACGGCGGCCGGAACGGTTAATGCCGCCAAGCTGTTCGTGATGGGGGTCGGCGTTGCCGGCCTGCAAGCCATCGCCACCGCACGGCGGCTGGGCGCGCAGGTCAGCGCGACCGATGTGCGCAGCGCGACCAAGGAGCAGATTCAATCGCTTGGTGCCAAGCCGATTTTTGTGGAAAGCGTTGCGGGGATAGAGGGTGAGGGCGCGGGCGGTTATGCGACCGAAATGTCCGACGAATATAAGGCGGCACAGGCCGAGCTTGTCTCCAGCCACATCGCCAAACAGGATATTGTCATCACCACGGCGCTGATTCCCGGACGGCCCGCGCCGCGCCTGATTAGCGACGCACAGGTGGCAACGATGCGAGCAGGGTCGGTCATCATCGACTTGGCAGCCGAAAGCGGCGGCAATGTTGAGGGCGCAGTGGCGGGCGAAGCGGTGGTCAAACACGGCGTCACCATCATCGGCGCGCATAATATGGCGTCGAGTCTGGCCGCGGACGCAAGCGCGCTGTTCGCCCGCAACCATTATAATTTCCTCAGCGCGTTTTGGGACAGGGACGCGGGACGCCCCGTGCTCGATGAGGAAATTGGCGGGGCTGTGCGGCTAACCCAAGGCGGCAAGGTTGTGCATCAACGGCTACAGGCCTGACGGAGAGACACATGGACTTTATCTCAATTCTTTCCATCTTTGTGATGGCCTGTTTCGTCGGTTACTATGTCGTGTGGTCGGTGACGCCCGCGTTGCACACGCCGTTGATGGCGGTGACGAACGCGATTTCGTCGGTGATTATTGTCGGCGCGCTGATTGCGTCAGCTGCGACGGGCAACATGACCTCCAAATGGATCGGCCTCGCTGCGGTGGTCATGGCCAGCATCAATATTTTTGGCGGTTTTGCGGTGACGGCGCGGATGCTGGCCATGTATAAGAAAAAGGATCGCTGATGCGCAAAAGTTCGTCATTGCGAGCGCAGCGAAGCAATCCAGCTTTGCGGCTCATCTCTGGATTGCTTCGTCGTTCCACTCCTCGCAATGACGGAGGATGGTGATGGCACATGAAGCTGCGGCACTGCCCGCATGGGTTGGCCTGGCCTATTTGATTGCGGGCGCATGTTTCATCCTCGCGCTGCGCGGATTAAGCAGCCCCGCCACGTCACAGCGCGGCAACCGTTTCGGTATGATCGGTATGGCAATCGCTGTGGTGACGACTTTGGTGACGCACGTGCCGCAATTTGAGCCGGATCCCGCCATCATAAACAGCTATGCTGGCCCCAATATCGTCGGTGTGGCGCAGATATTGGGTGCAATCGCCATCGGCGCGGCTATCGGCCTCGTCACCGCGCGGCGGATCGCGATGACCGACATGCCGCAACTGGTGGCGGCGTTCCACAGCCTTGTCGGCATGGCGGCGGTGCTGGTTGGTGCGGCGGCGTTCCTCAATCCTGTGGCGTTCGGCATAACGGGTGCCGACGGGTTGATCCTGATGCAAAGCCGCATTGAAATGGGGCTGGGCGTTGCCATCGGTGCGATCACTTTTTCGGGCTCGATCATCGCCTTCCTCAAACTCGCGGGCAAAATGTCGGGCGCGCCGATCATCCTTCCGCTGCGCCATGTCATCAACCTTGGCACGCTGACCGCGATTATTGGCCTTGTCGGCTGGTTCACGCAGGACCAAAGCCCGTGGATATTCTGGACGCTGACCGCGCTTGCCTTCATCATCGGCTTCCTGCTCATCATTCCCATCGGCGGTGCGGACATGCCGGTCGTCGTTTCAATGCTCAACAGCTATTCGGGCTGGGCGGCGGCGGCGATGGGCTTTACGCTGCACAATAGCGCGATGATCATCACCGGCGCGCTGGTCGGGTCGTCGGGCGCTATCCTTTCCTACATCATGTGCCGCGCGATGAACCGCAGCTTCATCAGCGTCATCGCAGGTGGGTTCGGCGCGGTCGCGTCGAGCGGCGCGGAGGCCAAGACCGACCGCCCGTGGAAACGCGGCTCGGCGGAGGACGCGGCCTATATGATGAAACAGGCCGACAGCGTCATCATCATCCCCGGCTATGGCATGGCGGTGGCACAGGCCCAGCATGTGCTGCGCGAAATGGGCGACCTCCTCAAAAAGGAGGGCGTCAGCGTCAAATATGCGATCCACCCCGTCGCGGGCCGGATGCCGGGGCATATGAATGTGCTGCTGGCCGAAGCCAACGTCCCTTATGACGAGGTGTTCGAGCTGGAGGACATCAACAGCGAGTTTGCGCAAACCGATGTGGCCTTCATCATCGGCGCGAACGACGTGGTCAATCCGGCGGCAAAGACCGACAAATCATCGCCCATTTATGGCATGCCGGTGTTCGATGTGGAAAAGGCCAAGACGGTGTTCTTCATCAAACGTAGCATGGGCGGGGTTGGCTATGCCGGGGTTGATAATGACGTTTTCTATATGGACCAGACGATGATGTTGCTGAGCGATGCCAAAAAGATGTGCGAAGACATCGTCAAGGCTTTGCAACACTGATGCGCAAATTGGGCCTGATTGGCGGCATGAGCTGGGCGGCGACAGAGCGCTATTACGCGCTCATCAACCGCGAGATTCAGCGGCGAGCCGGGCCGACTTGCTCTGCGCCGCTTATCATCGACAGCCTCAATTCGTGCGATATGTCACGCCTAACCAGCGACGAACAATGGGCACACGCTGCGCAAGTGCTCGCCGCATCCGCGCGCACGCTTGAAGGGGCGGGGGCAACCGCAATCCTGATCTGTGCGAACTCGATGTACAAGGTGGCCGACGCGGCTCAGGCGGCGGTGAGCATCCCGATCATCAACATTGTCGATCCTGTTGGCCGCGCGATGAAAGCGGCGGGGGTGCGCACCGCCGCGCTGCTTGGCACCCGCAACATCATGGGCGAAAGCTGGTATCGCAAACGCCTTGTCGGGCACGGCATCAGCCTGGTTCCCGCCGATGAAGCGCAAATTGCGGTGGTCGATACGATCATATATGACGAGCTGATGCGCGGCATAGTGAACCGCGAATCAGAGCGCGCAATGAAGACGTTGCTGACCAAATTCGACCAGAATGATGTCGATGCGGTGGCGCTCGCCAACACCGAACTCAGCATGATCGTCAATATAGAGGCGAACGTCCTGCCGATATACGACTCAACCACGCTCCATGCGATGGAGGGGGTGAGCTGGATTTTGGGCAACATGCCATAGAAACGCTGTGCTCCGGACTTGATCCGGAGCGTTGGCCGCAAGCACAGCGGTTCGTTGCCAACGCTCCTGCCTGCGCAGGAGCACTTAACTCTCTATATCTTGACTTAGCTCACTTTGGTCCACTCAACCGTGCGGCAGAATATGGCAACGCATCCGCGCACGCGAAGCTGGTTGCCACGCGGGGTGACGGTGGCGTTGAAATTGCGCCCCTCTTCGGGGCTGTAACCGTGCCCTGTATAGGCACTGCCATCGCGGGTCAGGTTGGAGAGAATAGATATTCCGACCAACTGGCGTCGCCTTAGGCTGGCGTCGGGATTGTTGCCGTCGCGGGCATTGGCAAGCGTCGGGTTCAGAAATTGGCTGATTCGACCACACAGCGCCGCAGATCCGGCAGCGCATGGCGCAACGGTGATAATCGCATTGCCATCATCGGTGCGATAGCGCCCCTGAATAGAGGCGGATGTCTGTGCCGAACCCGTGGCGGTCAGCATAATAGCGGCAATCGCCGTGGCTATGGCAAATCGTTGGATCATTCTTCACTCCAATGTCAGTTAGCGGCTTGGCAAGCTCTCTACAGTGCGTCACTATGCGCCATGGAGGGCTTAAAATGAAGCATGGATTAACCGTCGCCATATCGCTGCTGCTTGCCAGCACCGCGCATGCGCGCACCATCGACGTTGCAGCCGGAGCGGATGCACAATCACGTCTGCAAGAGGCGCTGATCGTCGCGGTGCCTGGTGATGTTGTGCAAATTGGTGTCGGCACGTTCGATCTCACTGATGGGCTCAGCCTCGATGCCAATGGCGTGACGGTGCGCGGCGCGGGGATGGAAGCTACCATCCTTAATTTTGCCGGACAGATTGGCGCAGGGGAAGGGTTGCTGGTGACGGGCGACGATGTCGTTTTGCGTGATTTTACTGTGCGCGATACACGCGGCGACGGGATTAAATCCAAAGCGGCACATCGCATTGTCTACCTCAGCGTTCGCGTTGATTGGACGGGCGAACCAAAGGCAAGCAATGGTGCCTATGGCGTCTATCCGGTTGAAAGCGAGCATGTGCTGATCGACGGGGTGATTGTGCGCGGTGCATCGGACGCCGGGATTTACGTTGGCCAGTCGCGCAATATTGTTGTGCGCGATTCGATGGCGGTAGAAAATGTCGCGGGGATAGAGATTGAGAATAGCTTTGACGCCGATGTTCACGACAATGTGGCAACCGGCAATGCGGGCGGGATATTGGTGTTCGATCTGCCCGGCCTGTTGCAACAAGGCGGGCATGGTGTGCGCGTGTTCGACAATGTCATCGTCAATAATATGACGCCGAACTTTGCCCCCGTGGGAAACATCGTCGCCAGCGTGCCGACGGGCAGCGGGATTATCGTCATGGCCAACCGCGATGTCGAGATTTTCGACAATGTGTTCGATGGCAATGGCACGTCAAATATCATGGTGTCGGGCTATCGCTATGGTGCGGCTCCGGCTGGGTATAGTCCACTGCCGATACGGATCAGCGCATTCGACAATGTCCACGGGCGAACGGGGTTCCAGCCCGGCCTGCCCGGCGGCGCAGAAATGGCGGCGGCGTTCGGCGGGTCATTGCCGCCCGTACTGTGGGATGGGTCGGGCAGTGACATCAGCATGCTGGACGGCGTTGCCGCGCTCACGTTGGGCCTTGCCGACTTATCGCAGCCGCGTGAGAGCGCCACGCCTGCGCCTATTGACCTTGGCACGCCCGTCACTTGGGCACGCCTGCCCGGCGTGACATTGCCAGCCGTTATGGAAGCGGCGGCGGCGCTTCCGTGAGGCAGGCATGGGCCATCATATCTGCGTTGGTCGTTGCGGCTGTATCGCTGGGAACGCGCAACGAAGCCCGTGTCAATGATGCCGCTATTACCGCCGATGCCTTGCCGCCCTTGCTGTCGGTCTATGGCTTTTTCGGCGGATCAGCGACGCGCCCCGTGCGCGGGTTGATGCCCTATACGCTGGGGACGCCGCTGTTCTCGGACTATTCAATCAAGTCGCGGTTCATCTATCTGCCGCGCGGAACGCAGATGACGGCCAATGGTGACGGGCTGGTCGGTTTTCCGGTCGGTGCGGCAATTATCAAAAGCTTCGCCTTTCGCCAGAGCGACGGGACGACCCGCACAGTCGAGACGCGCCTTCTGCTGCACCGTGCATCGGGCTGGGTGGCATTGCCCTATATCTGGCGCGCCGACGGCAGCGACGCCGATCTGCGGCTGGCGGGCGGGCGAGAAAGGATGGCGATCATTGATGATGCAGGCGTGACACGCGCATTCAGCTATGCCGTGCCCAACCGCAATCAGTGCAAAACATGTCACCAGCGCGACGAAGTGGTCGAACCCATCGGGCCAAAGCTGCGTAATATGCAGATGGATGAACGTGACCGACACTATATTGCCAATGCCGATTGGCGCAATATCCCCGCCATGCCGCGTTGGGATAACCCCGCCGAGCCGCTTGATAGCCGTGCGCGCGCCTATCTCGACGGCAATTGCGCGCATTGCCATAACCCGCATGGATCGGCGTCGAACACGGGACTGTTCCTTGAATATGAACGACCGATGGGAATGGCGGTTGGCCTGTGGAAACGGCCGACGGCGGCGGGGCGTGGCAGCGGCGGCATGGACTATGCTATTGTGCCGGGCGATGTCGCGCACAGTTTCATGCCTTATCGTATGCGCGGGACCGAGCCTGGCATCATGATGCCCGAACTGGGCCGCAGCCTGGTGCATGATGAGGGCGCGGCGTTAATCGAACAATGGATTGCCGCCATGCCCGCCGCGACCCCGCCCACCGGAGCACGTCCATTAGGGGGGGGGCATGAACGATCCTATTTTACACGATTATTTTCGCTCTTCGGCCAGTTACCGTGTGCGGATTGCGCTCAACCTCAAAGGGGTCGATTATCGGGCTGTGCCGACCAGTCTGCTCGTCGGCGACCAGCGGTCCGATGCCTATCTGGCTAAGAATCCGCAAGGGATGGTTCCCACATTGGAAGTGGATGGGTTGGTGTTGACGCAAAGTTTTGCGATTATCGACTGGTTAGATCGCGCCTATCCCGATCCGCCGTTGATTCCAGACGAGCCGGTGGCGCGCGCCGCCGCGCTGTCGATGACGATGGCCGTGGCGTGCGACATCCACCCGCTCAACAATTTGCGGGTGCTGAAATATCTGACGGTTGATCTGGGGCTGCGTGAGGATATACGCGACCGCTGGTATCGCCATTGGATAGCCGAAGGCTTTGCCGCGCTGGAGGCGATGGCGGCCGGGGCAGGGCCGTATCTTGGCGGCGATGCACCGGGTATCGCCGATGTGTTTCTGGTTCCACAAATGGCCAATGCGCGGCGTTTTGATGTGCCGCTTGCCCCCTATCCAACACTGGTGGCGTGCGAAACCAATGCGGTGGCGCTGGAAGCCTTTGCCGCCGCCGCGCCCGACCGCGTCAAACCAGCAGATTAAGCGGTGAGTGACGCGCTCAACCTAGCGGCCTTTGTCCCCTATCAATTGTCGGTTGCGTCGAATGCGGTCAGCGATTTGATTGCGCGGCAATATCAGGCGCGCTTTGGGCTGAAGATTCCCGAATGGCGGTTGATTGCGGTGTTGGGGCAGGGTGAGCCATTGACCCAGCGTGACTTGGTTCATGCGACGCGAATGGACAAGGTGACGGTCAGCCGCGCGGCGGCGGCCTTGAGCGAACGCGCTCTGGTCGAGCGTTCGGCGAGTGAGCGCGATGGGCGCTCGCACTTGCTGTTGCTGAGCGGGGCTGGGAAGTCGCTGTATCAGGAGATTGCGCCAGCCGCTCTTGTGATGGAGCAAGCGGTGCTGGCCTGCCTGACGCTCGATGAACGCTATACGTTGTCGGCATTGCTGGCGCGGTTGCGCGATGCAGCGGACGGCTTGTCATAAGCGGCGCGCGCTGCTAATTGGTTTCAATTGAAACTAAGTGTAAAATGACAGGTGCGATATGCGTGAAGATAGACAAAATCCACTCGGCCTTGATGGCTTTGAGTTCATCGAGTTTTGCGCAAGCGAGCGTGGCATACTGGAACCTGCCTTCGCCGCAATGGGTTTTTCTCACATCGCGCATCACCGTTCCAAGGACGTCGATCTGTGGCGGCAGGGCGCAATCAACCTGATCGCCAATTATGAACCGCGCAGCCATGCCGCATTTTTTGCCGCAGAGCATGGCCCGTCGGCATGTGGTATGGCGTTTCGCGTCGCCAATGCGGCGCAGGCCTATGCCGAGGCGATTGCACGCGGCGCAGAGCCTGTCGAAACCAGCACAGGGCCGATGGAGCTGCGCATCCCCGCTATACGCGGGATTGGCGGCGCGCTCATCTACCTCATCGACCGCTATGGCACTCCTGAAAATTACGGGGCTCTGTCAATTTACGACATCGACTTTGAGTATCTCGATGATGTCGACCGTCATCCGGCCGGCTGTGGGTTCACTGTCATCGATCATTTGACGCATAATGTTTATGGCGGGCGAATGGACTATTGGGCGAGCTTTTACGAGCGCATTTTCAATTTCCGCGAGATCCGCTATTTTGATATAAAGGGTGAATATACAGGTCTAACGTCCAAAGCGATGACGGCGCCCGATGGCAAAATCCGCATCCCACTCAACGAAGAGGGCAAGGCTGGTGGCGGCCAGATTGAGGAATATCTGCGCGCCTATAATGGTGAGGGGATCCAGCATATTGCCTTCATCTGCGATGACCTTCCTACTTGCTGGGATAGGTTGAAGGTGCTCGGCACGCCGTTCATGACAGCGCCGCCAGCGACCTACTATGAAATGCTGGAGGAGCGCCTTCCCGGCCACGGCGAGCCCGTTGATGCGCTGCAATCGCGCGGGATATTGCTCGATGGCTCGACCGAGGCGGGCGACCCGCGCCTGTTACTTCAGATATTCTCCGAAACGATGATCGGCCCCGTATTTTTCGAGTTTATCGAACGCAAAAAGGACGAGGGGTTCGGCGAGGGCAATTTCACAGCATTGTTTAAATCAATGGAGCGGGACCAGTTACGGCGCGGTGCCATCTCTGTCGAAGGGGCTACGGCATGACATCGCCTGTCGATTTGAAACGCATCCACCATGTTGCCTATCGCTGCCGGGATGCCAAGCAAACGGTCGAATGGTATGGCCGCGTGCTGGGGATGCGCTACACCACCGCTTTTGCCGAGGATCATGTGCCATCAACCGGCGAATATGACCCCTATATGCACGTCTTCCTCGATGCGGGCGGCGGCAATGTGCTCGCCTTTTTTGAATTGCCGAACCAGCCCGCTATGGGCCGCGACGAGAAAACCCCTGCCTGGGTTCAGCATTTGGCGTTCGAAGTAGCGGACGTGGGCGCGTTGATGGCGGCCAAAGCGCATATCGAAGCGCTGGGGATAGACGTGGTTGGCCCGACCTATCACGGCATATTCCGCTCGATCTATTTCTTTGATCCCAACGGCCACAGGTTAGAACTCGCTTGCAACATCGCCACGGATGCGCAGTATGCCGAATTGGAACGCGTCGCGCCGCTGATGTTAGCGGAGTGGAGCGAGACAAAAAAGGCTCCGCGTCATGCCGATTGGCTGCACATGGAGCCAACCGCCGAATGAGGACGACCCAAGTGACCGAAGCGATACTATTGAACGAAAAATTCGCTTCATTTGATGAGCATTGGCGCCCCAAAATTATCACACAAGCCAATGGACAGGACATCCGCATCGTCAAGACAAAGGGCGTGTTTCCGTGGCACAGCCATGCTGATGCCGACGAAGTGTTTCTGTGTTGGCGCGGGCAATTTCGCGTTGAGTTCCGTGATCATATTGTCTTGCTGGGCCCTGGCGAGATGGTGACAGTGCCGCGCGGCGTCGAGCATCGCACCGCTAGTGACGATGAGGCGGAGGTGATGATTTTCGAACCGAGCGACGTCGTCAATACTGGTGATGCCGTGCATAGCGATTTTACCGCCCCCTTCGGAGTATCCATCTGATGAAATTAGCCAGCCTCAAATCGGGCCGTGATGGCCGCCTTGTCGTCGTATCGGATGACCTTGCATGGTATGCCGATGCGGCGCACATCGCGCCAACGCTGCAGGCTGCGCTCGACAATTGGAGCGAAACCGAACCAAGGTTGCGCGCGCTCAGCACCGATTTGGCGCATGAAGCGATCCCGATGATGCGTTTTCACGAACGCGATGCGGCATCGCCTTTGCCGCGCGCTTATCAATGGGCGGACGGTAGCGCTTATGTGAACCATGTTGCGTTGGTCCGGCAGGCACGCAGTGCGGATATGCCGGACAGTTTCTGGCGTGATCCGCTGATGTATCAAGGCGGCAGCGATGGATTTTTGGGCCCACGTGACGCTATTCCGCTCGTCGACTCTGCATGGGGATGCGATATGGAGGCGGAGGTCGTCATCGTCACCGATGATGTGCCGATGGGCGTGAGCGCGGATGCGGCGTGCGGGCATATATTGCTTGTGGGCCTTACGAACGACGTGTCTTTGCGCGGCCTTATTCCGGGCGAGTTGGCCAAGGGGTTCGGCTTTTTCCAGTCAAAGCCGGCCAGTGCCTTTTCCCCCGTTTTCGTGACGCCCGACGCGCTTGGGGATCGCTGGGACGGAGCAAAGCTGCACGGAGCGCTGTGCGTCGACCTTAACAGTGCGCCGCTGGGCCGCGCCGATGCAGGGGTCGATATGACATTCGATTTTGGACAACTTATCGCTCACGCCGCCAAGACGCGAAACCTGTGCGCAGGGACGATCATTGGTTCGGGCACGGTTTCCAACCGTGATGCCGATGGTGGCCCGGGCAAAGCGATCAGCGCAGGGGGGCTGGGCTATAGCTGTCTCGCCGAAGTGCGGACGATCGAAACCATCCTCTCGGGCAAGCCGACGACGCCGTTTATGAAGGCAGGCGATAGTGTGCGGATATGGATGGAGGATGCGCGCCACCACCCGATCTTTGGCGTTATCGAACAGGTGATCGAGCAGGCATGAAGCCGCCAGCGGTGGCCGCTTTTATTGCTTGCTAAGCGCATCCTTGATGTCGCAGGCCGCTGGGCCAAGGATGACGATGAACAGCACCGGCAGGATGAACAGGATCAGCGGCACGGTCATGATTGCGGGCAGGCGTGCGGCCTTTTCTTCGGCACGCATCATCCGTTCATTGCGGAACTCGGCGCCCAGAACGCGCAGCGCGGACGCGAGTGGTGTTCCGTATTTTTCGGTCTGAACCAGCGTCGTAACAACCCCGCGAACAGCCTCCAGATTGACACGATAGGACAGGTTTTCAAGCGCCTGTCGCCGTTCGGTCAGGAACGACAATTCGATCGAGGTCAATGCAAACTCTTCGCCAAGGTCGGGATAGGCCTTGCCCAATTCGCGGCTGACGCGGGCAAAGGCTGAGTCCACGGTCAGACCCGCTTCGGCACAGATAACGATGAGGTCGAGCGCATCGGGAAGGCCCTTGCGGATTCCGTCGGTGCGCTTGGCGCGCTTGTTATTCACCCACAAATCGGGCGCTTTATAGGCGAGCAGCAATGGCACGGCGAAACCGCCGAATTTCTTGAGCGATGACCATGCGGGGAAAAAGTCGATACCATAGATCAAAAACGCCATGATACTGCCGATCACTATCGGTAAAACCATGCGGGCAAAGATGATGGTGACGGCCACGTCCTTTGAACGGATGCCAGCCTGCGCAAGGCGTTGCTGCACATCCTTGACCTGATCGTCCTGCAACACTTTGAGCGATGACAACATGCCACGCATACGGTTGGTCGTGACGTTTTTCTTGACCAATTTGGCTCGGCGCTTGGCTGTGGAGGCGACAATACCGGCCTTAAGCTGTTCACGGCGCTCGTTCAACGATTTGACGCGGCGCAACATCGGGTTGCGCACCGTGGCTGCGCCGTAAATCGCTACGAGCACGGCACCAACGCCCAAGGCCGCAAGCATGGTGCCAACCCACACGACATCGACCCCCATAATCAGGTAGGACGGTGTCGCTTCGGCTGCTGTTACTGCTGCGGTCAT
Source organism: Pseudomonadota bacterium (assembly GCA_038041635.1). Lineage (GTDB taxonomy): Bacteria > Pseudomonadota > Alphaproteobacteria > Sphingomonadales > Sphingomonadaceae > Sphingopyxis. Next base: position 21,204 of record JBBTFY010000101.1, read on the forward strand.
GATGCTGTTGATACCCATGCCATCAAATCTCGAAATTGACCATTTTGGCCATGATGAAAACGCCCATACTCATCCAGCATAGCCCGCCCAGACCCGTCAGCATGACGCGCTGGTCGTATAATGGCCCGGTCCATGGGAAAAAGGCGGCGGTATAGCTTGGGTTCATTACCGTAACGAGGATGAAAACAAGGAAAGGCAGAGCTCCAACGATCCATGCCGATGCTTTGGCTTCGGACGACATCGCCTTGATCTTGAGCTTCATCTGCGCGCGTTTGCGCAGCACTTCGGACAGATTGGCTAGCGTTTCAGCCAAATTTCCGCCCGTTTCGCGCTGTATGGCCAATGTGATGCAAAAAAACTGAAACTCTGGTGTTCCCAGCGTATCGGCGCTGTCTTGTAGCGCCTGCTCCATGGATTTACCGATGCGGATACGCTCCATGACCTGTTTGAACTCAACACCCACCGGCCCCGGCACTTCGGTGCTGACCGCCTGGAGCGTTTCTGCGATCGGCAAGCCGGAGCGCAAGCCGCGTACCAACAGGTCGATGGCATCGGGGAAGCGCGCGTTGAATTGCTTGATACGTTTAGCGATCAATTTGCCGACAAACATGTGCGGCAAGCCCATGCCCACAAACAGCCCAGACAAAATTGCGAACAGAAATGGCGCGCCAACCGACAACAACACGATGGCAACGACGACACTGGCACCAACACAGATCGCCATATAGCGGGCCAGCGTCCATTTCTTGCCAGTCTGTTTCAGGCGAAGCGCCAGTTTCTCCGGGTTTGGCAGCAATTTTGCTAGCCCCAGATCTTGAGAGGGCAAACGCGTGGCTATCGTCTTGCGCATCTGTGCAGCCAGCGCCGCTTCGTTTGATGGAACCAACCGATCACGCAAAGCGGCGACGCGGCGCTGCAAAGCCTTTTCCGGATTGGGGCCGGAGAAGGCAAACAGCAGCAGTACCGTCACCGCCATAAAAGCGCCTGCGATCAAGAAAAATGTGCTGTCCATATATGGCTAGGCTTCCTGCTGAAGTTGCGGCGGCTTAACTCTTGCCTCTTTTGGATAACAGACTGCCAACACTGCCGATTTTTCCGAGCAAGGAAGTCGACTTGACGGAAGATTTAGTGTTGCCAGTTCCCGAAGTAGCCCCTTCGCCCTCTTCTTCATCCGCCGCACTCAGAACGAGCTGACACAAACGGTTGAATGGCTGAGCCAATTTGGTACCGCGTGACACTTCGGCCAAGCAATTACCAAGTTTGGCGGATTTGACGGCCAATTTGGGGTCAGCAGCTATGATGATGTCGATTGGCCGTTCGATCGACGATTCAAAATCCTTGCGAGAGATTTCGCCGCCGCTTGCCGGAACCTTGTTGGCGACGAGGATGACGCGCGCACCGGGGCAGGTCGATTTGAATCCTGCGAGCAGGCGGATGGCATCACGTGCCGAAGCCAGCGTCAATTCTGTGACCAGCACCACGGTCTGCACGTCGTTGAGCAGGTGCGGATAGGTAATCATCATGTTACGCGGCAAATCTATGACGGTCGATTCGAACGCGGCGGTGATTTCTTCGCGCAGGTGAAAAAATGTTCCACCGTCGCTCAGCAATGGCTGATTGATTGGTGCCTCAGCCGACAAAATCGCCAGATTATCGTTCGCGCGCACCATGGCGCGTTCGATGAACAGGCCGTCGATACGCGAAGGGTTGTCGATGGCGTCAATCAACCCGCGCCCAGGTTCGAGGTCGAGCGTCAATGCGCCAGTCCCGAAATGGACGTCGAGGTCGAGCAGGGCCGCCGAACGTTTGGCGCTTGCCCCCATCAACCATGCCAGCGAAGTTGCGATCGTGGATGCGCCAACGCCTCCGCGTGTGCCGACAACGGCGGTCAACGTGCGCGTTACTTTATCCACCGGTTCGGCAAGGCGCGGGGCATTGAGCATTGCTTGGGCGTGCATCAACACATCGCGCACCTGTTCGGGGAACACGGGTTTGAGCAGATAGTCGTGAATGCCGCTGGCTTGCAGGTCACGATACAGGCGAACATCGTTGACCTGCCCCATGGCAATAACCACGGTGCCGGGTTCGCACACTTCGGCCAGACCGTTAATGTCGTTGATCGGGTCGCTCGATTCGGACAGATCGACCAACAGGATGTTGGGGCTGGCCGTGATTGACAAGGACTGGACCGCATTACGCAAGCCGCCCTTGTGGACCTTTTCCACCAACCAACCCATGTCGTTGACAATGGGTTTGACGGTTTCAACCGTATCGTCGTCGCACAGATAGGCGGCAAAGGATTCGCGGGTTTGTTGACCCATGCGGAATGGAGCGTTCATCGGCCACCTCCTGAAGAACCACCGCCCTGTGTGCCGCTGCTGGGCAAGCCCGCTGCGCCGGTTGGGGTGGCTGCACGATATGTATTGATTGCGCGGGTTGCCGCGTTGGGATCGTTTGTCGTGCCGGGCTGTCCGCTGACCAGATCGGTCGGATCGGCCACCATCGCAGCAAGGTTGGAATTGCTGGCGCAGCCATAATTGGCCGAGGTATTATTACCCCAATTGGCATTCATCCGCTGGCTCCAGTCCGGGCAGCCCGAAACATGAGCCGAAGATCGGGTGATGACCACGCGGATCGACCCAGGAGCAATCGCGCCGCTCGTTAGCGGGGCATGATCGGAAAGCAGTAACCCCTTGCGCGTAACCATCATTGCAACGCCATCGCGGGCTGCGCGGGCATTATAGGCACCGCTATCATCGACCGAGATTGTGTCACCATAGCCGATTTCCATCGCGTCGAGCCAATCAGAGACGCGGCGCATTTCGACGGGGCCAAGCACGCCATTGGGAGCCGCGACATCGAGCGCATAATTGGCCACCCGAACAATCGGCTGGTGCACAGATTCAAGGCTGCGGTTCATGGCACCGGGGGTGCCGACGCCCATACAGCCGGACAATGTGGCCCCTATGACAAGGGCGGTTGCGGAAATTGCGAGGCGCATTTTTGCCATCCTTCCTATCCAATCAATTCGGGCTGTAGCTAAAGCCGGGGGCGGCCGCAGCTGCGGCCTCACGACCATTGCGACGATTACGATTATTGCCGTTGCCGTTGCCGTTGCCGTTGGTGTTGGCGGCTTGTGGCGCGGCGGCGGGTTGCGCTGGTAATCCGCCTGCTCCGGGGCTGGCGGGTGTTCTAGGTGTTGGCGTTTCGAGCGTAGGCATCGGACGCTCACCGCCCGTCTGTCCATCGACTACACCGCCCAACAGGCGCTGGCCCATCGTCGCATTTTGCAACGCATCGGTTGGCAGGCGAATCTCGTTCGCGTTCACCGGGCGCACCAGATAGGGTGTAACAACAATGACAAGTTCGGTGTCGCCGCGCCGGAAATTATCCGAACGGAACAAATTGCCTAGGATTGGCAAGTCGCCAAGCCCGGGGGTCTGATCGACCGCACCGGATGAACGATTGCTCATCAATCCAGCGATCATAAAGCTTTCGCCCGAACCCAATTCCACCGTCGTTTCCGCGCGGCGAACCGTCAGAGCAGGGACCGAGATACCGTTCAGCGTGATCGCGCCTTCTGATGTCAATTCAGACACTTCGGGGCGGACGCGCAGCGAAATGCGCCCATCGGACAACACCGTTGGTGTATAGGCTAGGCTGACACCATATTTGCGATATTGGATAGTGATCGACCCCGTTGCAGGGTCTGGCACAGGAATGGGATATTCACCGCCCGCTAGGAAATCTGCGGTTTCGCCCGATACGGTCGTCAGATTTGGCTGCGCCAAGGTCGCGACCATGCCCGAGCGTTCAGCAAGGTCAAGCGCGGCCAAAATGTTCAGCCCAAACACGCGGCCCGCTGCGCCAAGCGTATTTGCGCCCGCAAGCCCAGCCAATGTTGTGAGCAGCGGCGGGTTGTTCGATGGTGCTCCGGTAGCGTCATAAGTGTATGGGGTCGCGGGTGCTATCGTGCCGATGTTACGGCGTGGAATGGCACCAAAGGCAAAGCCCGAAGTTGTATCACGGGTCAATACATTACCGCCGATTTCACGAACCAGACTGCGGTTCACTTCGGCTATCCGCACCTGCAGATTGACCTGCAGCGGGGTCGCGGTTTGCAGGCGGCTGAGCACGCGTGTGCCCTCACCGACAAAGGCGGTAACCAGACGGTCGGCTTCTGCTGCGTCATCGGGTGAAGCGACGGTCCCCGTCAACAACACGATGCCATTCATGGTGGTCACATTGACATGCGCATCGGGCATGGCGAGCAGCAGCATCTGGTCGATGGTTTCGATGTTATTGCCAACGCGTGTGACGACCGAATAGACGACCCGCCCCGCTGCATCGGTGGCATAAACGCTGGTTTCACCAGGTGTTTTGCCGAACACATAAAGCTGGGTTGATGAACGCACTTGGACATCGGCAACGGCCTGATTGGCGACGAAAACGTCGACCATCGGTGATGGCAAGTTAATCAGGCGCCCACGACCAACCGACAGCAACAGATCGTCCCGTTCGGTTTGTTCGCCAGGTGCGGCGAGCACTGCCGCTGGCAGGGCAGCTATCGCGACGATGGAAAGACCCATCGCCATGACACTGGCACGCAATGATTTGCGCAGGGGAATGCTGGTTTTCATGGGCTTACCTTCCAACCGGAACGATGGTGACTTGGTCGCCGCGAACGACGCGGACACTTGGACCAGAAACGACAGGAGCTGCAGGGACATTGCTCTGTGGCCCACCCGCATTGCCGCCGCCGCCAGCGTCGGCGCTGCGTTGACGCGGAACTGTGCGGCGTTGATATCGTGATACATCGCCGCCTGTGACACCTGTGACACCGCGATCCGATGGGCGGCTGTTTGAGCGGTTCAGCAATCGCGCTTCGCCGGCACGGTCGCCGTCGCCGGCGACATCGACAGCGCCAGAGGCAATGGCTTCGTCGAGTTCTGACTGGCTATCAGCCAGTGAACGCAGGGCCAGCGACAAAGTGCCGACAGAGCGGGCCACCGAAATTTTCTCTGCTATGCGCGGCGTAACTTCGATGGTCACGGTCGAATAGACGGCTGGCGTTGAATTGCCATTCTCATCCGTCGGTGCCGTGCGTTGATCAACCGCGAGGACGCGAAGATTGTGGACAATTGTTTCGGTGGTGCGCAGCGCGCTATCCTCACCTTCAATCGTCTGGGTCAGCATCATGTCAACATGGTCGCCTGGGAACACAAAACCGGCAACGCCCTGTTCTGCCGACAGCGGAACGGTGATTGCGCGCATTCCGGCACCAAGTGCGGCGGCAAGGAAGCCGCGATCCTGCGGGTTAACCAGTGAACCCTTGGTCACTGGCGCGCCCGAAGTGAGTGCGATGCGCACGACAGAACCGACCAGTGCTTCGGTATTCGCTGCGCCTTCCATATAATATTGGTCGGCACGGACCAGTCCTTCGGGCCATGGTTGAAAACGCAGAGCATCGGCGGTCAAGATGGTCCCTACAGGCAAGGATCGCGTGGCGACCATGACCTTTGGACCCGAGACCGTAGGCGCAGCTGCGGCACGCGCTTGCGGGGTGCTCGACCCGCGCAATAGAGAGTTGACGCCAAAGGCGGCTCCCAATGCGATGATCATAGCCCCGATGATCAGGATGACCTTTTTCATATCCATGACTGTTTTGCCTCCTCGTCCGGACTATCCGGGCGGCTTTCATTCAAGTTGCGGGGATAGACGGGAAATGGTTAATAAACTGTTGGTGAAGCGCCCAGAATCCGGCAAACGCTATAGCCACACCATAGGGCACCTCTGGGTTGGGCGCGGTCTTGCTCAATTTTTGCCGCAGCAACATGACCCCGGCGATGACGCCGCCAATCAATGCCATCACCAACAGCAGCGAAAGGATGAGGCGCGCGTCAATCCATAGCGCCAGCGCACCAATCATCTTGACGTCGCCGCCGCCGATGCCGCCAATGGCAAACAGCGCAGCAAATGCAGCGAAAACTGCGATGGCTGATCCGAATTGCCAGCCAATGTCAGGCCATAATGCCAATCCTTGTGCCCACCACGCTAATGGCGCGGTCAAAGCGATCATGAGGTTCAACCAGTTTGGAATGATGCGGCTTTTTAGGTCGAAACCGGCTGCTACGAGCAGCATGACAGCCAGCAAAATGGCGCAAAGCAGCATTGACGTTCCCCAGATCATGAACAATGCCTAGACGAACACCCTTACCAAACCGTAACGAAGCACCATGATATTAGAATCGAACGCCCCCGCCCGCCGCGCTTTCTCCGCCGAAGCACAGATCATCATGCGCCACGCGGCTGATGGATGGCCGCTGCGTTCGATCATCTGGCCCGCGCCCGCCGATAGGCCGCGCGGGTCGATCCTGTTTCTGGGCGGACGCGGCGATCATTTCGAGAAATATCTCGAGAGTTTTGATGATTGGCGCCTGCGCGGCTGGCAAGTTGAAAGCGTTGATTGGCGCGGGCAGGGCGGATCTGGCCGATTAAGCGCGGACCCGCATGTCGGGCATTGCGAGAGCTTTGCGCGGTGGATTGACGATTTGACGGCATATTATGCTGATTGGATATCACGCGCACCCGGGCCGCATGTTGTCATTGGGCATAGCATGGGCGGGCATCTGGTGCTGCGTGCGCTTGGCGATAAGCGGATAGTGCCAAACGCCGCTATTTTGGTTGCGCCGATGCTGGGTTTTACCGCGCCCTATCCCGACAGCGTCGGCCACTGGGTTGCGCGGACGATGTGCCGCTTCGGCGATCCCGCGCGCGCGGCATGGAAGGTTAGCGAGAAGCCTGGCAGCAAAATCAGCCTGCGCCAGATGCTGTTGACCCATGATGATAGTCGTTACGCCGATGAACTATGGTGGCGAGCAAAAGACCCGACATTGGAGCTTGGTCCGGCAAGCTGGAAATGGGTCGAGCAAGCCTATGCCTCGTTCCATCACTTTGGTCAGCCGGGGTTGCTGGAGTCGGTTCAGGTGCCCGTGCTAACGCTGGTGGCATCGGCCGACAAATTGGTGTCACCAGCGACGGCACAGCGGCTGTCGGCGCGACTGCCCCTTGGGCAAACGCATGTCTATGGCCGTGAAGCCGCGCATGAACTGTTGCGCGAAGTGGATAGCGTGCGCAATGACGCCCTAGGGCGGATTGACGCATTTTTAAATGAGGAAGCACCTAAGTAATGATCCGTTACGACGTTGCCATCATCGGCGCTGGTATTGCAGGCGCGGGCCTCGCCGCCGAAATTGCGCCGCATTGCTCCGTGCTGATGCTAGAGGGGGAGGACCAGCCTGGCTATCACTCGACTGGTCGCTCAGCCGCTTATTGGAGCGAAAGCTATGGCGGCCCTGCTATCCAGCCATTGAGCAGTGCGTCGGGGCATGTTTTACGCGCGGGCGGTTTCCTAGATCCGCTGGGCGCGCTGCAAGTCGGGCGCGCGGATGATCGCGGCAGGATGGACGCCTATATCGCGCGCTACGCCGATTGCGGCGTTGCGATGAACGAAGTGGATCCGCACACCCTTGTTTCTGGGCTGCGCGATGATTGGGTGCTGGGATTGTATGAACCATCGTCGTCGTCGATTGATGTTGGCGGGGTGCATGGCCAAGCGCTGGCGGCGGCCAAGCGCGCTGGCGCGGTGTTGACGACACGCGCGCGGATGATTGCGGCACGGCGCGAAGGTGGTGATTGGATAATTGAAACGACGGCGGGCAATTTTTGCGCTGGGATATTGGTCAATGCCGCTGGCGCTTGGGCGGATGAGGCCGCGTCGATGGCGGGCGTCCACCCGCTTGGCATCACCCCCTACCGCCGCACCGTGGTGCAGCTGCGCACTGATCCCGTGGTTCCGCATGGCATCCCGCACGTGTCCGATTTTGAAGGGACATTTTATTTCAAACCCGAAGCGGGCGGCAAATTGTGGCTCAGCCCGCATGACGAAACCCCGGTTGAACCGCATGATGTAGCCCCTGAGGAATTGGACGTGGCCATAGCGATCGACCGATTTGAGCATGTTGTTGATTGGCGTGTTGCAGGGGTCGAGCGGCGTTGGGCCGGCCTACGCAGTTTTGCACCCGACCGTTTGCCCGTTTATGGCTTTGCTGCGGATTGCCCCAGTTTTTTCTGGTGTGTGGGGCAGGGCGGTTTTGGCATCCAGACCGCGCCCGCCGCGTCGGCGGTGGCGGCGGCGCTATTGTTGGGCCACGCGCCAGCCGACTTTGTCGCCAATATTGATCCAGCGCATTATCGGGCCGATCGATTCAAAGGATAGTTGCGTTTAACTGTAACTACGGCAATCCTGCACTGGTCAGCGAATCAATATAGAGGGAGAACGAAGATGGCGCATTATTTTGAAATCAAGAAGAGCGAGAAAAACGGCGAATATCGCGCCTATTTCAAATATAACAGCGAAACTATTTTTTGGACCGAAGGGTATAGTTCCAAATCCGGTGCAGAAAATGCCATCGCATCGATCAAGAAAAATGGGCCCGACGCCCCGACCAAGGACGATTGATTAGCCGCGCTTAGCAGCAGACAGTGCAGCGTCGCTAGCCAGCTGATCCGCGCGTTCGTTGTCGGCATCGCCGGCATGCCCCTTGACCCAGCGCCAATCAATTTTGTGGCGCTGGGCTGCGGTGTCCAACGCCTGCCACAGGTCGGCGTTGGCGACGGGTTTTTTGGCGGCGGTGCGCCAGCCATTGCGTTTCCAGGCAAATATCCATTTGGTGATGCCGTCGCGCACATAGACGCTGTCGGTGGTCAGCCGCACATCGCAGGGGCGCGATAGTGCTTCGAGCGCCTTGATCGCGGCCATCAATTCCATACGGTTATTGGTGGTGTCTGCCACAAAGCCCGACAGGTCTTTCTCGACGCCGCCGAAGCGCAAGACCGCGCCCCAGCCGCCGGGCCCGGGATTGCCCTTGCACGCGCCATCGGTGGCGATTTCCACGACTTGCCGCCCAATCATTGGGGCGCTCACAGCGCAAATATTTCGCGCGGATCGGCCGATTGAAATACCTGTAGCCGCCGTAAATAGGGCAGTGGATCTTTGCGTGTGACCAGCGCATCGGGCGGTGTTTCGATCCAGTCGAGCGCGCGCGTCAACAAAAATCGCATCGCGCTTCCCCGCGCAAGCACGGCCACGGCGTCGCGTTCATGCGCTGTGAATGGACGAACCGCCTGATATCCACTCGCGAGCGCTTCTGAGAGTGCCGGAAGGCATTGTGAACCATCGTGGCTGAAACACCATGCGCCGTGCGTTACCGCAAAATCATAGGCTGTGATGTCGCGGCATGCGAAATAAAAATCAATGATGCCCGATACATTTTCGCCAATCATCAGCACATTGTCAGGGAACAGGTCGGCATGAATTACGCTGCGCGGCAAATGGTCGGGCCAGTTGGCGTGCAGATAGTCCCATTCGTGTGACACAATGTCGAGCAGCCCGGGGATTATGCCGTCAAGCGCGGTATCCATGCGGTCGATAAGGGCACGCCATCCTGAAACGCTTAATATATTATCGGGGCCAGAACCAAAATCGCTGACGCTGTTGTGCATCCGGGCCATAGCCGCGCCCGCGCTATAGGCCTGTCTGCTGGTCGGGCGACTGACGGATACGCCGGGTAAAAATTGGATCAGGCACGCGGCTTTGCCCGCTAGACGTTGGATATGCTGACCGGACAGATCGGGCAGGATGCGCGGGACCGGATTGCCTGCTGCCGCCAGATGATCGATCAGCGCGATAAAAAAGGGTAGATCGTCGGCGTCAACACGCTTTTCGTAAAGCGTCAATATGTATCGCCCGTCAGACGTATCGACCAAATAATTGCTATTTTCCACACCCTCGGCAATGCCCTTGACGCTGATCAGCGAGCCGACGCCATAGCGGTCGATGAATTGGGCAATATCTTCGGCACCGACATGCGTGAACACTGCCATCAGGCGATTTCCGAAGGCTCTAAGCCACGCGGCAATTTGAAAACCATCGATTCCGCAACTGTTTCAAGCGGTTGTTCTGTAACGCAAAACCGCGTCGCCAATCGCTCTATCACTTCGCGGACAAGCAGTTCGGGGGCCGACGCCCCAGCCGAGAGGCCGACGGTCGATACGCCGCCTAGCCACTCAAAGGCGATTTCATCGGCGCGTTGAATCAGCCGCGATTCGGTGCCCATTCGTTCGGCGACTTCAACGAGTCGCAGCGAGTTGGAACTGTTGGGTGCGCCGATGACCAACATCAATTGGCATTGCTGGGCTATCGCTTTGACAGCAGCTTGCCGATTTGACGTGGCATAGCAAATATCCTCGCCCTTTGGCGCTATAATATTGGGGAAACGGGCGATGAGCGCTTCGACAATCGCCGCCGTATCATCCACCGACAATGTGGTTTGCGTCAGGAAAGCCAGATTGTCAGGGTCGGGTGGACACAGCGCGGCGACATCCTCGACCTTCTCCACCAATGTCATTGCGCCTACGGGCAATTGCCCGAACGTGCCAATGACTTCAGGGTGGCGCGCATGGCCAATAAAAATGATGTGGCGGCCCGCTTCATAATTACGCTCTGCCTGCCTGTGCACTTTGCTGACCAATGGGCATGTGGCGTCAAGATAAGATAGGCCGCGTGCTTCGGCCTTTGCCGGCACCGCTTTGGGCACGCCATGCGCGCTGAACACCACGGGGACACCATCTGGCACCTCGTCGAGGCTTTCGACGAAGATAGCGCCTTGAGCCTTGAGATTGTCGACGACAAATCGGTTATGGACTATCTCGTGCCGCACATAAACGGGCGCACCATATTTGGCGATGGCCAGCTCGACGATACGGATAGCGCGGTCAACCCCTGCGCAAAAGCCGCGCGGCGCAGCGATCAGGACACGCAGGGGTGGCAATGCGCCGATGATTGCAGAATGGGCCTGCGTGATTGTGGCAATTGGCGCGTTCATATTGAGCCTTTCTATGCGTGCTCCATTCATCGGGCAAGTGTCATCGCTTGCATATTGCTCCGTTGCGGGGCAGGGAAGCAGCCTACAGCAAAGCGTCCGGGCGGGGGCGCATGGAATAGGATATTGCCACCAATGAACGCATTGTTTCGCCTTGATAGCCGCGCCGCAACTATGATGGCTATTGCGGCATCGCTCACACTGGTCGGTTGCGCCCGCGACAATGAACTCGACCTCAGTTCTGGCGTCGGTATTACCGCCACGCGTAGCCTGTGCCCCGCTGTGGGCGTCCCGGTCTATACTGGCGATGTAACCCTGTTCGATCCTGCCGACAGTCGCGATGCCCGCGCGATAGACGTTGTCGCCAGCATCACCAATGTGCGCACGACTTGCAATGATGTTGAGGCGCGCGTTTATGTTGGCGCGACATTCGACGTTCGGGCAACACGGCGCGACGCTGGCCCTGCGCGCGATGTTCAATTGCCCTATTATGCCACGATTTTACAAGGCGGCACGGCTGTGGTCGCCAAGGATAATAACGCCGTGACCATCCATTTTGCCGAAGGGCAGACGCGCGGCAACGGCACTGGCACCGGCGGTGCCTATGTTGATCGCAGCGTGCTCGAACTGCCCGCCGACATCCGCGAACGCATCACCCGCCGACGACGCGCAGGCGACCAAGATGCGGCGGTTGACCCTCTGTCCGAAACCGATATCCGTGCGGCGGTGACCCGTGCGACGTATGAATTGCTGATCGGGTTCCAGTTAACGCAGGATCAATTGCAATATAATGTGACGCGCTGAGCAGGGTGACATAATTTTATATCGTCATTGCGAAAAACGGTATGGCGAAGCAATCTGGATTGCTTCGCTTCGCTCGCAATGACGAAATGTGTCAACATTGCGCTCAATGGACCATTTCATAGCTATGACCATCTACTCCACCATCGCCAGTCAATTGGATGCTGCGCTTGATGCCTTAGAAACCGAGGGTGTTTTACCCATCGGCCTGTCGCGCACCGCGATAACGCTGGAGCCACCGCGCGATCCCGCCCACGGCGACATGGCAACCAACGCCGCGATGGTGTTGGCGAAACATGCGGGCACTAGCCCGCGTGTGTTGGCTGAGCAACTGTGTGCGGTCTTGGCGCAACGCAAAAGTGTCGCGAGTGCCGATGTTGCCGGACCGGGCTTTATCAACCTGCGTTTGGATGAGGATGCTTGGCGCGGCGAGCTGGCTACGATTGCGCAGCGCTCTGGCGATTATGGCCGCTCGGACAACGGTGGCGGCATGACCGTCAACATCGAATATGTCTCCGCCAATCCGACGGGGCCGATGCATATGGGCCATTGCCGTGGTGCGGTGGTGGGTGATGCGCTCGCCACCCTGCTCGAATATTCGGGGCACAAGGTGGTCCGCGAATATTATGTCAATGACGCGGGCGGGCAGGTTGATGTCCTCGCACGTTCGGCACATTTACGCTACCGTGAGGCGCTAGGCGAGGATGTTGGAGAGGTGCCAGAGGGGCTATACCCCGGCGATTATCTGATTCCGGTGGGACAGGCGCTTGCAACAGAGCATGGCGAGCGCTTTGCCACCGCCCCCGAATCCGAATGGCTCGCCCCGTTCCGCAGCTTTGCGGTTGCAGCGATGATGGACCTGATCCGCGCGGATTTGGCGCTTCTCGGTATTCATCACGACATTTTCTCGTCCGAAGCCGAATTGCAAGCGGCAGGAATGCCAGAAGCGGCAGAGGCGTGGCTGCGCGCGCATGACTTGGTTTATGACGGTGTCTTAGAAGCCCCCAAGGGTGAAACCCCCGAAGATTGGGAGCCGGTGGTGCTGCCGCTGTTCCGCTCGACGCGCTATGGCGATGATCAGGACAGGCCAATCAAAAAATCAAACGGCAGTTGGACCTATTTTGGCGCCGACCTTGCCTATCATCATGAAAAGGCCAAGCGGTCCGATGCGCTGATCGACATTTGGGGGGCCGACCATGCGGGCACCGTCAAGCGGATACAGGCGGCGGTGGCGGCGTTGACCGAAGGCAAGACGCGCTTTGATGTGCGGCTGGTGCAGATGGTACGGCTAATGCGGAATGGCGAGCCGATCAAAATGTCCAAACGCTCTGGTAATTTCGTGACGCTTGCTGATGTTATCGGCGAAGTCGGCAAGGATGTCGTGCGTTTCACCATGCTCACGCGCAAAGCCGATGCTCAGATGGATTTCGACTTTGCCAAAGTGGTCGAAGCGTCAAAGGACAACCCTGTTTTCTACGTCAATTACGCTCATGCCCGTATCCATTCGCTGGCGCGAAAAGCGAAAGAAGCTGGAATACAAGCGCCGTCTGACGATGCGCACATTGACCTGTCCCATTTAGATACAGTGGATCTGGACCTCGTGCGTTTGGCCGCAACATTTCCGCGCGTGGTCGAAGCGGCAGCGAATGCGCGTGAACCGCACCGAATTGCCTTCTATTTGGGTGACCTAGCCGCCGCTTTCCATGGCTGGTGGAATCTGGGCAATGATGATGCCGCGCGCCGCGCCATATTAGCTGATGACTTGTTAACCACGCATGCTAGGCTTTTCTTAACCCGCGCAATCGGGCAAATACTACGCAACGGACTGGCGCTGATGGGGGTGGAACCAGTCGAGGAGATGCGATGATGAACGATCATGACGGTGCGCCGCTGAACTTTGACGAAGAAGAACGGCTTCCTTGGCTTGAGCCAATCGAAGATATGGACGAAAGCGGGGTTTCCATTGGGCGGTTGCTCGGCCTAGTCGTTGCCGGTTTGGTTGTCATCGGTGCCGTCGTTGGCGGTCTGTGGTGGTGGCAGAATGTCGGCGGGCGCCCACGCGGTGAATTGATTGCCGCGCCAGAAGGCGATTATCGTGGCCCTGCGCCTGCAGAGCCTGGACGCTTTGATGGCGATGGTGACGTTGCCGTTGCAGCA
>JBBTFY010000102.1:0-16708 GCA_038041635.1 Pseudomonadota bacterium
TTCAAGGAATGGCGGAAATAAAGGCTTCCTTGGTGTCAACTTTGTCAACTTTGGGGGGATCGGGCCACGCCTGCATCGGCTTAGGCCACGGCCTCTAAGGCGCTCAATTTACCTCACGCAGCGCGTTTGGCGTCATACATTCGGGCGTCGGCAATGCCCAGTAACTCCTCGGCGCTTTTACCGAGTTCGATCATGGTCATCCCAAAGGCAGCGCCTAGTCGCACGACAGATCCGTTAAAATCGAGCGGATCATCCTCAACGGTTGATTTCAGCCGCCTAACCATGGCTTTGGCTTCGGTGGGGCCGACATGGTCCAGCAATATGCCGAACTCGTCGCCACCAATGCGCGCAAGAACATCCCCGCGCCGCATAGACTCGGAAAGGCGCGCCGCAATTTCGATCAACGCAATATCGCCCGCATAATGCCCAAACCGGTCGTTGATCGTCTTCAATCCGTCAACATCGACATAAATCAGCGCAACGCGGTCCTTGTTCCGCTCAACACGGGCAATACGCTGGTGCAGGGCGGACAGGAAATATCGCCGATTATAGAGCGGTGTGAGCATGTCACGCTCCGCCACACGCTCCATTTCAGCAAGGGCAATCGACAAAGTCCGATTTTCGCGCTGTAAACGCGATAATTCGGCGCGCAACCCATCATCGATCGACATGTCTTGGACCGTAGCTGTGGTTGCTGTCTGGGTGCCAATGGGCGAGTGGTGCATCATCTCTCCTGTTCACTGGTCCCGTGAGCAAATAGGCATAGCTAATTTATCTTAATTAAATATGGACGCCCGCTATGCCTGCAGAAATATCTGGTAAAGAGCATGATTGCAGCGCGCGCGCAGTGCCGCTATCGCCTCAGGGTCAGGACCACCTAATAGCGCGAACCGAGGTTTGAAGCGATTTTGATCAGTGCAAGGAGGAAGATGCAGGAATATGAATATATTTCAAAGATTTCCGACGCAGCAATGGACGCAATCGGTCAAATCCCATAGGGACAGCACAATGACTTCCATCTCAGACCTAAATGCCCTTGTAGATAGCTACACTATCCCCCGCATGCATTTCGGCCCGATATGTTCGCCATTATGCTGCCTCAGCCGTGCGATTAAGTGGTCCTGACCCTAGAATGACGAAACAGGCAACCACCGTCGCCATCATCATGGGCAGCCAGTCCGACTGGGATACGATGCGCCACGCCGCCGATGCTCTGGCCGCGCTAGGGGTCGGTCACGATAGTCGTATTGTTTCGGCGCATCGCACGCCGCAGCGGCTCTATGATTTTGCACAAGGCGCGGCGGGGGAGGGGTTTCGGGTCATCATCGCGGGCGCAGGCGGCGCAGCGCATTTGCCTGGCATGGTCGCGGCGATGACCGCGCTGCCCGTTCTTGGTGTCCCGATACAATCGGCGGCCCTGTCGGGCATGGATTCGCTGTTGTCTATTGCACAAATGCCGGCTGGCGTCCCGGTCGGCACGCTTGCGATTGGCAAAGCAGGGGCGATCAATGCCGCGCTGTTGGCGGCGGCAATCCTTGCCCTTGACGATATTGCGCTGGCGGTGCGGTTGGCGGCGTGGCGCGCGGCAAATACTGCCTCGGTTGCGGACCGACCCGACGGAGCGCCCAAGCTGTGACGATGCCTCTGCCTCCAGGCTCTACGATCGGGATCGTAGGGGGCGGGCAATTGGGCCGGATGCTTGCCATCGCTGCGGCGCAAATCGGCTATCGCACCCATGTTTTTGCACCCGAAGCTGACGGTGTTGCTATCGCTGTGGCGCATGCGCATACAACGGCGGCTTATGATGATGCCATGGCGCTTAACGGCTTTGCCAATGCCGTCGATGTTGTGACGTTCGAGTTTGAAAATGTTCCGTCAGAAACCATCCGCCACTTGTCCGAACATCGCCCCGTTTGGCCCAGCGCGCGTGCATTGAGCGTTGCGCAGGACCGGATGGCAGAGAAGACCTTTGCCAGCGCATGCGGTATCCCGGTTGCGCGCTATGCCGAGATACGCTCTGCGGCTGATCTGGCGGCGGCGGTTGCCACCCTAGGATATCCGGCGATCCTCAAAACTGTGCGCGATGGCTATGATGGCAAGGGACAGGCGCTCATCGACGACATGGCCAACGTTGATGCCGCATGGCAGAGCATCGGGGGTGGCCGGGCAGTGCTGGAGGAAAAGGTTAATTTTATAGGTGAGTTTTCGGTCATCCTTGTCCGCGCTCAGGATGGCAATGTGCTGTTGTGGGATTGCCCGGAGAACGTCCATAGCGATGGCATTTTGTCCAAGAGTGAAGTCCCTGTGCACGATGAAATATTGCCCCAAATCCCCACTGCCATTGCCTATGCAAAACAATTGGCGAATGCTTTGGACTATGTCGGGGTTATGGCGTGCGAGTTTTTTGCGACTGTCGATGGGCCGCTGCTCAACGAATTTGCGCCGCGCGTCCACAATAGCGGGCACTGGACGATAGAAGGGTCGGTCACCAGCCAGTTTGAAAATCATATTCGCGCGATTTGTGGTCTGCCGCTTGGCTCAACGGCGCTGACCGGTGGCGGTGTCACCATGGACAACATCATCGGCTCTGCGGTCCATGACTGGCTGGGCTATCTGTCCGATCCCGACTGTCACCTCCATCTCTATGGCAAGGGCGATGGCCGGGCTGGGCGCAAAATGGGCCATGCGACGTGGGTGTCGCGCGCATGAATCACCCGGAAATCGTGCTGGTGATGGCACGCGGCGACAATGGGGTAATAGGCCATGAGGGACGATTGCCATGGCATTTGCCCGACGATTTACGCCGTTTCAAACAGCTGACGATGGGGTGCCCAATGGTGATGGGGCGCAAGACGTTTGATTCGCTTCCCGGGCTTTTGCGCGGTCGCCGGCACATCGTTCTGACCCGCAATGCGGAATGGGAGGCGGAAGGGGCGGAGCGTGCGGCGAACCTTGCCGATGCATTGGCGCTCGCCAACGCACCGCATGTCTGCATCATTGGCGGCGCTGACCTCTGGGCACAAGCGCTACCCATCGCCGACCGCATCGAATTGACTGCGGTGCATTTATCCCCCGTCGGCGACACATATATCGACGCGCCCGACCCCAAATACTGGGAAGAAACGGCACGCGAAACGCATCCGGTGGCCGATGAGCGGCCCGCCTATGATTTTGTGACGCTCCGGCGAAGAGGAAAATCGGTATGAAGCGCATTGCAAAATGGTTGATTGTGGTCGTCGCTCTTTTGCTTGCGGCCTTTTTCATTTTCGCACCGTCCTTGGTCGACAATGCGATGAACAAGACGGTCGGCACCACTGCCCGTGCTGGCGTTGCGGCGCGCGGACTGCACGCCGATATGCTGGTCGCTGATTTGCACGGTGATACATTGCTGTGGGACCGTGATCTGGTCGAACCTTCGACACGCGGGCATATTGACTTGCCACGGATGCAGGCGGGCAATGTCGCGCTCCAAGTTTTTTCCTCGGTGTCGCAAACCCCGTGGGGCCAAAACTACAATAGCAATCCTGACAGCGATAATCTGTGGCTGCTTTCGATAGCGCAGCAACAACCCGCCGCAACCTGGTTTTCGCCGCTTGGTCGCACGCTCTATCATAGCGAAAAGCTGCGCCGCGCGGTGCGGGCCAGCAACGGCCATTTGATGCCTATCATGACTCGCGGCGACGTGGCCGCGCTGATTACTGCGCGCGCGCATCAGGAGCGCACAACGGGCGTGCTTTTTTCGGTCGAAGGGTTGCAGAATCTGGAGGGCGACTTCACCAATCTTGACCGCCTTTATCGTTCGGGCGTGCGGATGGCGGGGCTGGCGCATTTCTTTGACAACGAAGTTGCCGGCTCGATGCACGGGGTCCGCAAGGGCGGCTTGACCCCGCTAGGCCGCCGCGTGGTGGCCGAGATGGAACGGCGCGGAATGATCGTCGATATTGCGCATAGCAGCCATGCCACCGTCGCCGAAGTTCTCAGCCTGGCGACACGCCCCGTGGTCTCTAGCCACGGCGGGGTGCAGGCAACGTGCCGTGAGAACCGCAACCTGTCCGACGATGAGATTCGCGGCGTCGCCCGCACCGGCGGTGTCATCGGCATTGGCGTGTGGGAAGGCGCGGTGTGCAGCACAGCGCCGCGCGCCACCGCCCGCGCGATGCGCCATGTCCGCGATCTTGTCGGCATCAACCATGTGGCGCTTGGCAGCGATTTCGACGGCGCAACGACGGTGGCCTATGACGTGTCGCGGCTCGACTTCATCACCCAGGCGCTGATGGATGAGGGGTTCAGCCGTGAAGAAATCCGCCTCGCCATGGGCGGCAATGTCCTGCGCGTGCTGGGGCAGGCATTGCCCGAACGCTAAGGCCAACGTAACAGCACCCCATGCAGCGCATAGTCTCCTCGCATCCCATGCCGCCCGATTTACGCGGCGCTGTCATCGCGCTCGGCAATTTCGATGGCTTCCATCTGGGGCACAGGGCGGTTGTCGCGCAGGCTGTGGCTATGGCGCAGACGAAGGGTGTGCCTGCTATCGTTGCCACGTTCGACCCGCATCCGGTGCGCCATTTCCGCCCCGACGCGCCGCCATTTCGCCTGACCTCGCTCGACCAGCGGCAACGCCTGTTCGCCGATGCGGGCGCGGACGCGATGCTGGTGCTGGAGTTTGGCGTAGAGATGGCGTCGCTCAGCGCCGATCAATTCATCAACGACATGTTGGTCACGCGCTTCGGTGTCGGCGGCGTGGTGACGGGCGATGATTTTGTGTTCGGGGCGCGGCGCAGCGGCAATGGCGATACGCTCCGTGCAGGCGCGCTTGCCCATGGGTTCGCTTATGAACGGGTGACGGCTGTGATGGATGGCGGGCAGCCCGTCTCGTCGTCGCGCATCCGCGAGGCGCTACAGGCGGGCGACCCGGCCACCGCCACCCGTCTGCTCACCCGGCCGTTCGCGATCGAAGGCGTGGTGCAGCATGGCGACAAGAACGGACGGCTGATCGGCTTTCCCACCGCGAACATCGAAATGGGCAGTTATCTGCGCCCCGCTTATGGGGTTTACGCAGTGACGGGGCGGCTCGGCGATGGGCGTGTGCTCAGCGGCGCGGCTAATTTGGGCATCCGCCCGCAATTCACACCCGCAAAGGAGTTGCTCGAACCGCATTTTTTTGATTTTGATGGCGACCTTTATGGCCAGACAATCGAGGTTGCGCTGCATGCCTTTTTGCGCGGCGAGGAGCGCTTTGACAGTTTGGACGCACTGACTACGCAAATCGCGCGGGATTGCGGCGCGGCGCGCAAGGCTCTAAGCGCGCACGCATGACCGAAGCTAAAGATTATAAAGACACTGTCTTTCTGCCGAAAACCGATTTCCCGATGAAGGCTGGCCTGCCCGCCAAGGAGCCGGGTATCTTGGCGAAGTGGCAGGAAATGGGGCTGTATCAGCGGTTGCGCGAAGCCCGTGTGGGGCGCGAAAAGTTCATCCTTCACGACGGCCCGCCCTATGCCAATGGCGACATGCACATCGGCCATGCGCTCAACCATATCCTCAAAGACATGGTGGTCCGCACGCAGTCGTTGCTCGGCAAAGACGCGCCCTATGTTCCGGGGTGGGATTGCCACGGCCTGCCCATCGAGTGGAAGGTCGAGGAGGAATATCGCAAGAAAAAGCTGAACAAGGACGAGGTTCCGGTCACCGAGTTTCGCGCCGAATGCCGCGCCTATGCGCAAAAATGGGTCGATGTGCAGCGCGAACAGCTCAAGCGGCTGGGCATCAATGGCGATTGGGATAACCCCTATCTGACGATGGATTTCGACGCCGAAGCGACCATCGTGACCGAGCTGATGAAGTTTGCAGAGTCGGGGCAATTGTATCGCGGGGCCAAGCCGGTGATGTGGTCCCCGGTCGAGAAGACCGCGCTGGCCGAGGCCGAGGTCGAGTATGAGGATATTACCTCGACGCAGATCGATGTGGCGTTCGAGATTGTTGATTCGCCGATTGCAGAGCTGGTTGGTGCCCATGCGGTGATCTGGACGACGACGCCGTGGACGATCCCGGTCAATCAGGCTTTGGCCTATGGGGCTGAGGTTGAGTATTGGCTCGTTGTTGCTGACGTTTACGACGAAGGCGCCGCTGCCGATGCCGACTTCTCTGCTCCCAGTTGGGCGAGAAAGACCTTCCTTGTTGCTCGGGAACTGCTGCCGCAATTCCGAGCACGGCTCCAAGCCGAATTGTCGCACCTGCCAAATTCTGCTGGCCGTTCGGCCGCTGTTGAATTGGCAAAGATGAATTCGGCAGATACTGTAACAGGTATCCAAGTCGTCGATGCTCGAACGGTAAATGGCGATTTCTTGCCCCGCGAATTTGGCTCCGACCGCACGAGTACAGTTTATCGTGGCTCCGACCTAGCCGGCACCATCGCCCGCCACCCGATGCACGCGCTGGGCGGGTTCTTCGCCCGCCCCCGCCCCTTCCTCGATGGCTCGGCCTTCGTCACCACCGAGACCGGCACCGGCCTCGTCCACATGGCCCCGGACCACGGTGAGGATGATTTTGATCTGTGCAAGGCGCACGGCATCGACCCGCAATTCGCGGTGGAAGGCGATGGCAAATACCGCGCCGACTGGGCGTGGCTGGGCGGGCAGGGCAGCGTCATCAACGCCAAATTCAACGCGCCCGATGGGCCGATCTGTTCGGACCTGCGTGAGGCGGGTGGGTTGCTCGCGGCCTCTGCCGACTACAAACACTCCTACCCCCACTCATGGCGCTCGAAAGCCAAGGTCATCTACCGCTGCACCCCGCAATGGTTCGTGCCGATGGGCGATGCCGGCGGGTTGCGTGACAAGGCCCTTGCCGCCATCGCCGATACCCGCTGGGTTCCGGAAAAAGGGCGCAACCGCATCAATTCGATGGTCGAAGGCCGTCCCGACTGGGTGCTGTCGCGCCAACGCGCATGGGGTGTGCCGATCACGCTGTTCGTTGATCGCAAATCTGGTGCCTATCTGTGCGACCCCGCCGTTAACGCGCGCATCATTGCGGCTGTGCGTGAAGATGGCGTCGATGCGTGGTGCGATGAGAATGTACAGGCGTTTCTAGGGAGCGACTACGCCGCCGCAGATTATGAACGCGTCACCGACATTCTCGACGTGTGGTTTGACAGCGGCTGCACCCATGCCTTCGTGCTGGAAAGCGGCAAATGGGCGGATGTGCAGCGGCCAGCCGACCATATCGGCCCGTGGGCCGACCTGTATCTGGAGGGCAGCGATCAGCATCGTGGCTGGTTCCAATCGTCGCTGTTGGAAAGCTGCGGCACACGCGGGCGGGCACCGTATAAAGCGGTGCTGACCCACGGCTTCACGATGGACGCCAAGGGCATGAAAATGTCCAAATCGCTCGGCAATACCATCAACCCGCTCGACCTGATGCGCGACAGCGGCGCGGACATATTGCGGCTGTGGGCGCTGACCGTGGACTTCACCGAGGATCACCGCATCGGCAAGGAAATCCTCTCCGGCGTGTCCGACCAATATCGCAAATTGCGCAACACATTCCGCTACCTGCTCGGTGCGCTCGACGGGTTTGACGAGGGGGAGCGGGTCGCGGTGGACGCGATGCCAGAGCTGGAGCGCTATATACTCCACCTGCTCGCCGACATGGACGCCAAGCTGAAAACGGCGGTCGCGGATTTCGACTTCAACACCTATGTCCGCCTGCTCAGCGAGTTTGCCAACAACGACCTCAGCGCCTTCTTTTTCGATATCCGCAAGGACTGCCTCTATTGCGATGCAGCGACCGACCCCAAGCGGATGGCGTATCGCACGGTGCTCGACACGCTGTTCCACGCGCTGGTGCGCTATGCCGCGCCGGTGCTGGTGTTTACGAGCGAAGAGGTGTGGGCGACGCGGTATCCGGACGCGGGGTCGGTGCATTTGCTCGAATGGCCTGAATTGCCCACCCTTCGCCGGGATGACGGGTTGGTGGAAAAGTGGGCAGGAATGCGCACGATACGCAATGCGGTGAATGTTTCAATCGAGCCATTACGGCGGGCCAAAGAGATTGGTTCTTCTCTTGAAGCTGCGGTAACGCTTAGATTGGGCGTTGATGACGAGTTCGGCTGGGATGGCGTGAATCTATTTGTTCGCTCTTCCTCGAATGAGCCACTCTTTATATCTATCAACGAATTGATTGAAGTCTGCATGGTTGCCTCAATTCAAATCGAACAAGGTTCGGGAGATGTCTCTGTCACCCGCACCACCCACCACAAATGCGGCCGTTGCTGGCGGCACCTTCCCGAAGTGAGCGAAGACGGGGCCTTGTGCGGGCGGTGCGAAACGGTATTGGGGAACGCATGACACCTCTCCCCCCCGCCGCGCAATTTGCGCTCCGTCGTTTCGGCATCCTCCTCGCGGCGTGCGTGTTCGCAGCTGATCAGGTCACAAAATGGCTGGTCAGCGGCCCGCTCGACCTCGAAGCCGTTGATCAGATTTATCTGCTGCCATTTTTCAATCTGACTTGGACGCAAAATTACGGCATTTCGTTCGGGATGATGACCGCCGCGAGCGAGATGCAGCGGTGGATGCTGGTCGGCCTCACCCTGTTGGTCGCGTCCGCTGTGGCGCTGTGGTTGTGGCGCGAGCGCGCGCGCGGCGATGTTATCGCGCTGGGGCTGGTTCTGGGCGGGGCGCTCGGCAACATCGTTGATCGCGTTCGCGTTGGTTATGTCGTTGATTTTGCTGATTTACATTTTGGTGATTTCCGCCCATTTCTGATATTCAACGTCGCCGATGCGGCAATTACAATCGGCGTGCTGCTTTTGGTTGCACGCGCGCTACTTGTGCGCGACAAGGCGGTATAGGGGTAAATCGGCGCTTTGCGGCGTCACCATGGATTCGGGGCAAGGCTCCAAAGGCCAAGTTCTAAAGGGAAGTGTATAACATGCGTAAATCTCTCATCCTCATGGCCGCTGCTTCGGCGACATTGCTGTCAGCCTGTGGCTCGACGGGCCTGTTCAACCGCAATCGCCCCGACGAATATGCGGTGACGCGCGCTGCGCCGCTGATCATCCCGCCCGATTTCGCGCTGGCTCCGCCGCAACCCGGCGCGCCCGCCGCGACGACTGAAACCGCTGCAGAGCAGACGCTGCAAGCGCTGTTTGGCGGCCCTGCGCCGCGCAGCGCGACCGAGATCAGCATGCTCAACCGCGCTGGCGTCGCGCGGGCAGAGGCGGGCATCCGTTCAGTCGTCGGTGACCCCGGAACTTTCACGGTCAACAAGGGCACAGTAACGCGCGACATCCTCGCCGCACCTGCAGGTGCTGGCCAATTTTCGCAAGCTGTGGCGGGAACGCCAACGGGCGGGTAAGCCGACCGCTTAATTATAACTAATTATGATGCAATCCGCCGCGCGCTTGGCGCTCGCGCGCGCTTCATCAGCGGTTGCTCCTGTCGCCAGAGCAACCGCCATCCGCCGATAAGGCCGCGTCACCGGCTTGCCGAACACACGCACATCGACGCGGGTTTCTGCGTCACCCAATGCTAACGCCTCGGCCAATCCGCTGATCGCAAAATCGCTCGCCGCGCGGTCAGCCAGCACCACGGCGGAGGCTGCGGCGGGCGCGCTCATGGTGATTGGCGGGATGGGCAGACCCATGATCGCGCGGGCATGCAGGTCGAACTCGCTCAAATGCTGCGAAATCAACGTCACCATGCCGGTGTCGTGCGGGCGCGGCGACAGCTCGGAAAAGATCACCGCATCGCCAGCGACAAAAAACTCGACCCCGAACAGGCCGTATCCACCTAGATTGTCCACCACGCGACGCGCCATATCCTGTGCCGCCGCTATATGCTCCGCCCTCATCGGGGTGGGCTGCCAGCTTTCCTGATAATCGCCGCGTTCCTGCCGATGGCCGATGGGCGGGCAAAAGATGACGCCATCTCTGGTCCGCACCGTCAACAGCGTGATTTCATAATCGAACGCGATAAACTCTTCGACAATCACCCGCGCGCGGTCGCCGCGCATTGCGGAGGTAGCAAAATCCCATGCGGCGGCCATATCGGCGGCTGCCTTGACCACGCTTTGCCCCTTGCCCGATGACGACATCACCGGTTTGACGACGCAAGGATAGCCGATGTCTGCGCCCGCCACCTGCGCCTCATCGAGCGTCTCAGCATAGCTATAGCGCGATGTGCGCACGCCCAGCTCGTTCGCTGCGACATCGCGGATACGGTCGCGGTTCATGGTCAGCGCGGTGGCGCGGGCCGATGGCACTATGGTATAGCCTTCGCGCTCCATGTCCTCCAGCACCTCGGTGCGGATCGCTTCAATCTCGGGGACGATCAGGTCGGGCTGGTGACGCAGGATAGCGGCGCGAAGGGCGTCGCCATCGAGCATCGAAAAGACTTCGCACCCGTCCGCGACCTGCATTGCGGGGGCGAGGGCGTAGCTGTCGCAGGCAATGACCCGCGCACCGAGCCGCTTGGCGGAGATGGTGAACTCACGGCCCAACTCGCCCGAACCGAGCAGGAGGATGGTCGCGGTGGGGGTCATATGCTCATTCCTCTGCTGGTTGCTGGTAATACCCATTAACCCTTCACGCACACAACCTGCTTCAATGTGTGCACGATTTCAACGAGATCGCTCTGCGCTGCCATAACCGCGTCGATGTCCTTGTAGGCCATCGGGGTTTCGTCGATGACGTCGTCGTCCATCCGCGCCTCGACCTTGCCCATCGCGGCAATATGATCTTCTATCGTGAAGCGCCGCTTGGCTTCGGTCCGCGACATTGCTCGCCCTGCACCGTGAGAGCAGGAGCAGAAGCTGTCCGGGTTGCCCTTGCCGCGCACAATGAATGACTTTGCCCCCATTGAGCCGGGAATGATCCCTAGCTCGCCGAGCTTTGCCGACACCGCACCCTTACGGGTTACCATCACATTCTCACCGAAATGCTTTTCCCATGAGACATAGTTGTGGTGGCAGTTCACCGCTTCCTCGTCGGTCGTGAAGGGTTTAGGCACTTGTTTGCTCAACGCTGCCATCGCCGCATCCATCATGATCGAACGGTTGGTCCGCGCCCACGCCTGTGCCCAGCCCACCGCTTCCCAGTAATCGTGGAACAGCACAGAGTCTTTCGAGAAGTAGGCAAGATCCTGATCGGGCAAATTGATGAACCACCGCCGCATTTCGGCCTTTGCCGCCTCTATGAAATATGTGCCGATCTTGTTGCCAATGCCCCGCGACCCAGAATGCAGCATCACCCACACCTGGTTGTTCTCGTCGAGGCAGACCTCGACAAAATGGTTACCGGTCCCAAGCGTGCCCGCGTGCGTCGGCGCACGTTCTGCGGCCTGTCCGATCTTGGGGTGCTTGTCAGTGATTGCTTTCAGCGCCTTAATATGCGGCATAATCTGCCGGACATTTCCATCGGGCACATCGCCCCATGCTCCACGGTCGCCGATGCCACCATTGTTGGTGCGCCCATGTGGGATTGCTGCCTCGATAGCCGAGCGGATACCTGAAAGGTTGTCAGGGAGGTCCGATGCAGAAAGCGACGTCCGGTGCGCCATCATGCCACAGCCGATGTCCACACCAACCGCCGCAGGAATGATTGCACCTTTTGCCGGGATGACCGATCCGACCGTCGCACCCATCCCCCAATGGACGTCAGGCATGATGGCGACATGCTTATGCACGAACGGCATAGCTGCAATATTGTCAAGTTGCGCACGTGCCTGCGCCTCAACGGCAACGCCGTCAATCCAAGCCTTGATAAGGCCGCCCTTGTTTCCTTGAATTACCTGCATGACTCACTCCTTACAATTGGAGAGTGCCTTGAGAGGGGGAAGTGGTTTGAGAAATCGACCAATCCTATCAACTGCACCCTATTGGACGGGCGCAGTGAAGCGACCATCACCGTCCGACGACGGGGACTCGTAGATTGATATATGGTTTGAACATTCTCATTGCGCTGCAAAGCCTACTTGAAGGGAGATAAAGATGCAAGTCTCTACCACTACGCCGCCCCCGCTTCATCAACCCCGACGCTGTTGTGCCTGAGCGCTTTCAGTACCGTCTCAACTATCGCGGCAGCATCCAGCCCTGCCTCGGCATATTGCCGCTCAGGGCTATCATGCTCTTGAAACACATCGGGCAGGCGCATCGTGCGTAGCCGCAACCCGCCGTCGATCAGCCCCTCGTCGCTCGCCATCGTCAGCACATGCGCGCCAAGCCCGCCGACCGCATTCTCCTCAATCGTCACGCACACCTCATGCGTGGTGAGCAGGCGGCGGATCAGCGCCTCGTCGAGCGGCTTGGCAAAGCGCAGGTCGGCAACGCTTGTGCTGAGCCCCTTGGCATCGAGCACATCGGCAGCCTTAAGCGCCTCGGCGAGCCGCGTGCCAAGCGAAAGGATGGCAACCTTGCTCCCCTCACGCACTAGCCGCCCCTTGCCGATCTCAAGGCGCTGCGGCACGTCGGGCAGGGCGACCCCTGTGCCATTGCCACGCGGGTAACGAAACGCAATCGGCCCGCTGTCGTGCAGGCTCGCGGTATAGGTCATATGGACCAGCTCCGCCTCGTCCGCTGGGGCCATGACGACGAAATTGGGCAGGGTGCAGAGGTAAGTGACGTCGAACGACCCCGCGTGGGTCGCGCCGTCCGCCCCGACCAGCCCCGCACGGTCGATGGCAAAACGCACCGGTAAGTTCTGGATCGCCACATCATGCACGACTTGGTCATAGGCGCGCTGGAGAAAGGTGGAGTATATCGCGCAAAATGGCCGCATCCCCTGCGCCGCCAAACCCGCCGCGAACGTCACCGCATGTTGTTCGGCAATGCCAACGTCGAATGAGCGGTCAGGGTGTGCGGCGGCGAACTTGTCCACGCCTGTGCCGCTGGGCATCGCAGCGGTGATGGCGCAAACGCGCTCGTCGCTCTCGGCCAATTTGGCCAGCGTTTCACCAAACACATTCTGGTAGCTCGGCGGGCCAGCGGGGGATTTTACTTGCTCGCCTGTGATGACGTCGAATTTTTGCACGCCATGATATTTGTCGGCTGATGCTTCGGCCGGGGCATAGCCCTTGCCCTTTTGCGTGACGACGTGGATCAGGCACGGCCCCTCGGCGGCGTCGCGGACATTTTCGAGCACGGGGATCAGGTGGTCCAGGTTATGGCCGTCGATTGGCCCGACATAATAGAATCCCAACTCCTCGAACAATGTTCCGCCCATCGCCATGCCGCGCGTAAACTCGTCCGCCTTGCGCGCCGCGATGTGCAGCGGTTCGGGCAGGCGGCGCGAAATGCGCTTGGCCAAGTCGCGCAGGCTAAGGAAGGGGCGCGATGATACGAGCCGCGCCAGATAGGCGCTAAGGCCACCCACCGGCGGCGCAATCGACATATCATTATCGTTGAGGATGACGATCAAGCGGTTGCCCGCCGCCGTCGCATTATTCATCGCCTCATAGGCCATGCCAGCCGACATCGACCCATCGCCGATCACCGCTATGCCCTTGCCCGGCGCTCCGCTGAGCTTGTTGGCGACGGCAAAGCCCAACGCGGCGCTGATGCTGGTCGAGCTATGCGCCGCGCCGAACGGGTCATATTCGCTTTCTGCCCGCTTGGTGAAGCCCGACAGGCCGCCACCTTGGCGCAGCGTGCGGATACGATCCCGCCGTCCGGTCAAAATCTTGTGTGGATAGCTTTGGTGGCCAACATCCCACACCAACTTGTCATCGGGGGTGTTGAACACATAATGGATCGCGGTGGTCAGCTCGACCACGCCCAGCCCTGATCCCAAATGGCCACCCGTGGTGCCAACGGCGGCGATCATTTCGGCGCGGAGTTCATCGGCCAACTGGCGCAACTGGTACGGCGCAAGTTTGCGCAAGTCGGCAGGGACAGCGACCATGTCAAGCAGCGGTGTGTGGGGGTTATCAGTCATTGACCTGCGTTTACTGATTGCAATTGGCACTGTCGAACCAAAAACGCCCGCTAGCGTTTACGCTAGGGGAAGAGCCAATAAGGAACGCCCCCATATTTACAGGATAGCAATCACCAATATTCCCATATGGTCACGCTGGTCTGGTTCCACACATTACCCAGATTATGCATTTTCAGCCGATATTGGCGGCAAGCATTGGCCGACCCATTCACCGTGACGGTGAAATCGGCATTGTCGTTGAGCGCCAGATCTTGGGCCACAACATTGTTATTGCGGTCATAGAGCGTGAAATCGACATCGGTATCGCCATCGCCATCGGCGACTATCCGCGCGCTGCGGCGGCATAGGTTCAAATCAACCCAATAATCGGCATTGCCCTCGACGCGGTAACTCGCCACGCTCGGCGCATCGCCATTGGTGTAATTATTGCCGACCGTCACCTGAACCTGGTTCCACACATTACCCAGATTGTTGAGCTTGAGGCGATATGTGACGCACTGATTATTCCGCACATTGGGGTTCAGCGTCGTCGATGTGATGTCGTCGAGGTCAAGGTCCTGATACACCTGATTGCCGCGCTCGTCATAAATGGTGAAATCGACATCGGTGTCGCCGTCGCCGCGTATATCGACGGTTATGGGGTTCGAACAGAGGTTGAGGTTGACCCAAAACTCTGCCCTTGCCTCAACACGGTAACTGGATAGCGGGCGATAGTCGGTGGTATCACCGGGCTTTTGCGCAAAGGCGGCGGCTGGCAGCATCATCGTGCCGATTGCGGTTGCAGCGGCTAGGCCAACGCGCGTGCGTGTGAAAAAGGTCATGGTCATAGTGCCTCTCATACAGGGTCAGAACCCATTCATGTTAAGCGGCTCGTTTTCTTTTCATAACATATAATATGCTGTCGCTTTACACTTGAAAACAGGATTCTGCGTTGATGGTGATCACTATTGCCTGCTCAATCACAATCCTGGCAGGTCCCGCGCACTTCGATGACGGGGCGCAGCGGCGCAAAGCCAGACGCGCTCGCCGCCGCGCGGACGGTTGCGGAAATACTGTCGTCGTCGATATGGGTCATTTGCCCGCAATTGTCGCAGATCAGGAATATGCAGTCATGCACGCACCCCGGGTGGCTGTTGGCGACAAAGGCGTTGGCGCTCTCGACACGGCTGACCAGATTTTTGGCGACGAATAGATCGAGGATGCGTTAAACGCTGTTCGGCGCAACGCGCTTGCCACGCTTGCGCGACACTTCGTCGGCGATGTCATAGGCGGATGCCGGCTTGTCGTGCGCTGCAATCGCCGCGAATATATCGGCGCGCATGTCGGTCCATATCTCGCCCGCTGCTTCGAGCGCACCGCGCGCGGCGTTGGTTAGCGCCGAGCCTTTTTGATGATGCCCGTGATGATGGGTGTGTTTTGCCTGTGCCATAGATGAAAGCTAGTCCTACCCGCGCGACAGGACAAGGGGTTATGCGAGTTAACGCCGCGCGCGAAAGTTGAGGTCGTGACCCAGCGCCAATATCATCAACCCGACCAAAGTCGCCAGCAATTCGGCACTGCCGTGCGGCAGAGACAGCGACCCCGCCATCATCCCAAGGCCAAAACTGCCGGTAGCGAATGGCATCATATAACCGTGGCGCATTATTCCGGTGCCAAGGCCGATGGCCCCCAGCACCACCGCGATGGCCAAGCCGACCTCGTGGATGAGGGGGTTAAGGAACACGCCGCCAAAGCTCGCCAGCGCGGTCACGACAATCGCCGTCGTGATGCAATGCGCAGCACATAGCGCCGCAACGCCAATACCCAGACGGTCGGCCAAATGGGCGCGGCTGTGAATGGCAAGTGACAATGCAGGCGGCACGGGCAGGGAAGGCTCCAAAAACGGCGCGAGTCGAATCGACGCGCTGTACGGACAGCCTATGCCACAGCCATTCTCACGTTACAACATATCATTTCTATATATTGCGCGCGGCAGGGACTTGCTTCGCTCGCATATCCATCCGATAGCGCGGCTATGCAAAGCCTACCTTATACTCCCCGCCCGCTTTCCCTCATGCGCTGGTTGCTGTTCGTGGCCTTGTGCGTCGCCATGATGGTGGTGGTTGGTGGCATCACCCGGCTGACCGAATCTGGCCTGTCAATCACCCAGTGGAACCCCGTGAGCGGGGCCATACCGCCGCTGAATGACGGCGATTGGGCGCGCGAATTTGCGCTCTATCAGCAGACGACCGAATATCAGAGCGTCAACCGCATGATGGACGTTGCGGCGTTCAAGCAGATATTCTTTTGGGAATGGCTCCACCGCTTGCTCGCGCGGATGGTAGGCCTAGTTTATGCTGTGCCCTTGGCGTGGTTTGCTTGGCGGCGCGTCATTCCGGCGGAGTTCGGCCCGCGCCTCGTCGGCTTGCTCGTCCTTGGCGCGATGCAGGGCGTGGTCGGTTGGTGGATGGTCGTGTCGGGGTTGGTCGGGCGAACCGACGTGTCGCATTACCGTCTGGCGGTGCATTTGAACTTGGCGTTGCTCATCCTCGGCGCGATCGTGTGGACCGCGCGCGACATGCTGTTGGTCGCGCGGGAAGGGCAGGGGCAGGGGCAGTGTGCGCGCACCCGCATCATAGCGCCCGTCGCGCTGGTTCTTGTCATCCTTGCGGCGCAATTGGTGTGGGGGGCGTTCACCGCCGGGCTCAACGCGGGCTTTGCCTTTGCCAGTTGGCCGTTGATGGGCGATACGCTGTTCCCCGCAGATGTGCCGATGGCCGCGCCGTGGGCCAGCAACCTTAT
>JBBTFY010000103.1:0-23625 GCA_038041635.1 Pseudomonadota bacterium
GGCACCGCTTCTGGATTGCTTCGCTCCGCTCGCAATGACGACGTGTATTATGTGTGTCATACGACTGTGTATCGTTGATACCACAGCTCTGTAAGGCGCAGGCGGCCGTTGTTTCCCCCGTGCATCGTATCAACCACCTCGGATTTGCCTGCAAAGACGAGCAACTAAAAACCCCCAGGCTTGTCCCGGCCTGCGCCGGGATGACGGGGGAACGGCAAAGGGGGGAAGGCGGCGCAAACCACCTCCCCCGCTCCACTGCCTAATTAGCCGCCATGCCCCGCATGGCCACTATGGTCCGCGCCTGCTGGTGCGCCCGCAGCGGCAGGGGTATGACACGCCGCCATTTGCGTGCCATGCGCGTCCCATTCGGCGCGGCTGATGCTACCATCATGGTCAGCATCGACCATAGCGAACATTTCAGCATGATGCGCCATTCCACCTGCGTGATGCGTCATCCCGCTAGCAGGTGCATCGGTGGCCTCATGATGACAACGGGCCATGCTCGCTTGGTGTTCACTGCCGCCGACTGGCGCTTGACCATGTCCGGCATGCGGGTCCGCTGCGGGCGTAACGGCCCCGCCATGCGGAACCGCTGCGTGCGGCGGAGAGGTTGGGCCAGCTTGCGCGGCCACAGGTGCTGCAATGGTCGCTGCGATGGTCAGGGCCATCGCGGTCAAAGTCAGTTTCATGATAATACTCCACGGTAAATTGAAAAATGAATCGGGTAACGCTTCCCAATCACCGTGGAGGGGGTGGTTCAACCGCCAATGGCCCGTCATCAAGCGCCGCCACCAGCGGTGCCACGACCCTATCACCTTGTATCTGCACGCTTACAGGCGTTGCGGCGGACGGCGACAGGATCATCGAACAGGCGATACAGGGACGATGAGACATGTCCTGCGCAGGTTGCGGCGATGATTTGCCGCCCCCGTCCTGATCCATATCATGACAGTGCGAGGCCGACATAGGCTTGGCCGCAAAAGAGTGGAGCTGGGCCGCAAAGGCCGGTGTCGCCAAAGCCATCGGCATCAACGCCAGTGCCAACAGGGCAAACATGATGAGTATCCTGCTCCACATGTCCCGCATGATAGCACAGAAACCTCGCGCATCATTGACCAATATCAATATGGCCGCTTGACAGTGTGTTACAGATGGAACATATAGTGAACATAAAGGCGAAAGCGCAGGAAATAGGCGGTTGTTCGTTTGGCATTGATGGAGGATGAAAATGGCTCACTTACTGACTTCGGCGGCATTTTTGGTATTGGGAGCAATGGCGCTGGCGTCGATTATCCGCGACCTGACGCGCCCGATTGCGGTGTGATGATGGACAGGTGTGTATCGTTGATACCACACCTCGGTAACCCGCAGGTGGCCGTTGTTTCCCCCGCGCATCGTGTCAACCAAAGCCGTCAACGCCGCGCGCGCTTCACCTTGCGATACGACACTATGCTCAGCGGAATCGACCCCAGATAGGCTGCGGTGATGCCAAGCAACGTCGGCCATGGTGCGGTAATGAGCGCGGCGCTGGTCAACCCGACAAAGGCGATTCCGGGGATGCGCCATTCGCGGCGCAGGCGGATGCTGCTCCAATTATAGGTCGCAACGCTCGCGATCATCAAAAACGCAACAAATGTAACCCACGGCATCACCAGCCACCATTCGCGCCACAACGGCATATCGGTGACGAACCACAGATAGACTGGGGCAAATGCTAACCCGGCACCAGCGGGCGCAGGAACCCCGGTGTTATAGCCCGCCGACTTGTGCGGTTGGTCAGCCACGTCGATATTGGCGTTGAACCGCGCGAGGCGCAGCGCACAGCAGACGGTCAGCGACAGCGCCGCCGTCCAGCCGAACTTTGGCGCGGCGGCCAGCGACCATAAATAGATGATAACCGCAGGGGCGACGCCGAACGCGATAACATCGGACAGCGAATCCAGCTCCGCGCCGAAACGGCTATTGGCCTTGAGCAACCGTGCGATCCGCCCGTCTATGCCATCGAGGCACCCGGCAAAGACGATCGACCCCAGCGCCAATTCCCATTGTCCGGCCAAGGCAAAGCGAACCCCCGACAAGCCAAAGCACAGCGCCATCGCGGTGATCGCGTTGGGGACAAAGGCACGCAGAGGAATGCCGCCGACGCGGCGAACGGGGCGTGATACACCCTGCCCTTCACTCTCTATGTCTTCATTGTCCAAGACCGATGCGCCTCACGCTGTCGCCAATTTCTGCGATGATAGTCTCACCCGCGACGGTGCGCTGCCCGCTCAGCACGCGCGGCAATGTTCCTGCGGGCAGGTAAACATCGACGCGGCTGCCAAAGCGGATCAGGCCGATCCGCTGCCCCGCCACCACCACATCGCCGGGCCGCACATGCGCGACGATCCGCCTCGCCACCAGTCCCGCAATCTGCGTGAAGCCGACTTTCAGGCCGTCGGCGCGCTCGATCAGGAAATGCTGCCGCTCATTATCCTCGCTCGCTTTATCAAGGTCGGCGTTGATGAACGCGCCCGCGATATAGTGGCGGTGCGTCACTGTGCCCGCTATCGGCGCGCGGTTGATATGAACGTCGAACACATTCATGAAAATCGACACCCGCGTCACCAACGCGCTGCCCAACGCGCCGTCTTGTCCCAGTTCGGGCGGCGGCGGCACTTCGGCAATTTGCGTAATCAGGCCATCGGCGGGCGCGATAATCAGCGCCTCATCCTGCGGCGTCACCCGCACCGGATCGCGGAAAAAGGCGGCGACCCACACGGTGATGCCCAGCATCGGCCAAGCCAGTGTTTCCCACGCCATCCACGTGAAAAACAAAGTGATGGCGGCGGAAATCAGGATGAACGGGCGCCCTTCGGCATGGACTGCCGGCCAGCGCCATTTGGCGACGGCACCAGGGGTATTGGCACTGGTGGGTAGGGTCATGAGCTCTTTCTTGGCGACTTATGGCTATTGCCCTCCCTAGCCCTTCCGCCGCGCGGGCACAACGCCTTGAATGTGCGCGCCGATATTGCGCCCCCCGCCCGCTTTGCCTAAGGCAGCTACAACATCCAGCATGATACTAAGGAAAAGGTCCGCAAGTATGGCCAAGATCAAGGTTAAGAACCCCGTCGTCGAAATTGATGGCGATGAAATGACGCGGATTATCTGGGAATGGATCCGTGAACGCCTGATCAAACCCTATCTCGACATCGACCTGCATTATTATGATTTGGGCGTCGAGAACCGCGACGCCACCGCCGACAAGGTGACCGTCGATTCGGCCAATGCCATCAAACAGCATGGCGTCGGCATCAAATGCGCGACCATCACCCCCGATGAAGACCGCGTGATTGAATTCAACCTCAAAAAGATGTGGAAATCGCCCAACGGCACCATCCGCAACATCCTTGGCGGCGTGGTGTTCCGCGAGCCGATTGTGATCAAAAACGTCCCCCGCCTCATCCCCGGCTGGACCGACCCGATTGTCGTTGGCCGCCATGCCTTTGGCGATCAATATAAAGCGACCGACTATCTGGTTCCCGGCCCCGGCAAATTGCGCCTGATTTTTGAGGGCGACGACGGCACGGTGATTGACGAGGAAGTGTTCCGCTTCCCCTCCGCTGGCGTTGCCCAGGCGATGTATAACCTTGACGATTCAATCCGCGATTTTGCCCGCGCCTCGCTCAATTACGGCCTCAACCGCCAATGGCCGGTCTATCTTTCGACCAAGAACACGATCCTCAAGGCCTATGACGGCCGCTTCAAGGATTTGTTCGCCGAGATATTCGAGGCCGAGTTCAAGGCACAATTTGACGCGGTCGGCATCACCTACGAACATCGCCTGATCGACGACATGGTCGCATCCGCGCTCAAATGGTCGGGCAAGTTCGTGTGGGCGTGCAAAAATTATGACGGTGATGTCCAGTCGGATCAGGTCGCGCAGGGCTTTGGCTCGCTCGGCCTGATGACCTCTATCCTCATGACACCAGACGGCAAGACGGTCGAGGCAGAGGCCGCGCACGGCACCGTCACCCGCCATTTCCGCATGCACCAGGCGGGCAAGGCAACATCGACCAACCCGATTGCGTCAATCTTTGCCTGGACGGGCGGGCTAAAGTTTCGCGGCAAGTTCGACGAGACGCCAGACGTCATCCGCTTTGCCGAGACGCTGGAACGCGTGTGCATCCAAACGGTTGAGGAAGGCAATATGACCAAGGATCTCGCGATCCTGATCGGCCCCGAACAACCGTGGCAAACCACCGAACAGTTTTTCGAGAGCGTCCGCGCCAACCTCGAAACAGCAATGGGGGCGTGGGCCTGAGGGCTTGGTATTGGGCAGGGGCCATCAGCAACGAAGCGCGGCTGCGGCTCGTCTATCGCTAGAACTATGCCCCATCATCGGCTAAACCCCCGCCATGGATAGCGAATTTGCCAATACCAGTGTCGCCGACGCGCTGATTATTTTGGGCGCGGCGGGGATTGTCATCCCGGCGTTCACGCGGTTGCGGATCACCCCCGTCATCGGATTCATCCTTGTCGGCATCGCGGTTGGCCCGTTCGGCCTGGCGCGGCTGGCGGGCGATTATCCATGGCTGGCGCGCATCACCATATCGCGCCCAGAGGCCATCGCGCCATTTGCCGAGTTCGGCATCATCCTGTTGCTGTTCTCCATCGGGCTGGAGCTATCGTTCCGGCGGTTATGGGCTATGCGCCGCCGCGTGTTTGGCATCGGCGCGGGCGAACTATTTGGCGGCGGTATCGCGCTCGCCCTCGCGCTCGCCATATCGGGCGAAGCATGGGGCGCGGCATTGGGCCTTGGCTTTGCGCTCACGCTTTCCTCAACCGCGTTGGTGCTTCCCATCGCGGGCACCCAAAGCCGTGTTGGCAAAAACGCTTTTGCGATGCTGTTGTTCGAAGATCTGGCGCTGGTGCCGATCATCTTTGTCCTTGGAGCATTGGCGCCAAGTGCGAGTGGCAGCGCCGCGCTGTCGCTGTTCACAATCGCGTGGCAGGGAACGGCGATGGTGGCGGGGTTGGCGCTGGTCGGCTGGTTCCTGTTGCCGTCGCTATTTGCCCAAGCCGCGCGCGCCAAAAACCCCGAACTATTCCTCGCCGCCAGTCTGCTCGTGGTCATCGCGGCCGCGCTTGCCACCACCAGCGTCGGCCTGTCGCCCATTGTCGGCGCGCTGCTGGCGGGGCTGATGATCGCCGAAACTGATTATCATGCCGAGGTTGAAAACATCATCGCCCCGTTCAAGGGGCTGGCGCTGGGCGTATTCCTGCTCACCGTCGGCATGCAGGTTGACCTTGTGGCAATCCTCGCCGATTGGCAAAATATGGTGCTGGCGGTGGTTGGCGTCGTGACGATAAAGGCACTGGTCACCAGCTATCTGTTGACATGGGCGGGGGCGCGGCGCGGCACAGCAGCAGAGGTCGGCGTGCTGATGGGCAGTCCATCGGAAACCACGCTGATCGTGCTGGGAACCGCTGTTCAGGCAGGCGTGGTCGCCGCCGATACCGCCGCCTTCTGGCAAGTCGTCACCGCCATCGGCCTGACCATCACGCCGCTGCTCGCCAAATTGGGGCACAGCATATCGCGGCGGATCGACATGGCGGCAATGGAGGAGCCAGCGGTGGAAACGCAAACCCCGCGCGTCCTCATCATCGGTTTTGGCCGCGTCGGGCAAATTATCGCCGACATGCTGGACCGCCATGATCGCCCCTATCTGGCGGTCGATGCCGATGTCGATGCGGTGGCACGGCACCGTGCCCACGGTTATAATGTCAAATTCGGCGATGCGGCGCGCGCGCGCTTTCTCGACCGTTTTGCTAATATGGCCATGTCGGCCGCCGTGTTGACGATGGATGACCCCGCACAGCAGATGCGCCTCGTGCGCAAATTACGCGCGCGTTACCCCGACCTGCCCATCATCACCCGCGCGCATGACAGTGCCGAGGCCGCTGACCTCTATCGCGCAGGCGCGACCGACGCGGTGCCCGAAGCGCTCGAAGGATCGTTGCAAATGGCCGAAGCGGTGCTGGTTGATATTGGCGTTGCGGTTGGCCCCGTCATCGCGTCGGTTCACGATCACCGCGCAGCTGTGCGCCATACTATCGTCGAGCAGGGTGATCTGGACGCGCCACCACGCCCACGCCACGCCAAGCGGCACGGCGCACCATAACGACTCTTATTACCGCACTGCGGTTACAGGCGCGCCGCCAACCAATGACGGCACGGGCGCATCGCGCGGCAGGATGAGGATCGGGATCGCACGTTCCGGCACCAGATAGGTTTGCGCCAGCGCCTGCAAATCCGCCGCCGTCACGCTGTTGAGGTCGGTCAAATAGCTCCGCAACGCGGCAAAGCGGCGCGGGTCGCGGGTCGCCCCTTCGGTGTTATACATCCAGAACACATTGCCCGATGATGCGCGCACCACTTGTTCGGTGGCGGGGCCAATTGCGCGTTGCAATTCGTCGTTCGATACCGGCTGTGCAATCAATTGTGCCGCGATCTCACGCGCGGCTGTGGCCATCAAATGGCTGTCTTGTGGCCGGACCATTCCGCCGACGAACAGATAGCTGCCATGCGCGAAATCTTCGGACCAATGGCTGGACACCGCCTGGCTATAGCTGGCCCCCGCCTGATCACGCAGCCGTTCATAAAGGCGGTCGTTGAATATCGCCGCTAAAATGTCGAGCTGCCGCGATGCGCGAACCGAATCCTGGCCGCCGATGGTGGGATAAGCCAGCACCAGCGCCGCCTGGGTTTCGCCGCCACTATGCCGCGCGATAATCGGCGAGGCTGGGACCGCAGTTAGCCGTACGTCGCCGCCGCCCGACGGTATCGGCGCGGCGCGGCGCGGGGCTAAGGAACCAAAGCTGTCAAGCAGCACAGCTTCCAAATCGACATGCGTTAAATCGCCGAAAATCTGCACCTCAATTGGCCCTTGGCGCAGCAACGGCTCCCAAAAGGCGCGAAATGCCTGTGGGGTCAGCGCCTCTACTTCGCCGCGCGTTGGCGGAGCAAAGCGGCGGTCGCCCGAATAAATCAGCGAATCCAGCTCGCTCTCCACCACCGCCATCGGCGAATTACGGATCAGGTCATAGCTTGACAAACGCCCAGCACGGATGCGCTGGATGGGTGTGGACTGCCACCCCGGTGACGATAATTTCGCTGCCAGCAAGCGCATTTGATCGGCGAAATCCTCGGGCCGCGTTTCGGCGCTAAACTCAAAGGCGTCGTCATCGACCTCAAAACCCATGCCGATCTGGCGGCCATTGACCAGATGGTCGAGCGCAGACTGGTCGAATGGGCCGACACCGCTTTCAACCAAGGCCGCTTCGCCGGTCCACAACAGGTTGGGTCTGGCTGGCGACAGCGCGCGGCGCCCGTTGCCCCAGCGCACCAACACGCGAATCTTGTTTGGCTCGATGTCGATGTTGCGCACCAATGCGGTAACGCCATTCGACAATTCGATCCGGTCCATGCCGAACCGCTCCACAGGAATACGTGAAACCAATGTCCCGCGCGCACCCAGCGCCGGCAAATCGGCAAAACTCAATTGCCGCGCAGCATTGTCATTGGCCGCCAGCAGCGCCGCCGGGCGTGCTGCCGCTGCAGCCAGACGCTGTTCGCCATTGGGGATCGCCGTCGGGCTAATCAGCAAAAACCGGTGCGTATCCCCTTCGAACAGCGCGGCTATACGTCGCTGCATCTCGCTTGGCGTGGCGAGAGGGCGGATTGACTGCCAGATGCTGAGCGCATGGTCGGGCGATGTCGTCGTCTCGCCAATATCAACGGCGCGCAGCAAATCTTCTGCCTGTTTGGTGCCAGGCTCATTTTGCGCGTTGGCCAGTTCGCGCGTCAGAAAGGTCACTACATCCGCATATTCACGCGCAATAGCCGCTTCGCTCGGCGGCGTTGCCATGGCTGTCGCAATAACAGAGCGTGCATCGTTCAACCCGCCTTCCCAGTCGCCTTCCAGCGGCACAACCGACAGACCCGTCACATCCGCAGAACGATTAGGCTTGTCTTGGCTGAGTTGCGCGGCGAGATAGTGGCCGCCGCTACGCGCGCGCTCTTCCAACTGGCGATTGACGATCTGGCTGGCCAGCGAATTGAGCATCAACCCTTGGGTATATACGATACTGTCAGTTACGCGCTGCCATGGGCGAATGGTGAGCATCTGTGCAACCATCGGCTGCGATGGTTCAATAATCACCCGTGTCGCGACCTGGCTGGGGTCCGGCCGCCCAAGGTCGGGCTCAACGGGTGCGGGTCCAGTGCCGCGCCAATCGGCGAAATTGGCGACGATGGCTTGTTCCAACACAGCAGGATCGACGTCACCCGCAATCGCAATGACGACGCGTTCGGGGCGATACCAGCGTTGATGAAATGCAAGAATGCCCGCGCCATTGGCGGCTGCAAGCGAGCTTTCGGTGCCGATGGTGGATCGTTCCCCCATCAATTGCCCGGCAAAAATATGTCTCCGCGCTGCCTCGGCAAGGCGAAACTCCGGCCCGTCATGCTCGCGGCGCTCGGCAATAACGATCGGGCGTTCGGCATCGACGGTCGCGTCGCTGAGCACAGGTTCGCGGATCATGCCAGAGAGATAGCGCAGACTTTCCTGTAATGATTGTGGCGTCACCGCAGGAACATCGAGTTGATAGGTTGTGGCCGTTTGACCAGTTGAAGCATTGGTATCACTGCCAAAACTTACACCCAGCCGCTGCCATTGGCGGCGCGCTTCGCCGCTCCCCAAATAGCGCGATTCGCGGAATGACAGATGCTCGATCAGGTGCGCCCAACCCCCTTGTTCGCTCTGTTCCATCATCGATCCGGCATCGACGCGCAGCCGGATGCTAACCTGCCCCGGCGGCACCCCGTTACGCCGCACCGCAAAGCGCAGACCGTTGCGAAGCGTGCCAAATCGCCAGCCAATATCGTGGGGAATGTCGCTGCCGGCATAGAGCCACGCGCTATGATCGACGGCCTCTGCTGGTGCAGTCGTTGCAGCAGGAGCCGGCCGACGCGCCTGTTGCGCCGTTACGAGCGATGGAAAGAGCAGCGCAGCGCCTAAAAACAGCGCGGTAAATCTGCGGCTAAATAGCACGCGCCCAAGGGGAGGAGATTTCATGCACTTGTTCATAGTGGCGCAATCTTTCGCTTCGCTGAATGACCGCAATTCAGCTATAATGTGCCTATTGGAAAAGAGGGTTGGTCACAATGCGCATTGCACTATTGCAAATGACGAGCGGCATCGACCCGCTGGAGAACGCCGACACCCTGTGCAAGGCGGTGAGCGGCGCAGCTGAACAGGGCGCTGCGATGCTGTTCGCACCCGAAATGTCGGGGCTGATCGACCGGGATCGCGCACGGGCAGCAATGCACATCCATACCGAGCAGCAAAGTCCGTTCCTTCATGCGGCTGCCCGTGCAGCGCACGAAAACAGCCTTTGGGTTCATCTGGGCTCGCTGCCAATGCGCGGCGATGATGCCGACGGCAAATGGCGCAACCGCAGTCTGGTGATCGACGACACGGGTGAAATTCGCGCCCGCTACGATAAAATCCACCTGTTCGATGTCGATTTGCCCAGCGGCGAAAGCTGGCGCGAATCGTCGGCCTATGCACCGGGTGAAAATGCGGTCACGCTCGAAACCCCGCTCGGCACTATGGGCCTGACCATATGTTATGACCTGCGTTTCAGCGCGCTATTTGACGCGCTCACAAGTGCGGGAGCCAGCGTCATTGTCGTCCCGTCGGCGTTCACCGTGCCAACGGGCGAAGCGCATTGGCACGTGTTGCTGCGCGCCCGCGCGATTGACCATGGCTGTTTCATCATCGCGGCGGCGCAATGCGGCACGCATAGCGACGGTCGGCAAACCTATGGGCACAGTCTGGTCGTGGACCCATGGGGCACAATAGTGTTTGATTCGGGCATGGTGGCAGGCCTATCTGTCATCGACATCGACCTGACGCGGGTGAGCGAGGTTCGTGCGCGCCTGCCCATCACCCGGCACAAACGGCCATTCAAAGTGCCCGAACCCGCTTAGACACTGTGGTCCGTGGGCAAAGCGGATGCGAATCAACCGGACAACGAAAGGCCCCCCTGCTATAAGCAGAGAGGCCAATCAGAAACTCGAAATAAGTTCGCCGTCAGGCGAAGCGACTATGGGCTTGTTGGAGCGTTGCTCGAACCGCCAGCAGCAATCACAATACCTGCGACAATAGCAAGGCCAGCGAGCAGCAGGAGGATCCACGAACCGCCTTCTTCACCGAAAGCCATACCATTCTGCACTTGCGTATCAGCACGGACGCCATCGAATTGGGCAGGAGCAGCCGAAGCGACGACTGGAGCAGTCACCATCGACATTGCGGCAGCAGCAACAACCGCTTTCTTAAGGAACTTCATATCATTCTCCACTGGCAACTAAGTCAAAATCTGTTTGCAAGGCCTGCTTATCAAGCGCGCCCCTCGCTCTCGTGTTTGCCTTGTTCAACCCCTCTATTCACTAACATGGTAAAACGCAAGGGGCATTGCCGATTTTCTCTGCGAACTGGCGACCCAATGCGTTTACCCGAAAAATGCGGTCAAACACTATTCAATGAATGCCCCTAAGTAGAAAAGGTTAGCAATACCCTAATCCCGCATAACCGATCCTAATATTTCACTGGTGACCGGATAGCCACAGTCATCACGGATGCACAGATGCTGCGTTCCATCGCGCTCGACGATGAACGGCGTGATTCGCCGTGATGGATAGAAGCGCGTCGATTCGTGCGCTTCGGCAAAATTGCTATATTGCGCTAGGCGCTCCAAGTTACGCCGCGTTGGGAAAATCATATGCAGCGCGCCTGCCGCCGCTTGTTCGACAGCATCCGAGGCGCTTAACCAAAAGAGATCGCTATTTTCGGCAAGCACGACATCATGATCCGGCAAGGGTCCAGTCAGCCGTGCAAGGTAAAAACGTGTATCAAAAACCCGCGAATGCGCGAAATTGGGCCGCCAGCGACTGAACGGCGTCAGCGCATCGAGCATGAGCCGCGCACCATAATGCTCGATCGCTTTGGAAAAGGGCATTTCTTCTAGCAGCGCACGGCGCATCGACGCCAGCTGTCTCGAGTCGCCATCATGCGCCAGTCCAACGGCCAACCCGGTTTCCTCAAGCGTTTCGCGAATTGCGGCGACCCGCGCCGCCGCGTCGGGCAGTTCCATCCCATGTGAATCAGCCAGCATGGCACCAAGTTCATGGTCATCATCATCAACCCGACCGCCGGGAAAAACCGCAGCCCCAGCCGCAAACGCCATGGTCGCCGCGCGGCGCACCATCAAGATGCGCGGCGGTGCGCTACCATTTTCATCCTCATGAAAAATAACCAGCGTTGCGGCGGGGATTGCCGGAGCCAAGCCCGTTTCATCATCATCGTCAAAGACACCGTCAGGGGACTGAGTGCTTACTGATTCGCTTTGATGTGCTTCATCCATCCCACCCTCTTGCCGCGAAGCATTGCTTGGGGCAACTTGTGCGCAAGGCCATGTTGAGGGACCCAGCCATGTCAGCCGTAGAGATCGTCGCGCTTGCCGCCAGTTTCAGCCTGTTGTCGGGCTGGCGGCTCTATTTCAGCCTGCTGGTCGCGGGCATCGCCATGCGATACAACGTCATCGCACTGCCGACCCAGTTGGCGAGCCTCGACATATTGGCCAATCCGTGGGTGCTCGGCGTCGCGGGAACGGGTTTCGTTGCAGAATTTTTTGCCGATAAAATCGCCTGGCTCGACAGCGCGTGGGATTGGCTCCATTCGATCATCCGGCCACTTGGCGGCGCATTGCTGGCGCTCGCCATCGTCGATCCGGGCGACCCTAGCGTGCAAGTCATTACATTTCTGCTGGGCGGTGGCGCGGCCCTGCTCAGTCACGGAGTCAAGGCCAGCACGCGCACGCTTATCAACGCCAGCCCAGAGCCATTGAGCAATGCCGTCGTGTCGTTTGGCGAGGATGTGGCGACCGCCGGAGTCGCCGCGCTGGCGCTGCTGCATCCCCTGATTGCGGTCGTCCTCGCCGTTGTCATGCTCATTGCGTCGATCATCGCGCTGTTGGCCTTGCGGAAAATCATTCGGCGGATCGGGGCCAATATGAAGAAAGGTCCGGCGCATATGCTGGGGTTGGAGCCAGAGGCACAGGAAACCGCATCGAACGATACTTGACTTAGATCAATTCGCCGCCCCCTGCTCGTGATAGGGGACACCATGCTTGCCATACACCCCCACAGCATTAGCTACAAACATCGGCGATTGCTGTCCTTGCGCCCCCCCCACGTGCCGCTGCTTCCCCTGCAACCGATACTGCGGCGGATCGTACAGCATGTTGCGCGCCAAAACCCTGCGCTGTTTGCTCGATTAGGCAAGCATCAAACGGCCCGCTATCTGGTCGATGCGAAGGGTTTACCCTTCATGCTGTTGCTGTGTCCCGACCCGGCGCACCCTCAGTTACAGGCCGTTCACCGCACCCAGACACCCCCGCATGACGCCTGCATCACGGGAAAGCTGGCCGACCTGCTCTGCCTGATCGATGGCAGCGGCGACGGTGACGCGCTGTTCTTTTCCCGCGACCTTGGCGTGACGGGCAATATTGAAGCGGTGGTGTGCTTGCGCAACGCGCTTGATGATGTCGAAAAATCGATCGCTGCTCAGGTGGCCGACCTGTTCGGCACCCCCGGTCGAATAATTTTGGCGGCGGTGCGCAGCAACGGCAAGGCAGAGCGTTGAACCGCCCGGAACTCATCTGTCCGGCGGGCACCCCAGCCGCGCTGCGCACCGCCGTCGATGCCGGGGCGGATGCAGTTTATTGCGGTTTCCAGAACGCCACCAATGCGCGCAATTTCCCCGGCCTCAACTTCACCCCCGATGAGCTGGCGGCATCGATTGATTATGCCCATCGCGCCGGGGCGAAGGTGCTTCTCGCGCTCAACACATTCTCGCCAGCGGGCAAGTTTGCGCTATGGGCCGACGCGGTGGCGATTGGTGCACGGCTGGGCGTTGATGCCTTCATCGTCGCCGATATCGGTGTCGCCGACCATATCGCACGCAATTATCCCGGGTGCCGCCTGCATCTGTCTGTTCAGGCCGCAGCCTCAAGTCCAGAAGCCATCCGTTATTATTGCGAGCGTTTTGGCGTCAAGCGCGTCGTTTTGCCGCGCATATTGACGATCCCGGAAATCCGCACACTCGCCGCCGAAATCCCCTGCGAGATTGAAACCTTTGTCTTTGGCAATCACGGGCTGATGGTCGAGGGGCGATGCAGCCTGACGCACTATGCCACAGCGCTGTCCACCAACATGGACGGCGTATGCTCCCCCGCCGGCGATGTCCATTATGACAAGGCGGCTGACGGTTGCGTTGCAACGCGGCTGGGCGGTTTTACCATCGACCGCTTTTCCCCATGCGAGCAGGCAGGATACCCCACTATCTGCAAGGGGCGATATCGTGCACCGGTGCGCGACAAACCCTATTATGCGTTCGAGGAACCGGTCAGCATCAACCTGCTCGCCATGGTTCCGCAATTGATCGAGGCGGGGATTGCTGCGTTCAAGATTGAGGGGCGGCAACGATCGCGCGCCTATGTCCGCACCGTGGTCACCACCTTTCGCGCCGCCATCGACGCTGCGTGCGCAGGAGAGGTGGCGGACCTGCCCGACCTTACCGCTCTAACCGAGGGGCAGAAACAGACCAAGGGCGC
This sequence comes from Pseudomonadota bacterium, assembly GCA_038041635.1. Taxonomy (GTDB): domain Bacteria; phylum Pseudomonadota; class Alphaproteobacteria; order Sphingomonadales; family Sphingomonadaceae; genus Sphingopyxis. The sequence continues at coordinate 13,720 of JBBTFY010000103.1, forward strand.
ATTCGAGACAAAGAAATGGCGATGAGCGCATGACCGCGAAACTGACCCTAGGGCCGATCATTTTCCACTGGGACGCGGCGGTGAAGCGCGACTTTTACGCGCGGATCGCCGACGAAAGCGCCATCGATACCGTTTACCTTGGCGAGGTCATCTGTTCAAAGCGAACGCCCTATTTTGACAAACACATTCCCGACGTCATCGAACGGCTGGAACGCGGCGGCAAGCGGGTTGTCCTGTCCTCGCTATGTGAAGTCGTGCTGCCTCGTGAACGGCGGATGATAAGCGAACTCTGCCAGAGCGAAAGCCATGCGGTCGAGGTCAATAATGTCGCAGGGTTGATCGATGCTGCGGGACATCCGCACCGCATCGGTCCGTTGATGAACGTTTATAACGAAGAGACTCTGCGCATCCTTGCCAGTGATGGCGCAACCCACTTCACCCTGCCCACCGAATTACCGCGCTATGTCGTGGCCTACCTGGCAAGCGCCGCCGCTGCCATTGACGTTGCCGTCGAGGTCCAGATTTTCGGGCGGGCCTCGCTGGCGGTGTCAGCGCGCTGTTACCATGCGCGGGCGCACGGGCGGACCAAGGACAATTGCCAGTTCGTTTGTGAAAGCGACCCAGACGGCATGGTGCTGAAAACCATCGACGGGCGGGATTTTCTGGCAATCAACGGCATCCAAACACTGTCACACAGCTATGTGAACCTGTGCGGGGAAATCGATGATCTCATCGCCATGGGCGTCGGCCATTTGCGCCTGATGCCGCACAGCGCCGATATGATCGCCATCGCCGCCATCTTTGCCGACCATATTGCGGGGCGGGTGGATGTGCCCGAAACCCGCGCGCGACTCGACGATCTCGCCATCCCCGCACCCTTTTCCAACGGCTTCTGGCACGGGGTTGCGGGGCATCAACTGCATTTGGGATAGCCGCGCTTCAGGCAGACATAGCACCCCTCGGTGCGGTTGCATGGGTCACGCACGACACGATGGATAAGGATTCGTGAAAATGGTGGAGCCTAGCGGGTTCGAACCGCTGGCCTCGTCATTGCGAACGACGCGCTCTACCAACTGAGCTAAGGCCCCAACAGGGTGTGCTATTATCGCCCGCAGCCATGGCTCGCAATGGCTATTTTAGCCCTTAAACGCCGCCTCGGCCAAAAATCGTTCGGCGTCGAGCGCCGCCATGCACCCCATCCCTGCCGCCGTTACCGCCTGACGATACACATGGTCACTGACATCACCGGCCGCGAATACGCCGGGGATAGCGGTTTTCACCGTGCCCGCTTCGACCAGTAAATAGCCGCTGTCGTCCATCGCCAATTTGCCCGCGAACAATTCGGTCGATGGCTTGTGCCCGATCGCGACGAACGCGCCGTCGGTCGCGATATGACTCGCTTCGCCGCTCACCGTGTCGATCAGATCAACGCCGACAAGGCCCGCCGTGCCCTCGCCGCCGACAAAGCGCTCTACGCGCTTATTCCACAGCATCGAAATTTTCGGGTTGGCGCGCAGGCGATCTTCAAGGATTTTTTCGCAGCGCAACCCCTCGCGGCGATGGATCAGCGTCACGTCATCGCTATGGTTGGTGAGGTAGAGCGCTTCTTCGACCGCTGTATTGCCGCCGCCGATCACCACCACCTTTTTGCCGCGATAGAAAAATCCATCGCACGTCGCGCATGCCGAAACGCCCTTGCCGCCAAGCTCGACCTCACCCGGCACGCCCAGCCATTTGGCCTGTGCGCCCGTCGCAATCACCAGCGTGTCGGCAACATAGACATCGCCGCCATCGCCAGTCGCGCGGAACGGCCGCGTGGTGAGGTCAATATCGACAATCTGGTCCCAGATCATCCGCGTGCCGACATGTTCGGCCTGTGCCTGCATCTCCTCCATCAGCCACGGCCCTTGGACCACATCGCGGAAACCGGGGTAATTTTCGACATCGGTGGTGATGGTCAGCTGTCCACCCGGCTGCATCCCCTGCACCACAACCGGGGCCATCCCCGCGCGGGCAGCATAGATGGCGGCGGTCAATCCGGCTGGGCCGGAGCCTATAATCAGCATCCGAGTTTCGTGTGTCGTCGTCATGTCGTGGTCAAAACTTTCAGAATGATTTCAAGTTTGATGGACCATCAAACGGCCCGGAAATCATGGTAAAACAAGAATCTAGAGTGCTTGATTTGATGCAATCAAAGCATGCACGCTAGGCTGCAAATTCGGGAAGCGACGTAAATGATCTGTGCAGCGCATCGGACCATGCGGCCGAAATGCGGTCAAACTGGTCATCGCCCCGCTCAATCCGCTTGCGGGTCCGGAACTGGAATGCCCCGCGCGGCAGCACCGCGATGTCGAGCGGCATCCCGACCGACAGGTTCGATTGCAACGTCGAATCCATCGACACGATGGCCGCCTTGATCGCATCCTCCAGCGAGGTTTCGGGCGTAATCATCCGATCGAGGATAGGCTTGCCATATTTATGCTCGCCGATTTGCAGGAACGGTGTGTCGCGCGTCGCCTCGATGAAATTACCCGCCGAGTAGATCAGGAAAATACGCGGGCGTCCGCCCTTGCGCTGCCCGGTCAGGATGATCGACGCCCCCGCTGACGCCCCCGCCTGGGCAATGGATTCGCCATGCCCGTCCATCATCTCGCGCATCGCCGCGCCAACGATTTCAGCGGCGCGATACAGCGTATCACAGCTCATGATGGTTTCAATGTCATCGCCCAGCACGTACCGGTCCATGGTCGATTGAATGCGCGACAACACTCCTTGCGTTATCGACAGATTGCCCGCCGTCATCAACGCGATGGCGCGCTCGCCCGGCTCCTCCCACGTATACATTTTGCGAAAGCGCGAGATATTATCGACGCCCGCATTGGTCCGCGTGTCGGACAGCATGACCAGCCCTTCTTCCACATTGATGGCCACACAATATGTCATCGTATCCGTCCCTGTCTGTCTCAATTTTGCGCCCGTCTTTTTGATTATATTATTGCTGTTGTTGAACCTGTAACACCATGTCTGCGCCGCCGTCCGCCGCCTTGGCTATGCGGACATCGGCAATCACGCCCGAAGCACCGCCGCCCGTCGAATGGCCGCGAATCGGCGCCGCATCGCTGGCGTCGAATCCTGTCGTCAGCCGCACATAGCGCTGCGTCGTGCAAATGCCAGAGGATGGATCAAAGGCATACCATCCCATCCCCTCGATCCACGCCTCGGCCCAAGCATGTGTTTCGTGCAAGTCGCCATGGTCGCCGTCGGCGAGCAGATACCCACAGACATAGCGTGCGGGAATGCCGTGCGCGCGCGCCGCCGCGATAAACAAATGCGCATGGTCCTGACACACGCCGACCCCCGCCTTCAGCGCGTCGATCGCGGTCGTGCCGACGGTGGTGGAGCCGGTGACATAGGCCAGCCGTTCATGCACAACGCCCATCAGTTCGTGCAACCACGCGATCCGTGTGTCGGGTGCAGTCGGCGCGGGCATCAGGTCGCGCACCGCTTTGTCGCTGCGCGTCGTGTCGGTCGGGCGCAGGAAGATTGCGGGGTTCGGCCTGACCGTTAAGCCAGTAACCAGCCCCGATTTGTCCTCTGCCTCGACAATTCCGGTCGCCAATATCGCAATTTCGCCCGGATTGGCAGCCGCCGACCACAGGGCGATATTGTCGCCATGCCCCGTCCGTGCGCTCGGAAAGACTGGCTCATCGTTGACCGACACCGCCCAGTTTCGCACGACCTGCCCCGCATGCGGTTCTGGCCACAGCCGCAGCAACAGCAACAATCGCGCTGCGCCATTTGGAAAATGATAGGATGTGCGGTGGTTGATAACCATGCTCAACCGCTGGGGGCTCATGTCAGAAATGATAGGCATCCCCTATCTCGCGCGCAATGCCGTTCAGCTCATCGAGCGATTCGGTCACAAATTCGTGCAAGCCATATTGGAATATCGCACCGTCGCCCATCCGCGCCAGCCGGTCATCGAATAATTCGACGCTGCGGTGCACCTGCTGCGTATGGCCGTGACCATAGCTAAGCCGGTCAAGATGATAGCGGGTTTGCCCGATGCTATACGCCAGACTGCGCGGAAATATCCGGCTGGTCAGCAAAAAGTCGGCGATGTGCCACGGCCGCACATTCTCGCGGTACACATGATAATAAGCCCGCATCCCCGACAGCGTTTGCAGCAATGCGTTCCAGCGGAAATGATCCTTATGCCCGCCAACCCCGTCGCCTTCGGGCAGGAGCAATTGATAATTGACGTCGAGCAGCCGTAGCGTAATCCCCGCGCGCTCCATCGCACCGCCGATGCGCAGGAAATCATGCCCTTCGTTGCGGAGCATGCTGGTGGACACAGCGCCGCGAAAGCGCCCGACATAGGCGCGCACCCAGTCGATCAGGCTCGGCAGTTCGCGCACCGCCTTGTCGAGCGAGGTGCGCTCCAGCCGCCGCCAACCGTCGTTGAGCGCCTCCCACATCTCGGTGGTCAGCGCGGTGCGCACCGCGCGTCCATTGCTGCGCGCCCGTGCCAGCGACGCGCGGATTGACGAGGGATTATCGGGGTCGAGCAGCAATATCGCCACCGCATCGCTCTCGCTCACCACGGCGTCAGGCGCGACCATCGCATCGCATCCGGTCACCCGCAGCACCGACCGCCATCCCTCGCCGTTCGGCCCATCGGGCAACATCGCCAGTCGCTGCCCCATCATCAGCAAACGGCCAGCGGCATCGGCGCGCTCGGTATAACGCGCCAGCCAATAGAGGCTTTCGGCGGTCCGGCTCAGCATCGCCGTGCCTCCCCTGCCCAAGGCCGCCTCATGATTCGAGCACCCAGCTGTCTTTGACGCCGCCGCCTTGGCTCGAATTGACCACCAGCGACCCCGGGGTTAGCGCGACGCGGGTCAGCCCGCCGGGGACCAGCCGTATCTCTTTGCCCACCAAACAATAGGGGCGAAAATCGACGTGACGCCCGACCAGCTCGACCGCGCCCTTGGCGTTGGCTTCACCAAGCGTCGGCGCGGTGGACAGCTCCAGCGTCGGCTGCGCAATAAAATCGGATGGATTGGCGCGGATACGCCGGGCATAGGCCTCGACCTCCGCCTTGGTTGATTTGGGGCCGATCAACATTCCGTATCCGCCCGACCCGTGCACTTCCTTGGCGACCAGCTCGTGCAAATGCTCAAGCACATAAGCGCGTTCGTCGGGCAGCGCGCATCGCCATGTTTTGACGTTGGGCAGGAGTGCGTCTTCGCCCAGATAAAAACGGATCATCTCGGGCACAAACACGTAAATCGCTTTGTCGTCGGCAATCCCCGCGCCGGGCGCGGACACAATCGTCACCTGCCCGCCGCGATAGGCGTGGAACAGGCCCGGCACGCCCAGCAGGCTGTCCTGTTTGAACGCCAGCGGGTCGAGATAATCATCGTCAATCCGCCGATAAATCACATCAACGCGGCGCGGTCCCGCCGTTGTTTTCATCCACACCCCGCCCGCATCGACAAACAGGTCGGCCGATTCGACCAGCTCAACCCCCATTAAATCGGCAAGGTAGCTATGCTCATAATAAGCGCTGTTGAACGGCCCCGGCGTCAACACCACCGCCATCGGTTCGCCTAGGCACGCTGGCGGCGCGACTTCCTTCAGCGTTTCGAACAGCATCTGCGGATAGGTATCGACGGGGCGCACCATCCCGCCTGCGAACAGGTGCGGGAACATCCGTTGCATGATCGAGCGGTTTTCGAGCATATAGGACACGCCGGACGGGGTGCGGCAATTATCCTCCAGCACCGCAAAATCATTCTCCCCCGTGCGGACAATATCAATCCCGACGATGTGGCTATAAACGCCTCCGGGCGGGTCGAACCCCAACATTTGCGGGGCAAAGGCGGCGTTCGAATAAATAAGGTCAGCCGGGATTATTCCTGCCTTGATGATTTCGCCGCGATGATAAATGTCGCGGACAAAGGCATTGAGTGCGCGCGCGCGCTGGCGGATGCCCCGCTCTAACATATCCCATTCGGCGGCGGAAAATACGCGCGGGATCAGGTCAAACGGGATGAGGCGTTCCGGGTCGCCCCCTTCTCCATAAACGGCAAAGGTGATGCCGATACGGCGGAATATCGCCTCAGCCTCCTCGCGGCGTTGCGCCAGATTGTCGAGGCCAGTGGCTGCTATCCACCGCGCGACCTCGGCATAGGCCGATCGCTCCTCCCCCTTTTCATCGCGTAGCTCGTTAAACGCCATATCTGCATATGACGCGTAGTGGCACGATTACGCAAGGGGGCCGTAACGCAAAAGCGCAGCCTCTACCGACTGGCAACCCGCGTGCTCAATGGACGCGACGCCCACTGTGCCCGCTCGCTTGCGGGCAGGCTGCGGACAAAGCATGTCCCGCCACGGCTTGCCACGCCGGCACAGGCCGCCGCCGCTTCGGCGCGGCTGTCAAAACCCGTTGCGTTCAAACGGTGGAATGTTCGTCCGCCAACACTTGCCGATGTGGTAACGCCATCATGGCCGGACAGCGCATTATGCCGCGCCGCCATCCGCGCCCAATTTTCACGGGCAATCGCTTGGCTTTCATAGGCACCAAGCTGGATCGCCCAGCCGCTGGTGCGCACGGGGCCGCGCGGGGCAGCCGCTACGGCAACGACAGCGCGGTTTACAACGGCTACTGGCGATGCAGCGGGCACATTCGCCCCAGCAACGCGGGCCACACGGCCACTACGAACAGTGTTTACAGGAACTGCGGTCGGATTGGCCAAGGGCGCAACCATCGCCACCATCGCGCGCAGCGGCTGGATGACGGGGTTGGAGACAAACACCAGCGCACCGTCATTGCCTGCCAGCGCAGCCGGAACCGGGGCCGGGGTTGCTACGGCTGCGGCAACTTCGATCGGCTGCGGCAAAGCTTCTGCAACGGCTGATGGTGCATCATTACGCGCCCCGGCATCGGCCAGCATGGTTTCAACCATGGCATCGCTGCCTCCTGGCGGTGGCGGCGCATAGGTCGCCAGCGGCGCAGGGTCATCGACCATGGCAAGGCCCGGCGCACGGCCGCCTAGCAGCGCAAGGCGCACGGGCATTCCCGCATCCTGCACCGGCGTTGTGCCGATAAGGCCGGCAATACGCATCGTCGGGCTGCCCGACTGCACCATCGCGGTCCATTGCTCGATCCGCGCGCCAACATTGGCACCGCCCAAATCTTGCGCTGCAAGCAGGCGTGCTTCCAGCCAACGTCCGGACAGCGCATAGGATAGCGCCAGGTTCTGGCGGTCACGCGCGGTTGATTCGCCCGAACGCACCACGTCGGTCAACACCATCGCACCGCGTTCGGCCTGTCCGGCCATCGCCAGAGCAAGACCGTAATCCGATGCGGGCAGGGTTGTCGCATTGGCGTCAATCAACGCCAGAGCCTCGGCATCGCGGCCAACCGCGACCAGCGCCAGTGAATGGCCGATGATCGTGCGCGAATCGCTCGCGCCTAATTGCCGCGCGGCATCAAAGCTCGCCTCAGCCGAGGTGAAGCGCCCGGCCGCCAGATAGGCTTGCCCCAAAAGGGCGCGGTGGCCCGCATCATTGGGGTTCATCGCCACCGCTGCTTCGGCATAACCGACGGCGCGATCAGCGCGGCCCCGTTCGAGCATTTGCACGGCGCGGGCCGCGCTACCCGCAGCGCGCGCGGGGTTCACGCGCGGTTGTTCGCCATCGCTGGCGTTCAATGCCGTCGAGGGGATACCAAAGCCGATCGCGGCGATAAGGCCGGATGCGCTAAGTTTAAGCCAAGCAGTGCGGGTCATGTTCTTCATTCCCTATTGCGTCGTGTTTCATAGAAGAGCGGTGCGTTTCGAAGTCGGTAGCCCTGCAGCAAAGGCTTCGATTTCGGGTAAGTTAGCGAGAAAATCATCGACCAAAGCGATCATGATCTGCTGCGTTGACTGGTTGTTAGCCGCGCTCGCCAACCGCAGCCGCAAATGGCGCTGTGGGTCTAGGCGGAGCGTGAAAGCGAAATTGCCGCGTGAACCGGCGCGCGCACGCGGCGATACATTCCTGCGCGGCGCTCTGGCCACAGCAACCGGAGCGACGACCGCCAATTCGGTGACATCGGGTGACAGCGCTTGTTCGATGGCTTGCTGTTGCAACCGCACTTCTGGCTCTGCCTGATGCACGGGCGCTATGACATTATCGTTCAATGGCTGGACGATAGCATGCTCAACCGCAGCATTGAGCTCATCATGCACCGATGGTGCCATGGGCGACAGACCGCGCGAGGCCGACAGGCCAACGTCATGGCCGCCATCATGCGGATCGACATCATAACCCATGTCGTTCCAGCCAAGGTCGTCATGCACAGCATTGCCATCCATGGGCAAATGCGCTTGGCGGCGCATCGCGGGGCGTGCGCCCCCTTTACTGGCCAGCAAGCCGGCGGACAGCGAAGCGAAGGGTTTGGGTTCGGCCATCGACATCACCCCTTACCCGTTCACGCGGCGGCCAAAGCCACCACCAAGAGGACGAATGGCGCCTGCCATCACTGCCTGGTTGGCAGCGGGGGTCGAAAAAACCGTGCGGCGGAAATTCTTTTCCAACCGATCCGACAGATAGGCCCACAGGTTGATCACTTCCTGCGCCGACCGCCCATTGGGGTCGCATTCCATGACCGTGCGCCCGTCGATCATCGACGCGGCATAGTCGGTGCGATGATGCAGCGTGATCGGCGCCACCGTGCCATGCTGTGACAGCGCGATAGCGGCCTCGCTGGTTATCTTGGCCTTCGGCGTCGCGCCGTTGACGACAAAGATCAGCGGCTTGCCAGCGCGGTCGCATAAATCAACGGTCGCGCCCACGGCGCGCAAATCATGTGGGCTGGGGCGGGTTGGCACGATGATAAGCTCGGAAACCGAGATAACGCTTTGTATCGCCATGGTGATCGCGGGCGGCGTGTCGATAACCGCCAGTTTGAACCCTTGCTGGCGCAAAATCTCTAAATCGGTGGACAGCCGCGCCACTGTGGTCTGGGCAAAGGCGGGATATTCGCTGTCGCGTTCATTCCACCAGTCGGCAAGGCTTCCTTGCGGATCAATGTCGATCAGCACAACCGGGCCAGCCCCCGCGAATTGGGCCTGAACAGCCAAATGGCCGGATAGGGTGGTTTTTCCCGATCCGCCTTTCTGTGAGGCACATGCTAATACGCGCAAAACCCAGTCCCCTTACGACACTTTAGCGGCAAATGTTCCGCTGTCAGGCGCCCTGTTTTTCACTTCAGCCCTAAAATAAGGTTAACAAGAGGCTGTTTTCGTCATGATTTTCGCACTTTGATGCGAAATGCTTGCTAACGCGGCGTTCACCATTAGGCTGTTAGCTCCCGCTCGAACATTTCGGAGCCTGATACCATGGTCGCACGCCCAATTTTTGCTCGCGCTATTGCGCTAAGCCTAGGCATCGCCACGCTTACCGCGCTGTCCACCACCGCGCTGGCCGATGTCCGCGCTGGCGTGACGGCATGGGAAGCGGGCGATTATACCCGCGCGATTGCCGAATGGCGCCCATTGGCGCTGGCGGGCGACGCCGATGCACAGTTCAACCTTGGCCAAGCCTATAAGCTGGGGCGCGGCGTCGGCCAAGATCTGGCGCAGGCCGCCGAATGGTTCCGCCAAGCCGCAGCGCAAGGGCACCTTCAGGGCGAAGATAATCTCGGCCTCGTGCTCTATGAACTGTCGCGCAAAGACGAAGCGCTGCCGTGGCTAGAGCGCTCTGCCGCTCGCGGCGAGCCGCGCGCGCAATATGTCCTCGCCGCCGAACTGTTCAACGGCGAACGCATTTCGCGCGATTGGCCGCGCGCCTATGCGCTGATGAAACGCGCCAGCGACGCGGGGCTGCAACGCGCCTCCGCCGGGCTTGTGCAGATGG
>JBBTFY010000104.1:0-9544 GCA_038041635.1 Pseudomonadota bacterium
AGTGCGGAGCACAACAACCCCTTCCCCCCGGTAAAGAAGGGTTTTTCAAGGAATGACGGAAATAAAGGCTTCCTTGGTGTCAGCTTTGTCAGCTTTGGCCGCGCACAAAATGCGATATGCGCGATGATTGAAAAGTTTGGCCAGCGCACGCCACGCTGAAATGTTTCATCACCACAGGCGGTAGCTAAGCGCCTCGTAGCGCCCCTGCAACCAGCTTATGCAGCTTGCTATGCAGTGTGTCGTTGGCAGCGAGGAACTCGCTGCGCTCCATTGCGCGTTCGCCGCCGCGAAAATCGGTGATAAATCCGCCCGCTTCCTTGACCAGCAATATCCCAGCCGCAACATCCCATGGGGATAAGTCTGATTCCCAGAAACCGTCAAAACGCCCTGCCGCGACCCAAGCCAGATCAAGACTGGCCGCGCCAAAGCGGCGAATGCCGGCAACATCGGGGGCTATCGCACCAAATATACGTGTCCACTGCGCCAAATCGCCATGCCCGAAAAAGGGTATGCCCGTGGCGATAAGCGCATCGGCCAATTCGCGCCGCGCCGAGACGCGCAATCGCTGCCCATTGCGCCACGCACCGCGCCCTCGTTCGGCCCAATAGCTTTCATCGGTGATAGGTTGATAGACTAGCCCTGCGACAATATCACCCCAGCTGCCGTCTGGGCGCGGTTCCTGCACAGCAATGGAAATCGCAAAATGCGGGATGCCGTGGAGGAAGTTTGATGTGCCATCAAGCGGATCGACAACCCAACGCGGTTTACCGGCGGCACCGTCGATGCTGCCGCCTTCCTCCATCAGAAAACCCCAGTCGGGCCGCGCGCGCAGCAATTCGTCATACAGCGTGCGTTCGGCCATTTGATCGGCACGGCTGACAAAATCCGCAGGCCCCTTGCGCGATACCTGTAGATGCTCAACTTCGCCAAAGTCGCGGCGCAATTTGCTCCCCGCTTTGCGCGCAGCGCGCTCCATAACCGTGATAACACCAGATTGTGTGGACATCAGTCAGCGCGCTTCACATATTCGCGGTCATAGACATTGACGACGATCCGCGTGCCGCTACCGATATGTGGCGGCACCATCACACGAACGCCATTTTCGAGCACGGCAGGCTTGTAGCTCGACGAAGCCGTCTGCCCCTTAACCACTGCATCGGCATCAACGATCAACGCCTCTATGGTTTCAGGCAATTCGACAGAAATCGGGCGTTCGTCCCACAGTTCGAGGACGACATCCATGCCATCCTGAAGGAAATCCGCTGCTTCGCCGATCAACTCACGCGACAGATTGATTTGCTCGTACGTATCCTTGTCCATGAAGACGAGGTCACCGCCATCGGCATAGAGATACTGAAAATCCTTTGTATCTAGGCGCACCTTCTCGATGGTGTCCTGCGAACGGAACCGAACATTGGTTTTGCGGCCATCAACGAGGTTTTTCATCTCGACCTGCATGAACGCGCCGCCCTTGCCAGGCTGGGTGTGTTGAATCTTGGCAACTTTCCAGATACCACGTTCATATTCGATGATATTTCCGGGACGAATGTCCACACCACTGATCTTCATATTGAGATCACCTTTGCGCATATACGAAGTTAAAAGAGCCAGGACAGCCCAAGCGTTCGGGCCATTAGTGCGGGCCGACTAGCGGCGTGCCCGCCAATTGGCAAGAGCGCGGTACGATTCTGACAATCGCCTGACAGCGCCGCTCAGCCGCAATTCATGTCGCTTGTGTCCAATACGTGACGCAATTCATGCGTTAGGGGGGATATTATGACTACAACGACATTAGAACCACCGACACGAAAGCCCGCCCCTGCGGCTGGCCTGTTTGGCGCTGTTATACGACCTGAGCAGCACGCCAAACAACGCCGCCGCGACGACATGGCGCCAAAAGGGGCCAGGCCGCTATAGGTCATAAACTCATAATATGACCTAAAGTTTGGCTTGAGCGATAGCTTTGACAATATCGGCAACAGCTGCGTTCGGGCCGCGCGCATCGGCCCAGACGGCCGATGACACAGCGATAAAATCCGCACCAGCCCGCACCAACGGCGCACAATTGGCAGCGGTTATGCCACCGATGGCAACGCACGCAATTTCCGACACCGTGGTCCACCAGCCGAGGAGCGATGCCTCTGCCACATGATCAACCAGCTTTGTCGTCGTCGGGTAAAAGGCACCGAAGGCGATATAATCTGCCCCTGCCTCACCTGCGTCCATCGCCAGATGGCGACTATTGTGACAGGTGACACCAATTTGCGCATCCTTGCCGAGCAGCGCCCGCGCATCACGCGGGTCGCCATCACCTTGCCCCAAATGAACGCCATCCGCACCAATTCGCTTTGCCAGTGCCATATCATCGTTGATGATGAAGGCGACATCGCGGTCGGCGCATATGCGTTGGAGCGGCTCGGCCAGCCGCGCTGCTTCGTGTTGATCCACACCCTTGACGCGAAATTGGAACGCCGCGACCGGTCCACCATCGAGCGCAGCCTTTAGGGTGTCGGCATAGGCTCCCGCAACATCGAGCGGTGAGACGAGATAGAGCTGACAGGCGGGGCGAAATTGCGCCCCAAAGCGCGCTGCAAAATTAGGGTCTAGCGCGAGGGCGTCATCATCTGGTTCGGTCATTCCTCGCCTTTATAGATCCGCACCAACTTGTCGAGCATGGCGAGCGCTTCGTCGCGCGGGCGCTGGAACGTATTGCGGCCGATGATCGAACCATTGCCACCGCCGTCGCGAATGTCGCACGCGTCCTGATAAACCGCGTCGATGCCCTTGGCCGCTCCGCCCGAGAAGATCACGATGCGGCGGCCATTGAATGCGCTTTGCACCATATGCGCGACGCGCTTTGCCTGTGTTGACGAGTCAAACCCCGCATAGGCACCCTTGGCATCGGCTTGCTCGATATGATCGCTGGGCAGCTTAACCTTGATGATATGCGCGCCCAGCAAGGCCGCCATATGCGCGGCATATGCCCCGACATCAAGCGCCAATTCACCCGATTTTGGCAAATTACCGCCGCGCGGATAGGACCAGAGCACGGTGGCAAGGCCGACTGATTTGGCTTCACGCGCCAACTCTTGAAATTGTTCGATCATCGCGAAACAATCGTCCGACCCTGGATAGATGGTGAAGCCAATGGCGGAGCAACCCAGCCGGAGCGCGTCATCTACGCCGCACGTCACCGCCGAATTGGCCGTTGTCGCCCAACTATTTGAGCTGTTGAGTTTGAGGATGGTCGGTATTTGCCCCGCAAATGTATCCGCTCCCGCTTCGAGCATCCCCAGCGGCGCAGCAAAAGCATTCAACCCCGCATCAATCGCCAATTGATAATGGTAATACGGGTCATAGGCCGCCGGATTAACCGCAAAGCTGCGCGCAGGGCCATGTTCAAACCCCTGATCGACGGGGAGAATAATCATCTTGCCTGTGCCACCCAAGCGCCCGTGCATCAACATGGCGTAGAGGTTGGCCTTCACCTCTTCTGGTGTAGCCTCATATTTATCGATTATGGTTTTGACGGTCGTGGTCATGCTTGGCTCCGCTTAGGCATTCGAATGCATTGCCGCCCATAGACAGCGCTAGGTAGAGTTGCAACTGCGCTAGCGCATCAGGGCGGCGACGCCCGGCAACTCTTTGCCCTCCATCCACTCAAGGAAAGCGCCGCCAGCGGTCGATACAAAGCTGAAATCACCTGCGACACCCGCATGATTGAGAGCGGATACAGTATCGCCGCCGCCCGCAACCGACACCAGCGACCCTTCGCGGGTTAATGCTGCCACGGTGCGTGCCAGCGCCACCGTCGCCATATCAAAAGGCGGAGTTTCGAATGCCCCAAGTGGCCCATTCCACACCAAAGTCCGGCAGTTTTTGAGCACGTCCGCTAATGCTTCGACCGCAGCAGGGCCAATGTCGAGGATCATCTCATCAGCCGCAACTTCGTGGACATTGACGGTGCGGATTGGCGGATTTGGGGCAAATATACGTGACGTCACGACGTCATAGGGCAGATGGATGGTGCAGCCCGCCGCATCAGCCGCATCAAATATCGCATTGGCGGTGCCGATCAGGTCATGCTCGCACAGCGACTTACCAACGTCTACTCCGCGCGCCGCAAGGAATGTGTTGGCCATCCCGCCGCCGATGATCAGATGATCGACCTTGGATACCAAGTGACGCAGCACGTCGATCTTTGAAGACACTTTAGCCCCGCCCACCACCGCCGCAACAGGGTGCTGCGGATTGCCGAGCGCGGCATCAAGTGCGCGCAATTCCGCCTCCATCGCGCGGCCAGCAAAGGCAGGCAGAACATGCGCCAACCCTTCGGTAGAGGCATGAGCGCGGTGCGCGGCGGAAAAAGCGTCATTGACGTAGAGGTCGCCGAGCAGCGCCATTTGCGCGGTAAATGCGGGATCGTTCGCCTCTTCGCCGCCATGAAAGCGCGTATTTTCAAGCAGAGTGATGGAAGAGTTGGCGAGGCTATTCGTTTGCGCGGCAATGGCATCGCCAGCGCAATCTTCGATAAACCCAACGTCACGGCCCAATATTTGCGCTAAGGGCGAGGCTATGGGTCGCAACGACATAGACAGATCAACCTGGCCATTTGGCCTGCCAAAATGTGATAATATCAATACTTTGGCACCAGAATCTGCCAGCTCACATAAGGTTGTACGTGCCGCCGATAACCGCGTTGCATCCGACACCAAGCCGCCTGTCATCGGCACGTTGCAATCTATGCGGACCAGCACGCGCTTGCCCGCAACATCGCCAATGTCATTGAGGGTGCGGAACTGGCTCATGCTCTCAAATCAACCCCGCCATGACGCCAGCGGTATCCACCATGCGGTTGGAAAAGCCCCATTCATTATCATACCAAGACAGGACGCGGACCAGCTTGCCGTCAAGCACTGTCGTCTCAAGGCTGTCGATGGTCGAGCTGGCGGGGCAATGATTATAGTCGATTGAAACGAGTGGCTCGTCGGAATAGGCTAACACCCCTTTCAACGCGCCCTCTGCTGCGGCCTTAAGCAGTGCGTTGACCTCTTCAACGCTGGTGTCGCGTGTTGGTGTGAAGGTCAGGTCAACGATGCTGACATTTGGTGTCGGCACGCGGATCGCCGACCCATCAAGCTTACCCTTGAGTTCGGGCATCACCTCACCCACAGCACGCGCAGCACCCGTGGTGGTTGGGATCATCGACATGCCAGCAGCCCGTGCGCGGCGCATGTCGCTATGGATTTGGTCGAGGATTTTCTGGTCGTTGGTGTAGCTGTGGATTGTGGTCATCAACCCGCGCTCTATGCCGATGGCGTCGTTGAGTATCTTGGCGAGCGGAGCCAGACAGTTGGTGGTGCAACTGGCGTTCGAAACAATCGTGTCGTCAGCTGTCAGCACGCCATGATTGACGCCATAAACCACAGTTTTATCAACATTTTTAGCAGGAGCAGAGATAAGAACACGCTTGGCCCCAGCGGTAATATGCTTTCCCGCACTGTCACGATCGGTGAAAAAACCTGTGCATTCAAGCGCAATGTCCACACCCATTTCGCCGTGCGGCAGGTTGGCGGGGTCTCGCTCCGCTGTAACACGAATGCGTTTTCCATTAACGACCATCGCGTCGCCATCGGCATGGACTTCACCGGGGAACGCACCATGGACACTATCGCGCTTGAACAGCAAGGCGTTCAATTTGGCGTCGGCCAGGTCGTTAATCGCCACCAGTTCAAGGTCATGGTCGCTGCGTTCGAGAATTGCCCGCGCCACAAGCCGTCCAATGCGTCCAAAACCATTGATTGCAACTTTAGTTGTCATGACAACATCTCCTATTAAACTGCTAATTTTTCTATGATTTGATTATAAATCTTTGGAGCCGTCAGGCCGAAATAATCATATAAATCACTCGCCGGTGCCGACGCACCAAATCGGTCGATGCCGATATTCAGACCGCCGCGACCCGTATAACGCTCCCAGCCCAGCGTCACCCCCGCTTCGATGGAAACGATCAAGGCATCCTTGGGCAGAACATCGTTGCGGTAGTTTGCGTCCTGCGCGTCGAACAATTCGGTGCACGGCATTGACACTACATCAGCGCCAACGCCGCCCTGCTCCAGCATTTCCGCTACTTCGCAAGCCAGTGACACTTCTGACCCGGTGGCAACCAAAACCACTTGGCGCGCCGCAATCGCACCGTGCAAGCGATAACCACCAAGCGCCGACTTCATGGCTGCATCATAGCGCAGTGCGGGAAGATTCTGCCGCGACAAAGCCAGCAGCGACGGCCCATCGGTGCGCCTGATCGCTAATTCCCAGCATTCAGCGGTCTCAATCGCATCACATGGTCGAAAAACATGTAGTCCCGGCATCGCGCGCAGCGACATCAGATGCTCGATAGGCTGGTGCGTCGGGCCGTCTTCACCCAGCCCGATGCTGTCATGCGTCATGACGTAAATCACGCGCTGTTGCTGGATTGCGGACAGCCGGATGGCATTGCGGCAATAATCGGCAAAGACCAGAAACGTCCCGCCATAGGGGATGATACCGCCGTGCAACGCCATGCCGTTCATCGCGGTGGCCATGCCAAATTCGCGGATGCCGTAATATATATAACGCCCGCCATAATTGTCGGCCGATAATGGCTGTGTTGATGGTGTTTTGGTGTTGTTTGATCCCGTCAAATCGGCTGAACCGCCAATAAGTTCGGGGATTGCGGCGGTGAGCGCGCCGAGCGCCATTTCGCTCGCCTTGCGGCTGGCAACGGCGGGCGGATTGGCGACAAGGCTATCAAGATAATCCTGCATCGCAGTTTCACTCGGCAAAGCCCCGCGCATCCGCCTGTCGAACTCGGCGGCATCGGGATGGATCGCATGTCGCTGCTCCCACTCGGCCCGCGTGACCGCTCCGCGCGCACCAGCCCTGCGCCATGCATCAAGGATAGGTGCCGGAACCTCAAAAGGCGGGGCATTCCAGCCAAGAGTTTCGCGCACTGCCGCCGCCTCGCTCGCACCCAATGGCGAGCCATGTGTCGCCGACGTTCCCTGTTTATTCGGCGCGCCTTTACCGATGATGGTGCGGCAAGCGATGAGCGATGGACGGTCATCGGCCATCGCCGCGTCGATCGCGCGCGCAATATCCGCCATATCGTGGCCATCGCATTGTGCGGTGTGCCATCCCGTGGCGCGAAAGCGCGCGGGAATATCCTCGCTGGTTGAAAGTGACGTCGCACCGTCAATCGTGATGCGGTTATCGTCCCAAAGCACGATCATCCTACCCAATTTCAAATGCCCGGCAAGTCCTATCGCTTCATGATTGACACCCTCCATCAGGCACCCGTCACCCGCGATCACCCATGTCCGATGGTCAACCAAATCGTCGCCAAAGGTTACGTTGAGGTGCCGTTCCGCAATCGCCATGCCCACCGCCATCGCCAACCCCTGCCCCAGTGGCCCCGTCGTGCACTCAACCCCGTCGAGTTCGGTATTTTCCGGGTGGCCGGCGCATGGGCTGTGCAATTGGCGAAAATTGCGGATGTCATCCATCGTCGGGCGCGCATAGCCCGTGAGGTGGAGCAAGGCGTATGTGAGCATAGAGCCATGCCCAGCCGATAGTATAAAACGGTCACGATCCGCCCATTTCGGCGCGCTGGCATCATATTTCAGATAGCGCGTAAAAAGCGTGGTCGCCACATCCGCCATTCCCATCGGCATACCTGGATGACCGCTATTCGCGGCTTCAACGGCATCCATGGCCAAAATGCGGATGGCATCGGCAAGCTGGCTATTCTGGGCGGGCATGCTGGCATCTCCACGGCGATGAAACAGGCGATTCGGATGGGGCATCCTTTGCGCAGGGGCGACCCGCCGCGTCAACCGCACGGCCCGTCAAACATGCGAGATTTGCGATTTCACGAATAATATGCCTTACTGCGTCGTCATGGGGAATATCACATTATCGTTACAGCGGTTAGGCGAAGCCATCGACAGGCTTGAAATGGCGGTTACCGCCTTACCTGTGGCCGAATCATACCCCACTGGCCAAGCGCATTCTGACCCGCAGAACCGCGATTCGCTTCGTGCCGAAGTGGCCGCCACCATTGCTGAACTCGACCATTTGATCGGACAGCATCATGGCTGAGGTGATGTTACATATTGGCGGCTATAATTATCAAGTCGCCTGCGGTGACGGTGAAACCGAGGCTCTGGGAGCTCTTGGCAATATTGTTAACGAACAGATTGAATCTGCACGATTAATGGCCGGTGGCTTGAGCGAAGCGCGGCAATTGTTGTTTGCAGCAATATTATTGGCCGACAAATTACAGACGGCGCAGGATACAAACCCCGCAGACGGGCCCACGGGGGCAGGTGCTGATAACGCCCACGCGGCCGCGATCGACACATTGGCACAGCGTATTAGCGCGCTTGCACAGCGCCTTGAACACCGAAATTGATGACAGCTTGAGATTTCGCCCTAAACACCCTATCTAAGGCCTGACGGGTGCTGCATGGTGCGCGCTTACCGAATATCCCTGAGGCGATAAAGACATCCTTGGGGGCTGTCTCTGTTAGGGTCTTGGCCCGAAATATATGGTTCCCACCTGACGTAAAAGGCGTCAGAGGATTTTCAAGCAAACGGCCTCCGTGGTCCCGTCACCCAAAGCCCAAGGAACATGCATAATGGACAAGCAATCTTTGCGTTCATTAGCAAAAGAAAGGCGCAACGCGTTTATTTTAAACAATAAACTACCTTTTACACCCTGCCCCACCTTTACACAGATGCTTGCGCGCAGGCCGATTGTTGCCGGATATAGTGCGAAGGGTTCGGAAGCAGACCCGAGGCCGTTCATTGCCGCCGCACGGGCACAGGGCTGTACCATCGCCCTGCCCCGTCTCACATCACGCGATGGCGCCATGACATTTCATTCTGTCGAAACAAACACGCCGCTTGAGCCTGGACCATATGGGTTGCAGCAACCCCCGCCCTGTGCCCCCATCATTGCGCCCGAAATCATATTGCTCCCACTCCTTGGCTTCACGCGGCGCGGAGACAGATTAGGTCAGGGCGGCGGCCATTATGATCGGGCGTTAACGCATCTGCCCAATGCTACGCGCATTGGCATTGCCTGGTCAGTGCAAGAGATGGCTGCGTTGCCAACAGATCCGTGGGACATGCCGCTGCATTATATCGTCACAGAAAAAGAATGGATGAAGGCATGAATGGCCACCAACCATCGTGGCGCAAACCTGCGGGTATGCTGATCATTCTTGGCCTGATAGCTGTGCTGGCATTCACCGTTACGACGGTGATCGAGGCTATCGGAGGGTTGTCCCCCATTGCTGCTATCCCGGTTTATGCCATCGCAGGCATCTTATGGATCGCACCGTTAAGGCCGCTGTTGCAATGGATGGAGACTGGGCAGTGGCGCCGTCCCAAAAATTGATGCTAAACAGCAATTTGGGAGGATATGGCGCGAGTGACGGGACTCGAACCCGCGACCTCCGGCGTGACAGGCCGGCGCTCTAACCAACTGAGCTACACCCGC
>JBBTFY010000105.1:0-19814 GCA_038041635.1 Pseudomonadota bacterium
AACAACGGCCGCCTGCGGGTTACATGGGTGTTTCCGGGGTGTGGTGTCAACTTAATACACCTAGGCAGTGTTGACTAAGTGGAAGCGGGCGTGGCGCGAGCCGGATTTCGTTTCTGAACAGGAGGAAAGCGCAGCGCGTAGCGGGACTACGGGCAAGATTTCCGACACATTCAGAGACGAAATCCGCCGCGTCGCAAAGCGATATGGCGTAAATCGCCCATTTCTGCGTCGCACTCGCGCGACAGGGAACCACCCTGTCTGCGCTCCTGCTCCTTGAACTGAACGATTTTCGCTCATACCACGCCCCACATCCACTTAGTCAACACTGCCTAGGTACATTAGCCCCCTTTGCGGGCAATATCATGTAAAAATATGTCAAGTTTTTTCTCATATCGTCATGATACAGCATCGCGCCGCCTGTAGGACAGCGGTAAATAGAAATGCGGCCCACCATCGATCATATCAGGCTATTACCGCATCATAGACAGCGCCCATCCGCGCAGCGATGGCCGGCCATTCGAGATGCTCGCGCACATAGGCCTGGCCAGCGAGCCCGCGTTTACGCATGAGCGCAGGGTCGCCGATCAATTGCCCGATGGCCGCCGACAGGCTATCCGCATTCGGCGCGCAAACAATGCCGCAATCAGCGTCGCGCACCACCTCGGCCACACCGCAACCGTTGGTAACGATAATCGGCTTGGCATGGGCCATGGCTTCGACCACGACATTGCCAAAGTTTTCGTTGAGCGACGGAAGGATGAAGGCAGCGCAAGTGATGAACAGTGCCGTTTTTTCATCCCCAGTCACGCTGTTGTCGATGATGGTTACGCGTTCCTCAAGGTGATGAACGGCGATGGCGGTGCGTACGGCCGCCAGATCGCCATCCTCATCATTGCCGGCAATAACCAACCGCAGGGCTGGCTGTTCAGATTGCGCCAATGCTGCGACCAGAGCTGGCAAGTTTTTCTTCCAATTGATCCGCCCTAGGCTGAGCAGAAATGGCGGGTCGTCGGCTTTCCCTATAGCGGTGTCGGGTGATTGCATCGGCTCAACCCCGTTGGGGATGATGGCCATGTGAGGCAGATCAAAATCGAATGCCGCCAACTCATCGGCCTCGGTCTGCGCAGTCAAGTGGAGCGCACTGGCTTGCTCAATTGTCTTACGGTCGAACAGCACCACCCACAGCCGTTTAACCAAGCCTGATCGCGCCTGGAACAGCGATTTTACCAGCATCCCGCGCGGTGAGAGGATATAGGGCACGCCCGCCCTGCGGCACGCCCGCGCCATGGTGACTATCGGCCACAGAAAAACCGCGTGGATGTGGACGACATCATAGTTGGCCAAGGCCGCCTTTGCCGCTGTCGCCATATCAGGTGCGCGGAACAGTCGCAGCGGCCAGCGACGCGGGAAATAGCGCACCCGCACGCCATCAACTTCGACCCAGCAGTCAGTAGGAACGTCAAGCGCACCCGCGCCATCAGCGTTGGTTGTATAGACATCAACGCTGTGCCCCGCCGCCGCGCTTGCTTTGGCAAGGCCATGCACCGAATAGATCGGCCCGCCATAACGGATAGCCGGGAAATAGGATGGGACGACATGCAGGATGCGCACCGCCCTACCCCCTGCCCGCTCGGATAAGATCGGCAACAAGCGCGGCCGCATCGGCGCGATAGCGCGCCCAATCGTGACGAAGTGCCTCTGTGCGGCAGGCGCTGCGCATAGCGCGGCACTGGTCTGGCTGCGCTGCACAGGCTGCCATACGGGAAAACAGCGCATCAACATCCTCCGTTGCAACCGTCCATCCGGTTTCGCCGTCACGGATCATATATTTGGCGCCGGTCCGGTCGCTGACGATCACTGGGGTGCCACACGCTAGCGCTTCGGGGACAACCAGACCAAAGCTGTCAAAACGCGACGGGTGGACCAATATGTCGGCGGCGCGCAGATGGTCCGCCAATTGGTCGTGCGCGACTTCGCCGTGAAAAGTAGCATAGGGCCGCAATTGCTCAACCGCATCGGGGGTGAGGTTGCCGAGGCAATCAAGGCGGAAATCGAGACCCGCATCGGCGAGCCGCGCGCACGCCGCCGCCAAAATGTCCGTCCCCTTGGCCCGTCCGCCGCGCCCGATGAAAAGGAAGCGCACCGGGCCGGGCCGCTCGGTCAAGCGCGGTTCGGAAAATCCGTCCAAATCGACCCCCAGCGACAACACATGGACGCGATTGGGCGGAACGCCAGCCTCGAGATAGCTGTCGCGGGCCATGGGTGAGCATGTCAGGATATGATCGGCGAGTGCGATTTCCGAATCTTTGATGGCGTTGCGGCGCGCAAGGCCGGGATCGGGTAGGCGTGTTTGCCAGCCATGGTGGACGCTGGCGGCATCTAGGATAGTGACTGCTCCCCGTTCGCGGGCAAGGCGAAAAACGGGGAGCGCCGAATTTTCGGTGCATATTACTGCCGACCATATATGATTATATGCGATACCCGCCAGCGCCTCACCAAAGCGGGCATAAACCCGGTGCGCCACCGCTATTCGCACGTTGCCCGCAAGCAATCGGCTGCTAGCCGCGATAGCAAGTCGATATCGCTTCAGTTCGAGGTTTACGTCAGCTGAAACTTCGTTCGCCAAACTGGTCCGAACCGGTGCGCTGTGGACGTAAAGCGCCAACATGTCTGCTTCGCTGAGTCCGCTCGCCATCTGGTCGCTATGCTGGCGCCCAGGGTTGGCGACGATGACCTTGCTCATCGCTCCTGCCCCGCTCGAACACGCGAAATCGCTTGGCGTATCCCTGCCAGGCATTCGCCGTAGCCCCAATGCGCGATGATTTCGCGCGACCGCTGGCCCATGCGCGAACGCAACGCTGCGTCACTGGCCAATGCCGTCAGCGCGCTCGCCAGCTCTATGACGTCCCCCGTTTGATACAAGTAACCATTGTCGCCATGGTGCACCAGATCGGGGACGCAGCCAACCTCGTGTGTTGTAACGACCGGCAAGCCAGCCACCATCACTTCGTTGACGATCAGCCCCCAATTCTCCTTTTCCGACGGCAATACAAAAACATCTGACGCCGCATATACGCTAGGCAATCCCGCCTGATTGACGAACCCGGCAAAGGTGATGCGCTGCAACCCCAAATCCGATGCCTGGATGCGCAACACCTGTTCATAATCACCTGATCCGACAATCAACAGATGCGCTGTCACTCCGTCAGATTGCAACCGCGCCATGGCGGCTATCAAATCCTGCGCGCGTTTGCGATAATTGAGCTTTGACGCAAACAAGATGACAGGAGCATCGTCATCAATGCCATAGCTGGCGCGGATACGGGCGCGCTCATCGTCTGATATATTTGCCGCATCGGCAAAGCGCTGATTGTCCACAGCATAGGGCACCAATGCTATGCGGTCGTCGGCGATGCCAAGCGAATGGTAATAATCGCGATTACGGCTGCCGATGGCCAGCAATTGCGCGCATTGCCTATAGAGCAATGGCATCAACAAGCGGCGGAGGCGTTTTTTCATGCCGCCGGTTTCAACATCAAGCTGGGTTTCCGCGCGCATGAACACCGGTATGCCGCGTAGCCTGGCCGTCAGTAACGCAAGAATGTTCGCCGCAAATCCGTGCCCGTGCAGCCACAATGCGTCAAAGCGCTGCGGCCGCAAAATCGACCATAATTGTGGACAGACATAAGTCCAAAATCCATGCGAAGTGCTGTGCTGTGCACGCCCACCGACAAATTGGCTGGGATAGCCGCTCATCAAATCAACATCCCAGCGAACCGCGACGCCAAACCCCTCGTCTTTTCCGCCTTGAAGGCTGAAGTCAGAAAGATACAGCGCATGCATATCAACATCGTCGGACGCATGGATGTAGCGATAAAGCGGCGCAAAATATTGAATTGGGTGGGTGTTCATCACCGCAATTCGAAACGCGCTGTCACTTGCCATCTGAACCATGCCTCAAAACTGATATACGCGCCTTAGAGACTAGTTTCTTTAGAGCCAATGCCTGGTTGTGCATTCTATGGTATACAGCTTCCAGAAAGCTTGCTTTCCCTATTGCACCGCACCATGTGCGCCAGTCAACGAAGTAGCAAATAAAGTGCCGCAAAATATGCTGTCCCGCCTTTTCTCATTCAAACGAAAATCGAGCGGCCGATGGCGTGCCGCCGAAGTACCGACAGCGGAACGCATCTATGCGATAGGTGATATTCACGGGCGACTTGACCTGCTCAAACAGCTGATTGATCTGATTGCGACTGACGATGCCGCACGCGATGCGGCGGACACGACATTGATATTGCTAGGCGATTATGTCGATCGCGGTCCGCATAGCGCGCAAACGCTAAGATATTTACGCGAAATTGTCTCTCCTGCGGGCAATGTGACTTTCCTGATGGGCAACCATGAGGAATATATGGTGGCCGCCTATGACGGCGACTTGGCTTCGCTGACCCCATGGCTGCGCTATGGTGGGTGGGAGACGCTTCGCAGTTATGGGCTTGATGATGCGCTCATCGAAAAACGTGATGCCTCTGTCATAGGTGCAATGCGATTGGCCATACCGCATGAAGATATTGCGTTTTTGCGAAAGCTCGCCATTTCGCGGCGCGTTGGGGATTATCTGTTCGTCCATGCGGGGATAGCCCCAGGCACCCCGCTCGAAGCACAAAATGATCATGATATGATTTGGATCCGCGATCAATTTGTCAATGACGACCGCGACCATGGGGCCATCATCGTTCACGGGCACACCGTTACGGAACGCCCGGAACTGCGGCGCAACCGCATCGGCGTTGATACGGGTGCCTATGATAGCGGACGACTGTCCGCCGTGGGATTGCAAGCCGATCTGCAGTGGTTTTTGCAAACCGGTGTTGCGGTGGAACCAGATCGGAGTGATGGCCGCATATGCGCGTTGATGAACCGTTGAGGTTGTAATTGCCATGCGAAGGGGCTTGGCATAGTGACATAATCACCTAGTAGATATTCAACCTTCGACAGGATTGCCGCCCTTGCCCAAATTTCGTTTTGCGAACCTTGCTCCGCCCTTATTTTTAACGATGGCCATGCTGTTGGGCGGGGCCAGCCTAGCGGGTGACGCAGCTAACCTGTTTCTCCAGCTGCTGTCGCTTGGGATCATCATGACATTATGGGTGATGAACCGAAACGCGGACAAGCGGACACCTGCTCAGACCAGCCTGATGTGGCTATTTGGTGCTATCGTTGCGTTGGTCGTGATCACCCTCATCCCCCTACCGCCCGCGCTGTGGAGTGCCCTGCCCGGCAGAGAGGGCGCGGTACGCGGCTTTGCGTTGCTGGGCGCACCATTACCATGGTTGCCGATTTCGCTTTCACCAGCAAGCAGCTTGTGGAGCGCGCTCGCGTTGTTGCCTGTTGCGGCCATCGCCATGCTGGTGTGGCGCAGCAGCGCGACAAGCCAGCGTTTGTTACAGGCTACACTGCTTGCGATGGCATTACTCAATGCCTTGCTGGGGATATTCCAATATGTAACCGGATTAGAATCACCGCTCTATCTCTATGCCACTACCAATCGCGGACTGGCGGTTGGCCTGTTTGCGAACGCCAACCATCTGGCGACACTCATGGCTTTATCTGTCCCTGTTGCGGCCAGTTTTTTTGGCGCCGACGGCGCATCGGAACGCAAACCGCAAACCAATCTTCGACGGCAGCGACTGCTGATCATGCTCGCACTGGATGCGATATTCCTTACGGCCTGCTGGTTGACCGACAGCATGGCCGGCATGGCGCTCGCACTGCTTGGCATCGCATCGGCACCGTTCATCTATCGCAATATCAACCTTCGCCCGCCTTTGGTATTTGGTGCATTTTTGATTGGTACGACCACGATTGTCGCAATGTTCGCATTTGCTTTGACACGGCCGGGCTGGCTTGGCCCCATCGACGCGGCACCGGGCACATCGCGTCAGGAAATCTACCCTCGCACGATGGAGGTTGCCCGCGACGCCATGCCCATTGGCACTGGCCTTGGCACTTTTGCGCGTGTCTATCAAAGCTATGAGGATCCAGATGCGGTCACCTATGTCTATGCGAACCACGCCCATAATGACCTGCTCGAACTTTTCGTCGAGTGGAGCTTTGCGGGCATCGCGCTATTGCTGGCATTGCTTGCTTGGACCATAGCGCAAATATGGTCTTTGCTTGAGTTTTCCGGTCGTCATGCGCAAATCGCACGTTCAGCAATGGTCGCGATTCTCATCATCGGTTTGCACAGTCTGATCGATTATCCGCTGCGCACCACGGCAATAGCGACAGTAGTGGCGGTGATGTTTGCCACCGTCGCACGGCGCGACTGGTTGGGTGCTAAAACTGAAAATAGATGAATTGGCTGCGCGATTGCAGCATCACAAACACCACAGCAAACAATATAGTGAAAGTGAATGTCCGTGCGACCGCCAGCACTGGCGAACGCGGATCAAGACGCGGCGCCACAACTTCGCGCGCGAACCACAGCATGGCAGTGCCAAGCAGCAACGCAGCCGCAAGGATATAGCTGTTGGGCGCTAAGCTGCGGCCCATTTGCCCCAGCGGCATGACCATTTTGCCCCACATCGTGAAGGTGTCGGCAAGCGTTGTTGCACGAAACGGAATCCACCCCGCCATCATGAACGGCATCGCAATGCCCCATGCTATCCAGCCGGGCATCGCCTTGCCCCGCCACCTAAACAGCGGCGAGAGGATGCGGTGTGCATAAATCAGCACCGCATGGTAAATCCCCCACAAAGCAAAGGTCCAATTGGCCCCGTGCCACAGTCCCATGATCGCCCATGTGAGGAACAGCGCGGTGGTCCGCCTCCACGCTGAGCGCGTCTCGCTCTCTTCCTTGAATGTATCCCACGCGCCAGTTCCCTGCGCTTTATAGGTGCCCATGATCGGCACATAGAGATAGTCACGGATCCACGTTGACAACGAAATATGCCAACGTTTCCAGAACTCACGCGGGCTGGTCGCCATATAGGGCCAGTTGAAGTTTTCGGGAACAAAGATGCTGAGCATCAGTGCAGAGCCTATCGCGATCATACTATAGCCCGCGAAATCAAAGAAAATCTGAAATCCAAACAAGAATGCCAATGTCCAGCTATCGATCGCGGTCAGGTTAGCGATGGGTTGATCGAACCCCATATTGACAAAATCCGCTACAGTATCCGCCAAAGCCACTTTGAGGAACAGCCCAGCCATTATCCGCTCAACCCCGATGCGCACATTGCGCCACCGAAACGGCGGTGGGTTGAGCAGTTGCGGTATCAACACGTGCGGGCGCATGATCGGCCCCGCTACCAGATGCGGAAAAAAGGTTACAAAGCTGAGATAGACCAGCATGTTGCGTTCGGGTTTGATGTCACGGCGATAGACATCGACGGTGTAGCTCATCGTCTGGAAGATATAGAAACTGATCCCCAGCGGCAGAATGATATTGAGTTCGACGACGCTGGGCGAATAGCCAAGTGCCCCCGCCAGCGACCATAATGTGTCTTTGAAAAAGATCAGATATTTAAAAAAGCCCAGCACGCCGAGGTTGAAAGCAAGGCTGAGCCACAGCAAATGTTTGCGCTGTCTTGGATTTTCAGCCTTGTCGATGGCAATTGCCAGAAAATAATCGACGATGGCGCTGGCGAACATGAGGGGGAGAAACTCGATCCGCCAAAATCCGTAAAAGATGATGCTGGTCGCAACGAGCAGCCCCAAGCGCGCGCGACCGTGTAACGCCCAATAGGAGATGACGACCAGTGGCAAGAAGAAAAAGACATATGTAACGGAATTAAACAGCATATTAGAAACTCATTGCCTGCAACCGCGCATCCAGTGCGTCGGCCAAGCGGCGGTGCCCATCACCCGTGAAATGCATGAAATCATATTCTTGAAAGCCAAACAGGCTATCGGTCACCATCCCCCATTCTGGGCCGGGAACGATAGCGTCGAGGTCGGCATAATCCGCCCCGTTTCGCGTCGCCATTGCCGCCAAGTCGTGTTTGAACGCCGCATAATCGCCCTCGATATATGGCCCCGATACATTTTGACGATAGGGCGGGACGTAGAGCAATACGCGCACACCGCGCGCCCGTAAGTCGTTCAGATAATCGCCAAGCATCGTCATCCGCTCGCGGTAGAGCGTCGGATCAACGGCGCGCTTTGTCTGTGAGTTAATCCCCAGCGCCTTGTTCCGCAGTGTGTGGATAGCAAAGCCCAGCATCCCGCGCAAAGAATCGCGCTGTTTCCACAGGTCCGAATGTTGCTCCAGTGCCCCGACCAGCGCCGCCTCAACCTTTGGTCGTATAGAGCGCGGGTCATCATGATTGACCGCTGCCTCGCCGCGGTCTGTCTGCACACCCGCCGCCGCCAAAACCTGTCGCCCATAGCGCGTTGCAGCCAATCGTCGGCGCAAGCCCGGCTGTTCTAGCAGAGCCGCAACGTCATCACGCACAGCCAATTCGCGTATATCATCGTAACAGACGGGCAAAATAACCACATCGGGGCGATAAGCAGGCAGCACCGCCTCTGTCGCCAAAATATGTTCGGAAAGATTGGCGTTGGGCATCTGGTAAACCACCAGATAGCGCCCGCGCGCCGCCAGCCGATCGTGCAATATCACGGGGGCATTGCGATCCCCGGGTTGGATGCGGTTTACTGCGTCGAGCTGCGAATTACCTAGCCACAAGATAGAGCGACCACTGCCCGCCGCACGGTATGTTGACAGGCACCGTTCGTGACTCGCAGCCCCCTGACACTGAATGTCACCTGCTCCGGCGTAACCAGCGGTCTCACCGCCCAAAGCCGCGTCTTGCACCCTTATAAACCAGCGATCCTTGGCGACGAACAGTAGCGCAATCGCGAGAGCCAGCCCCGCGAATAGCGATGCGTAGGCAGTCCATGGATCTGGCCCGTCCGATGGCGCGGCTTGGTCTTCAGCGCGAGTCATGCACTTGTGCCCACGCTGTTCAAAGGTCGGCCGAAGGAAACGTCGCAACCCATTCAGTACATTCTCTATTGAATGGTCGAACATTGTAACCAAAATCCGCAAGCCATTTATTGATATCGTCTGATTTTATGCCAAGATCTTGCTTGCGTAAGGCATTTTCCTCAAAGAATATAACGGCAATCCGACCAGTTCGGAGCAATTCTTCACACCCCCGCAAGACTAATTCATCGGCGCCTTCGACATCAATCTTCAGTACAGCAATATCTTGCCCTTTTAGAAGAGCATCAAGCCTTACCGCCTCCACCTCAATGCCCTGTGAGCCATCCGGCGCAACCCCGCCCCAACCGGTTTGGCTCGACGGGCCAACATCAAATTTAACTGTTCCGGCGCAGTCAAGCGCAGCTTTTTCAAACAGCGTAATCCGATCTGATAATCCATTAATTTCTATATTATTCCTAAGGATATCGGCTACTTTTGGCGACGCTTCCAACGCAATAATTCTATTATCTTGGGAAGCCGCAGCCCATAAAAATGAAAAATACCCCATGTTTGCACCAACGTCGACAAGTAGCCCCCCCCGTGCTGCAATCTGAGTAATTTCTCTAGTTAGTTGAAGTTCATAATAGCCATTGAAAGCAATATGACCTGAAATAATATCCCCAGGGATGAGCCCATGCATCCGTATACCGACGGCATAGGTAAGCGGCGCGCTATCAAAGAGACGCAACCAATGCGCGTGACGCTTTGAAAAAAAACGTGAATATGCAATTGAACGAAGATGTTTCGGCAACCATCTTAGAATTATAGGCTGTATCATTTTCAATAACTTTTCAAAAACTGCTTAAAGTAGGTGCATCAATTATGCTTCATTGACTTTACTCACAAAAAATATGCCACCGTAACGATCAATATGCGGAGGAACTATCCACTTGATTTGATTGAAGTGATGCAAAAATTTCCAGCCGTCTGGTCAAGCGGAAGAAGCCGCCGGAATGGAGGTGGTGTTCACGGTCATCCTAATACCTCTGGCTCGTCAGCAGTTGCGGTTTCATCATGCCTATCAGCGTCGTAGCGAGTAACATTGCAAAGTAAACCGCCGTGACCATCAGCCAGAGTAACAGTACGTCGGCGGTGGTGGTAATGGGTTGAGTGCTGAACAGCGCCAACAAAAGCGTGAGCTGGATCGCCGCCACCCACGGTTCCCCGCGCACCCACCCCATCGCACGATTAAGCTGGCCGATGCTGCTGGCCAGCACGCTCAAACCGGAGATGGCAAAACTGAGCAACAATTCATGCTGAAGATGCGCGTAGCGTTCACCAATCAGCAACAGCGCATAGTCGGGAAGCAGCGCTATCGCGATCCCGGAGGCAACAAAAAATACTCCTATCGCGCCCGTAACAGCATAGCCACGCCGCAATACTGTGTCGCCATGTGCCATATTGGCGATACGCGGCATCACGACCACCGGAACAATCCCGCCGACCACGGCTATGAGTGCGCTAATGCGGCCTAGTGCAAAAATATTGGCCACCAGCCCCGCGCCTGTCGCCATCCACACAATGGCGTAAATCACCAAATCCTGCATCGCGAACAGCAGAACGGCGGGGGTCGTGGGCAATATATAGCGCAACACCTCGGCGCGGCCCGCTTTGTCTTCGGCGGTGGAGGTCTGTGGTGCGGCTGGATAGTGCCAATTCAGTAAAGCCAAAGCAACGGCGGAGGATAGTGCAATCGCTCCTATCACCGGCGAGGTCAGCCGCACCGCAAGCAGCAGCAACGCCACAGCGGTTAGGGCGCGCAGACCAGCCGCCGCCACATCGGCAAAATAGGTCGCGTTCTGAAACCCCTCTATCCTCAGAACTGCTTGGCGCACCGACAAGTTGAGTTGGACATAGGCCGCCAACACCAAAGCAGCCAGCGCCATAGTCGCATCGAGGGTGAGGTGACCGCGTGTCGAAACCATGAACATCAGCGCAGCGATAGCGATGACCGCCGCAATCGGGAACAGGGTCAGCCGCATCCTCTGGATAATGGCGATATGGCGGCCAAAATCTCCCCCTTGCTGGAGCGACCGCCGCTTGAAATAATTGAGCGATCCGGTGAGCCCCAGATCGGTGGTGAGAGCGATGAACGCCATTGTCGTCAGGCACAATGCAAGCAGCGCATAATTGTCGGTGTCGAGCAACCGCACATAAATGAATGTCGATATCGCGCCGAGCAACTGCACCGCCCCGCTGGAGAGGAAATAGGCCGTAGCCATACCCGCCCAACGGCGCGCAGACGTTGCGATATGATTGGCGCGCGCCATAGATTAGCGGGTTACCGAGCTTGGAGAATTGGTGAGGCTGGCCTTCCTCCACGAAAAACGCGCTTTTGCTTGTAACACAGGTTGCTCCAGCAGCCGCCACAATATTTGAGTCCCAACCTCAGAACTCACGCCTGTTTCCTGACAATGAAATTTTCGATGACAAGCGCATCAAGGCCCGATGTGAAAAATGTTCGCACCGCATCAAACGGTGTGTTGACGATCACCTCACCTTTGAGATTGAAGCTAGTGTTGAGAACAGCTGGTGCCCCAGTCAATTTTTTGAATGCTGCGATCATATCATAATAGAGTGGGTTCCTGTTACGCCGCACCGTCTGCACGCGTGCGCTATTATCAACATGGATAGCGGCGTCGATTTTCCCTCTCGCTGCGGGTTTCGCTTGGAATGTCAGTATCATATACGGGCTATCATGATAATTTTCGAACAGCGCTTCGCAATCTTCCTCTAGGACTGAGGGTGCGAAAGGGCGCCATTCCTCACGAAATTTCACGGCATTGTTCACACGATCCCTGTTCTCGGTAAAGCGCGGATCAGCAATGATGGAGCGACAGCCAAGCGCGCGAGGGCCGAACTCTTCCCTCCCCTGGAACCAACCAACCAATGCTCCTTCAGCCAAGAGTTGCGCCGTCGCCTGTGCAATGTCATCAACTTCTTCAAAGGGCAGCTTAAATTTGAGGAGGTCCGCGCGCACCTGGTCACGGGTGAACGATGGCCCAAGATAAGGCGACATCATCCGCGTATCGCGAATGCCGGCTTCGAACGAAGGGGCAAGCGCCGCGCCCAGCGCTATGCCGTCATCACCCGCAGCGGGCTGTACAAATATTTGATCCAAAATGCCTTTTTGAAGGAATAGACCGTTCGCCTTGGAGTTAAGGCCAACCCCGCCTGCAATGCACAAATTACGGCACCCGGTGCGTTTGATGGCTTGTTCGACAAATTCACATTCCGCCCGCTCGCACATGTCCTGTATGGCCCATGCCAAATCCATATCCTGCTGATTAAGTTCAGCATTGGGATCTCGCGCGGGCCCAAGGTAGCGCTCGACACCGGCATATTCCCGTCCATTTGATTGTGTAAGTAAAAGGTCCGCCCTGACTTTATATCCACCATCGCCAAAGCTGATGAAAGGGGAGAGGTCGACCCCCGGCTTGCCATAAGGTGCCAAGCCCATGATCTTCCACTCGTCTTGGTATTTTTCAAAGCCGAGGTAACCTGTGAAAGTCGCGTAGAATAGGCCGAGGGAGTTGGGCCAGTTGACCGTCTCGACATGCTCCAGCTTGTTGCCCTTGCCGTGCCAGATGCTCGACGCTTCCCACGCACCGCGCCCGTCGAGGACAACAACGGTGGCCTCATCCATCCCCGATGGCACATAGGCGGATAGTGCGTGTGCATAATGATGGTCGATACGGCGCAATTTAGGGTGTTTGGTGCCAAAATACCTATCAAGTTGGCGCTCTGCAAGATCTACACGGTTGCGCACGATACGGCGCAGGTAATTGCCTGGAAGTCCGCTAAGTGGAAACGGGGTGCGACGCGTTAAAGTGTCGGCCAGATCATGACGCATCATCTGTCCGCCCGTTTGCCATCCCAGTATTAATTGATCAACGTCGGCCATCTTTGCGCCTGTGTGTGACAAGGCAGCCTTTAGACCAAGAATAGGGAATCCCCCATCGTGCTTTTTTTTGCTCAACCTTTCCTCGGCAATAGCAAACTCGACAATGCCTTCGCGTGCAATCGCAGCCGAAGAATCGTGCTGGGTGCTAAAATTGAAACCAAGAGAAAGCATAAGTGATTTCCGATTTTCTAATAAACTGAGAGCTAGAGTCTGCGTAAGCGCCAATATGCGTAGCGTTGACGAATCGCATAAAATGTCGGCAGTCTCAGTAATAGCGTCAGCGCCAAAGGCCAACAGTGCAACCCCGGCGATGAGTGATATTCCTTGGCGATGCCCTCAGCCATATATTATTCGCCGCTGCGCCGGATCAGCACGTCACCCAGCACCAACACATCCATCTTTGTTCGCAAAAAGCAGTCGAGCGCTTCAGCCACGCGGCACACGACTGGCTCATTCTCGTTGAATGAGGTGTTGAGAACCATCGGCACACCGGTAATCGTGTTGAATGCCTCAATCAGAGCAGCGTAACGTGGGTTGGTCGCGGCATCGACGGTCTGCAACCGCCCCGACCCATCGACATGGGTGACGGCGGGGATTTGGGCGCGCTTTTCTTCACGGATCTGGAACACCTGCATCATGAACGGAACGTCATCTACCTCTTCAAACCACTCGCCGGTATACCCTTTAAGGATCGAGGGCGCGAACGGGCGGAAACTCTCACGCCGCTTGATCTTGAGGTTGAGAATGTCCTTCATGTCACTGCGGCGCGGATCGCCGATGATCGAACGGTTGCCGAGCGCGCGTGGGCCCCATTCCATCCGCCCTTGGAACCAGCCGATAACCTTGCCTTCGGACACGGCCTGCGCTGTCGCGGCGGCAAGCGTTTCAACCGCGTCAAACCGTTCAATTGTGCACTCAGCAGCGGACAGATCATCGGTGCGGCCCGCGAGCAACGCGTCGATTTCCGCTGCGCTCGCTTCTGGCCCCCAATAGGCGTGATCCATGACAAAGCCGCGCGGCCCCCCACGGCTGTGCCACGCGGAAAAGGCCGCGCCGATGGCGCCGCCAGCATCCCCCGCTGCCGACTGGACATAGACTTGGCTGTAGGGTGTGTTGCGCCGGACTTTTCCATTGGCGACAGAGTTTGCCCCGCAACCACCAGCAATGGTTACCGCAGGGACTTTGTGACGCGCGTGCAAAGTATTGAGCAGATGGAAGAATGCTTCTTCATACATGGCTTGCGCTGAACGAGCGAGCATGTGGTGATAGGCAGTGAGCGGTTCGTCCTTGGCGCGGCGCGGCCCCAACAATCCTTCAAGCGCGTCCGAAAACAGGTCACCGACCTCAGGGCTGCCGTCGTCCCAGCTATAGGCGACGCCTTCCTTATGGTGGCGAAAATAGCGCGTATCGAGTGAAAATCCGCCGTCGCCCTCCAGCTTCACAATTTGCCGCATCTTGTCGATTTCGGTTGGCTGGCCATAGGGCGCGAGGCCCATCACCTTATATTCGTCACCATAGTGCGGGAAACCGAGATATTGGGTGATCGCCTGATAAAATATGCCCAGCGAGTGCGGGAAATAGACGCGGCCTTCGCTGTTGATTTGTGTGCCCTGCCCCAACCCCCACGCTGCAGACGAAAAATCGCCAAAGCCATCGACAGAAACAACGCTGGCTTCTTTGAACGGAGAAACGTGAAAGGCCGATGACATGTGTGCGACATGATGTTCGACGGCCGCATATTCGCCGCTGAACTGTTGATCGGGGAAAGCGTCGGCAAGGTGGTCGCCGATTGACCTGCGTTTGCTTCGGTTGGCCAGTCGGTCCTTTAACAAGCTAAGGCTCGGTCGATTGGTCGCGACATAGGCGGCTTTTTTCCAAAAATGCGCGCTGCTGTCTTGATTAGTCGCGATGATACCGACGTCCGAGAGCGTCACGCCTGCTGCCTCAAGGCAATAAGCAATCGAGAGCGAAGGAAAGCCCGCCCAATGTTTTAGGCGGCGAAAGCGTTCTTCTTCGACCGCTGCGATCAGCACGCCATCGCGCAATATGCAGGCCGAGCTATCTCCGTGAAAGGCATTGAGTCCGAGGATAATCATTGAGGGAAGTTTTTCCTTACGGATACTTGAGTTTACGCTACGAAGCGCGGCCCCCCCTTGCATCGCCCAGCCCAAGCGTCAATAGATTATGTGCGCTGCAACATAAGTGCAATACGCCGTCGGATGCGGCCTCCGCGCGGCTGGCTGTGCTATTGACACCCTGCGCACGCACCATCTATCCCATTCGCGACCAGTGACATTGAGGATATGCATGACCGCGACCGCAGAATTGATCGAGCGCACAGCCACAGGGCTGCATGACTGCCTCATCGGCATCGTCGAGAGTCGCGTGCCAGATCGCGGTGTGCGCACCCTCGATATCGGCTGTGGGACGGGCGCATTCCTCGTCCGGATGCATCGCGCCGGCTATGGCGAACTGTACGGTATCGACTATGACCCCCCAGTGTCGCTCGACGAAATCGACATCCGTCAGTTCGATCTCAACAAGGATCAGTCCGCCAGCCTCGGCCAGTTCGATTTGGTGCTGTGCATTGAGGTGATCGAGCATGTTGAGAATGTCGGCAATCTGCTCGACTGCATCCATGCGGTACTCAAGCCCGGTGGAATCGCGCTGGTGACCACACCCAACCTCGAATCACTGCATGCACGGATTCGTGGGCTGCTGAGCGGCGAGTTCCCGCATTTCGATGGCAAGAGCGACCCGACGCACCTGATGCCGATCCTGAGTGCCAGCCTCGAGAAGATGCTCGCCCGCCGTGCGATGAAGATCGACGAACTGCTCGCCTATCCGGCTGATGCGCGAGAATCGGTGATGTTCAGCAGCAAAATTCGCAGGCTGCGCAATTTCACAGCTGGTGTCCTCAAGGACCCTGTCCCCGGCGACAACACCATCTACGTGATCCGCCACGGCTGAACGGATCACCCCGTATAATCGCTACATTACCGCTCCATAATAAAGTGCGGGTAGCGCGAAACGGCAACCGCGTTGACGCAAGATTCATTGCTATGCGATACTGCGTGCGCATGACCACTTCAAAACGCCCCCGCATCCTCGTCGTCTTTGGCACCCGCCCAGAGGCGATCAAGATGTTCCCGCTGGTCCACGCTCTGCGTGCGATCCCGTCGCTGGAGACGCGTGTCTGTGTGACAGCACAACATCGCGGACTGCTCGACCAAGTGCTCAATATTGCCGGAATAACACCCGACATCGACCTTGACCTGATGACAGCTGGACAATCGCTCGATGCTTTGTCTGCTCGAATTATCACCGAATTTGGCGCGGTACTCGATGCAGAGAACCCCGACCGCATCCTTGTGCACGGCGATACGCTGACGACGATGATGGCAACGCTTTCCGCCTATTTCCGCAAAATCCCTGTTGGCCATGTCGAGGCTGGCCTACGCAGCGGCAATATCTATTCGCCATGGCCCGAAGAAGTAAACCGCAAGGTTACGGGAGCTATCGCCGATCTGCATTTCGCGCCAACCGAAGCCGCAGCAGCCGCCTTGGCTGCCGAAAATGTGCCGCCGGGCGCAATCCATATTACCGGCAACACCGTGATTGATGCCCTGCTCGCTACTCGCACACGGATAGAAGCCGCCCCCGCTCTCGCGGCTGGTCTTGACCCGCTCGCTGCGCGCTTTGCGGGTAAACGCATTATCGCCGTCACCAGCCACCGCCGCGAAAACTTTGGCGAGGGAATGGCGAACATCGCGCGCGCCATCCGCCGCATCGCCGACCGCCCCGACACTGCCGTCATATTCCCCGTGCACCCCAACCCGCACGTCCGCCCGGTAATGGAGGCGATGCTCGGCGACCATCCCGATGTCGCGCTCATCGAACCACTTGACTATCCGCACTTCGTCCGCCTGATGGCGATGAGCGAGCTCGTCCTGACCGACAGCGGCGGCGTGCAGGAAGAAGCGCCAAGTTTGGGCAAGCCCGTGCTGGTGATGCGCGACACCACCGAACGCCCAGAAGGGGTCGCGGCAGGCACCGCGCGGCTGGTCGGCACCGACGAAGAGGGTATTGTTTGCGGAATCTTCACTTTGCTCAACGATAAGAGCGCCTATTCAGCCATGGCGCGCGCCCATAACCCCTATGGGGATGGCACCGCCGCACAAAAAATTGCAAGGATCATCGCCGATGCCCACCGATAATCAACAAAAGGTCGTCGTCGTCGGCCTTGGCTATATTGGTCTGCCCACCGCCGCGATTATTGCGCGCACGGGTGCGTCGGTGCTGGGTATTGATGTTAGCCAACACGTCGTTGATACCGTCAATGAAGGCCGCGTCCATATCGAGGAAGTTGACCTGCATGGGTTGGTGCAGGGCGTCGTCAGTCGCGGCCTGCTCAGCGCATCCACAACCCCCGAAGCTGCCGATGTTTTCGTTATCGCAGTGCCAACCCCGATCCGCGAAGGGCATGCGCCCGACATCAGTTATGTCTTGTCGGCCGCGCAAAGCATCGCCAGCGTGCTGAAAGTCGGCGATCTCGTCATCCTTGAATCAACATCGCCCGTCGGCACGACCGAACAAGTCGCGGCGCTCATTGCAGCGGCGCGTCCCGACCTCAAGGTTCCCGGACATTGCACTGGCACGCCCGACCTTTACATATCCTATTGCCCGGAGCGCGTTTTGCCGGGCCGCATATTGATCGAGCTGGTCGATAACGACCGCGTCATTGGCGGCATTACCCCGCGTTGCGCGCGCAAAGCCATGGCCTTTTACCGCCAGTTCGTGCGCGGTGCCTGCCTGACCACCACCGCGCGCGCCGCCGAAATGGTCAAGCTGGTCGAGAACAGCTACCGCGACGTCAACATCGCCTTTGCCAATGAATTGTCGATGATCGCCGACAATATGGGCATTGATGTGTGGGAAGTGATCGCGCTGGCCAATCGCCACCCGCGCGTCAACATTCTCCAGCCAGGCCCCGGTGTCGGCGGCCATTGTATCGCGGTCGATCCATGGTTCCTGGTCGCCGGCGATCCCGAAACGGCGCACATCATCCGCACCGCGCGCGAGGTAAACGAGGCCAAGACCGATTTCGTCATCGGCCGCGCTATTCGCATGATCGAGGAAAGCGGCGCGACGACCATTGCTTGCCTTGGCCTTACCTTCAAACCGAACATCGACGATTTCCGCGAAAGTCCGGCGGTGATAGTGTCCGCCGCGCTGGCGCGCCATTTTGGCAAGCGTGTCCAGATCGTTGAACCTTTTGCCCGCGCACTCCCCATCGACTTTGCTGGGACAGGCGCTGAATTGGTCGAGCTTGACGATGCTCTGGCCAGCGCAGAGCTGCTGGTCGTGCTGGTCGATCATGACCTGTTCCGATCCATCCCGCTAGAGGAGCGTGCGGACAAGCTCGTCTATGACACGCGCGGCCTATGGCCCGACCAGCCAAGACCTGGCACATTGGGGCGAGAGGCGGGAAACCGCTATCGCCGGGCAGCGTGATTGGCTGACCCGGCGGTTCGACAGGCGGCCTGAATGGCGCTAAAGGCCCATGATGAAACTCCCCACCCGTATCGTTGAAAAGCCTTGGGGGCGGACCGACATCCCGCTCAGCTTTGTTGATTTTGGCGCCCGCCGCATCGGCGAAATCTGGTTTGAAGACCCCGATGGCGATGCCGCACCGCTGATGGTCAAATTGCTCTTCACGTCGCAGCGCCTGTCGATACAGGTTCATCCTGACGATGCAGCAGCACGGGCCGCTGGCTTTCCGCGCGGCAAGGAAGAATGCTGGCTGGTGCTGGACGCCGAGCCTGATGCCGAGTTAGGCGTGGGCCTGAAAGCACCTTCGTCCACCGAGGCCCTGCGCGCCGCCGCGCTTGACGGTAGTATCGAGGCGTTGATCGACTGGCGTAGCGCAAACGTTGGCGATTTTGTCTATAATGCCGCCGGAACCATCCACGCAATTGGAGCGGGGCTTATGGTCGTCGAGGTCCAGCAAAATGTCGATTGCACCTACCGCCTCTATGATTATGGCCGCCCACGCGAGCTGCATCTGGACGAAGGGCTGGCGGTCGCACGGACCGACCCGCATGACGATCCGCGCGACACGCATATTGCAAATGCTGTAACGCAGCGCCTTGTCTCAGGGCCGCATTTTAATGTAATCCACGCGGCGGGCCTGCTTGACTATAGCGCCCTGCCCTCTGACCAAGGCCGCTACACCATCGTCCCGCTCGGGCACGGCTGCACGGTGGACGGCGAAGCACTCAGCCTCGGCGAATGCGCCATCATAGAGACGCTTGCCACTCTCGACTTGCAAGCCGGTGCCTCTGCCCTCATTGCGTGGCCCGCATGACCCACATAATCACACCTGTCATCTTGTCCGGCGGATCGGGAACGCGGCTGTGGCCGATGTCCACGCCCGATGCCCCCAAGCAATTCCTCCCCCTCACGGGCGCGCACAGCATGTTCCGCATGACGCTTGATCGCGTGGCCGACCGCGCACGCTATGCCGCGCCGATGATCGTGTGTGGGCCGGGGCATGTGTGCCACGTCGAGGCAGACCTTGCCGCCGCTGGCATCACCGACGCGACGATCATCGTCGAACCCGCCGCGCGCAATACCGCCCCTGCTATTGCATTGGCCGCGCTCGTTGCGGGCGGCGACGACACCCAGCTGCTGGTCATGCCATCCGACCATGTGATGACCGATGTCACTGCATTCCTGCGGGCCATCGACGCCGCGTCGGTGGCTGTCGAACAGGGCGCGCTCGCCACATTCGGTATCCAGCCGTCTGGCCCCGAAACCGGCTATGGCTATATTGCCGCTGGTGCGAGCTTCCCAGGCGCGGCCGGGGTGCGCGGTGTGGAGAGATTCGTCGAGAAGCCCGCGCTCGAAACCGCG
>JBBTFY010000106.1:0-7179 GCA_038041635.1 Pseudomonadota bacterium
GACCTGACGGATTGTGAACATTTTTTTGCCAGCCATGATTATGCCTCCGTCAATGCCGCGTCAGCGTCCGCTTCACGAGCGGAAGTGCCGCTGCGGCGCAGAAGGTCGGCGACCTTTTTGCCGCGACGCTGAGCTACCGATTTAGGGCTGACCTGCGTCTTGAGTGCGTCAAATGTGGCGCGAACCATGTTGTAAGGGTTCGATGTGCCGTTCGATTTCGACACAACGTCTGCGACGCCGAGCGATTCAAACACAGCACGCATAGGGCCGCCCGCGATGATGCCCGTTCCCTGCGGAGCCGAGCGCACATTAACAAGGCCAGCACCAAAATGGCCGATGCCGTCATGATGAAGTGTGCGACCTTCTTTCAAAGGAACGCGGACCATTGCCTTTTTCGCCGCAGCCGTTGCCTTGGAAATGGCTTCTGGCACTTCGCGTGCCTTGCCATGGCCGAAACCAGCCCGGCCTTTGCCATCGCCAACCACAACCAGCGCAGCAAAACCGAAGCGCTTACCGCCCTTGACCGTCTTTGAAACGCGGTTGATGTGAACCAGCTTTTCGATAAACTCTTCGCCGCCATCTTCGTCTGCGTTGCGCGGACGGCGATCACGGTCGCCCCGGCCACGGCCTTCGCGACCGCCGCCAGCGCCAGCACCGCCGCCACGGCCCCGACCACCACGTGGACCGCGTGCCGGAGCGTCGGCAGGGGCACCGTCTTGGCTCTGTGTTTCTACTATTTCAGCCATTTAGAACTCCAATCCGCCTGCGCGTGCCGCATCGGCCAGCGCCTTGACACGGCCATGAAACAGAAAACCACCGCGATCAAAGACGACGCGCGTTACGCCAGCAGCCTTGGCCGCTTCGGCAATCCGCGTGCCGACATCGGCCGCTGCACCGCAGGTAGCGCCCGTCGTGCCGCGAACGGATTTGTCGAGCGTCGATGCGGTGGCCAATGTCTGGCCAGCGGCATCGTCGATCAGCTGCACATAAATGTGCCGTCCCGAACGATGCACCGACAGGCGCTTGCGGTCGCCCGCACGTTTGCGAAGGGCAGTGCGCACGCGTTGGCGGCGCTTGTCGAAAGATGAGCGTTTCAGTGCCATGATTATTTCTTCTTCCCTTCCTTACGGAAGATGAACTCGCCGCGATATTTGATGCCCTTGCCCTTATAGGGTTCGGGCTTACGCCAGCGACGGATTTCTGCCGCGACCTGACCAACCTGTTGTTTGTCGATGCCGCTGATTTCAATCGTGGTGTTGTCCGGGGTTTTAATCTCAATGCCTGCGGGCACTGCGAAATCGACATCGTGGCTATAGCCAAGCTGCAATTTCAGGTTCGCACCTTGCGAGTTCGCACGATAGCCGACGCCGGTAATTTCCAGCACCTTGGTGAAACCGTCAGTGACGCCGACAACCAAGTTCTGCACCAATGTGCGTTGCATGCCCCAAAAGGCGCGCGCACGCTTGGTCGCATTGGCTGGTTGCACACTGATGCCGCCATCGTCGATGGTGTAGGTAACATCGTCCGCCATCGGAATGCTGAGCTGGCCCTTGGGGCCTTTGACCGCGAGCAAGCCATTGTCGATCGACGCGGTAACGCCACTTGGCATCGCGACGGGTTTTTTGCCTATGCGTGACATATCAAAATACCTCCGCCAGCACTTCGCCGCCGACATTCGCATCGCGCGCTTCGGCGTCCGAAAGCACACCGCGCGGTGTCGAAACGATGGTGATGCCCATGCCGTTCTTGACACGCGGCAATTCCTTGGTCCCCGAATAAACGCGGCGTCCAGGTTTGGACACGCGCGCTACGTGGCGGATGGCCGGCTCGCCTTCAAAATATTTCAGCTCAATCCGGATGCCCTTATGCTGTTCAAAGCGGCCAAGAAGGATTTCGGTATATCCACGGATATAGCCTTCGCGCTGTAACACATCGAGGACACGGGCGCGCAAGTTGGACGCAGGCGTCGTAACGCTGTCCTTCTTGGCACGCTGGCCGTTGCGGATGCGGGTGAGCATGTCACCCAAAGGATCGGTCAATGCCATAGTCTATCCTTACCAGCTTGACTTGACGACGCCGGGGATCAGGCCTTTGTTGGCCAGATCACGCAGCTGAATACGGCAAAGCCGGAACTTGCGATAATATGCGCGCGGACGCCCGGTCAGCTCACAGCGGTTGCGGATACGCGTCGGGTTGCCGTTACGCGGCACCTCCGCCATCTTCAGCCGGGCAATCATCCGCTCACTTTCGTCGAGCGATGTGTCCTTGGCCACTGCCTTAAGCTTCGCGTAGCGGTTGGCATATTTCTTTGCCAGCGCCTTGCGCTTCTCATTCTTGTTAATCGAACTCAGTTTCGCCATGACTTAAGTTCACTTTTCCTTTTATGGCGGGTGGCTAAACCTCGCCGGAATGGTTGGTGGGGGTTAACCCTTAAGCGGCTTGTTGTTCTTCTTCTTCCCTAGGGAAGGGGAAGTTAAACAAACGCAGCAATTCACGAGCTTCGTCGTCGCTGTTCGCCGATGTGGCTATAATGACGTCGAGGCCACGGACTTTATCGATCCGGTCATAGCTGATTTCCGGGAAAATCAGCTGTTCCTTCAGGCCCATGGCATAATTGCCACGGCCATCGAAGCTCTTGGGGTTGAGGCCACGGAAATCGCGAATACGAGGCATCGCGATAGTGACCAAACGATCCAGAAACTCATACATGCGTTCACGGCGAAGCGTTACCTTAACGCCGATCGGCATACCTTCGCGCAGCTTGAACTGGGCGATAGATTTCTTGGCGCGGGTGATAACCGGCTTTTGGCCAGCAATCAGTTCCATCTCCGCAGCGGCCGTTTCGACCTTTTTCTTATCCTGCGATGCTTCGCCAACACCCATGTTGAGAACGATCTTCTCAAGCCGGGGAACGGCCATCGCGTTGGTATAACCGAATTTTTCGATCATTGCCTTGACGATACGCTCCTCATAGTCGCGCTTCAGGCGGGGAGTATAATTATCAGCCATTGATCACTTCCCCTGATTTGACGGCCACGCGGACCTTTTTGCCATCGCGCGTTTCAAAGCGAACGCGCGTTGCGGCACCCGTTTTTGGGTCTGCCACGGCGACGTTCGAAATTGCCAAAGCGGCCTCACGCTTTTCCAAACCACCTTCGGGATTGGTCTGGCTGGGCTT
Source organism: Pseudomonadota bacterium (assembly GCA_038041635.1). GTDB lineage: Bacteria > Pseudomonadota > Alphaproteobacteria > Sphingomonadales > Sphingomonadaceae > Sphingopyxis. The sequence goes on from JBBTFY010000106.1 coordinate 3,179, forward strand.
GCGATGCCGCGTGATGATGTTGACGCCCGCAACGACAAGCTTGCCGTCACGTGGCAAAACCTGGGTGACCGCGCCGGTCTTTCCCTTGTCCTTACCGGTCAAGATGACGACAGTGTCGCCCTTTTTGATCTTGGCACTAGCCATGATTACAGCACCTCCGGAGCAAGGCTGATGATCTTCATATGCTGCGCGGCGCGCAATTCACGCACCACTGGGCCAAAGATACGCGTGCCAATTGGCTCTTTGTTTTTGTTGATCAGCACGGCGGCATTGGAGTCAAAGCGGATCACGCTGCCGTCGGCGCGGCGAATTTCTTTCGCGGTGCGCACGATGACAGCACGATGAACATCGCCTTTTTTCACTTTGCCGCGTGGTGCCGCGTCCTTGATTGACACCACGATGATGTCACCGACCCCAGCGGTGCGGCGCTTCGACCCGCCCAGCACTTTAATGCACTGGACGCGCTTTGCGCCGCTATTATCCGCGACGTCGAGGTTGGATTGCATTTGGATCATTGATCCGCTTCCTTCTCACTGGCTTTCCGGACCCCCCGTCTATTGGGCCACCCGGGAGTTCCAAAAATCGTCTGTTGACCTGAACTTAGGCGTTAACCGCAGTCTTTGGCTTGCCGTGCGTATCGACCCGATCAATCACCCGCCAAGTCTTTTGCTTGGATATCGGGCGAGTCTCTTCGATCCGCACCACTTCGCCTTCGTGAAACTCATTGCCCTCATCATGGGCATGATATTTCTTCGAAAGCCGGATAATCTTGGCATAGAGCGGGTGTTTGACCCGGCGCTCTACCTTGACCACCACAGTCTTGTCGCCCTTGTCCGACACGATCGTGCCTTGAAGAATGCGCTTTGGCATAAGCTCGTCCTTAATTCACTGGCGCAGCGGAGCGCTGCGTCTGCAATGTTTTGATCCTCGCGATGGTGCGGCGCACCTCACGAACACGTGCCGGGCGCTCCATCTGACCGGTTGCGGCCTGAAAACGCAGGTTAAACGCCTCGCGCTTCAACTCGCCGAGTTGTTCGGAAAGTTGATCGTCGCTCTTTTGGCGTAAATCGTCGACTGTCTTACCCATGATTATGCTCCGAGGTGCGTGGTGTCGCCGAGGCGGGCCACCACCCTGGTCTTGATCGGCAGCTTCATCGCTGCACGGCTGAATGCTTCGGCGGCCAGAGGGCCCGACACACCGTCAAGCTCGAACAGGATGCGACCTGGCTTGACCCGCGCTGCCCAATATTCCGGGCTACCCTTGCCCTTACCCATGCGGACTTCAGCAGGCTTAGACGACACCGGAACATCGGGGAAAATACGAATCCACAAACGCCCCTGACGCTTGATGTGGCGCGTGATGGCACGGCGGGCGGCCTCGATCTGGCGAGCGGTAATCCGCTCTGGCTCAAGGGCTTTCAGGCCATAGGAGCCGAAATTGAGATCCGTTCCACCCTTGGCATCGCCATGGATACGGCCCTTGTGGGCCTTGCGGAACTTTGTGCGCTTTGGTTGCAGCATGGGAGTTTCCTAAGCCTTAGCGCGCCGGACGGACGCCGGAGGTTTGAGCCTCCACCATCAGTCGGTCGGTTGCCATCGGGTCATGGGCAAAAATCTCGCCCTTGAATATCCAAACCTTGATACCGCAAATGCCATAAGCGGTGAGCGCCTCGGCCTCGGCATAATCAACATTTGCACGCAGTGTGTGAAGCGGAACGCGGCCTTCACGATACCATTCGGTCCGCGCGATTTCGGCGCCGCCCAAACGGCCCGCACAGTTGATACGAATACCCTCTGCACCCAGACGCATGGCCGATTGCACCGCGCGCTTCATCGCCCGGCGGAAAGCCACGCGGCGAATAAGCTGATCGGCAATCCCTTGCGCAACAAGGCGCGAGTCAACTTCGGGCTTGCGAATTTCAACGATGTTCAAGCTGACGTCGCTGCTGGTGAACGCCGCCAATTGTTTTTTCAGCTTGTCGATGTCCGCACCCTTTTTGCCAATGATGACACCGGGGCGGGCAGCATAAACGCTGACTTGGCAAAGCTTTGCAGGGCGCTCGATCACCACTTTGGAGATTGCTGCCTGTGGTAGCGCCTTCATGATGAACTTGCGCATCCTTAGGTCTTCGAGCAGCAAGCGACCATAGTCGCCACGCTCCGCAAACCAGCGGCTGTCCCACGTGCGGTTGACCTGAAGACGCAGGCCGATGGGGTTGGTCTTGTGGCCCATGTTAAGCTTCTTCCCTTTCCTCGACGACGATGCGTAGGCGGCTAAATGGCTTCAGGATACGTGTTGATTTGCCACGGCCACGGGTGTGAAACCGCTTCATGACCATCGCCTTGCCAACACTGGCTTCCTTGACGACCAGCGCGTCAACATCGAGGTTGTGATTATTTTCAGCATTGGCGATCGCCGAGGCGAGCACCTTTTTAACGTCAACCGCCATTGCGCGCTTGGAGAAAGACAGCACATTGAGCGCTTCTTCGACCTTGCGGCCACGGATGAGCGCTGCAACCAGATTGAGCTTCTGTGCCGAGCCACGAATGGTGGTGCCGACCGACAGCGCTTCTTTCTCGCCAACGCGGCGCGGAGATTTGGGCTTGCTCATTTGCGCTTACCCTTCTTATCGGCAGCATGACCGGGGAAATAGCGCGTGGGCGCGAACTCACCGAGTTTCATGCCCACCATATCCTCTGTCACCGAGACGGGAACATGCTTGCGGCCATTATAGACATTGAACGTCAGGCCAACAAACTGAGGCAAGATGGTTGAGCGACGCGACCAGGTCTTGATCGGCGCGCGCGCGCCAGACTCGGTTGCTGTCTCTGCCTTCTTGAGCAGGCTGAGTTCGACGAACGGACCCTTCCAGACTGAGCGAGCCATGGCTTACCTCTTCTTCTTGGCGTGACGCGACCGGATGATATATTGGTCAGTCGTCTTGTTGTTACGAGTGCGCGCACCCTTGGTCGGCTTGCCCCATGGCGTCACAGGATGACGGCCACCAGATGTCCGGCCCTCACCACCACCATGCGGGTGATCGACAGGGTTTTTGGCAACGCCGCGTGTCAGTGGGCGCTTGCCCAGCCAACGGTTGCGGCCAGCCTTGGCCAAATTGGTATTGGCATTGTCGGGGTTCGACACCGCGCCAACGGTGCCCATGCAATCGCCGCGAACATAACGCTGTTCACCCGAACCAAGGCGCACAATCACCATGCCGCGATCACGGCCCACCAGCTGGGCATAAGTGCCAGCCGAGCGTGCGATCTGGCCGCCCTTGCCTGGCTTCATCTCGATGTTGTGGATGATCGTGCCGACGGGCATTTGCGACAACAACATCGCGTTACCCGGCTTCACGTCAACCTTTTGACCCGCAATCACCTTGTCACCCACAGCCAAACGCTGCGGAGCAATGATGTAAGCGACCGAACCGTCGTCGTCATATTTGACGAGCGCGATAAAGGCGCTGCGGTTTGGGTCATACTCCAGACGCTCGACAGTCGCCGCGACATCCCATTTGCGACGCTTGAAATCGATATGGCGATAGCTTTGCTTGTGCCCGCCCGCTATACCGCGCGACGTCACATGGCCCTTGTTATTTCGGCCACCGGTCTTGCTCTTGCCCTCGGTAAGCGCCTTGACAGGCTTGCCCTTCCACAGGTGCGAGCGGTCGACCAGAATAAGGCCGCGCCGCGCCGGGCTTGTCGGATTATAATGTTTAAGCGCCATTAGCCCTGAACCCCTTGCGTGACGTCGATCGAGTCACCGTCTTTCAACGTGACAACCGCCTTTTTGACGTCTGACCGAGTGTAAGGGCGGCCCTTCCACTTCTTGGTCTTGCCCTTTTGGTTCAGCGTATTCACCTTGGTGACGCTGACTTCGAACAAAGCCTCGACCGCCGCCTTGATAGCAGGCTTGGTTTCGCCCTTGGCCACGCGAAATACCACCGCATTATGCTCGGAAAGCATGGTCGATTTTTCGGTAATGACCGGGGAGAGCA
>JBBTFY010000107.1:0-18089 GCA_038041635.1 Pseudomonadota bacterium
CCGGCGATTGGCGGGCTGGGCAAGGGGCATTTGGTGCGTGAGGTCGATGTGTTCGACGGGGTGATTGCGCGCGCCGCCGATGCCGGGGCCATCCATCACCGCATGCTCAACGCGTCGAAGGGTGCGGCGGTGCAGGGACCACGCGTTCAGGCGGATCGGCTGCGGTTCGGGGCCGAAGTGCGGCGGCTGGTGGCGGCACAACCGGGCCTGTGCGTCATTGCGGGTGAGGCGGTGGCTTTCCATGAAGGCGCGGGGCACGAGGGCGCGGGCGGTGCGGTGGCGGGCGTGGTGCTCGCTGATGGCCGCACACTCTTGGCCAGCGCAGTGGTGCTGGCGACCGGAACCTTCCTTGGGGCACGGATGTTTCGCGGCGACGCGGTGTTTGAGGGCGGCCGCATCGACGAAGCCGGGGCCGTGCGGCTGGCGCAACAGCTCCGCCACGCGAACTTGCCAATGGCGCGGCTTAAGACGGGCACCCCACCACGCCTCGACGGGCGGACGATTGATTGGGCCATGCTCGATGAACAACCAAGCGATGACGGTGATTGGACGATGTCCGCCGCGACTCCGCACCGCCTGTTACAGCAATTGCCCTGTTTCATCACCCGAACCACCGAAGCGGCGCATGATGTGATTCGCGCCAGTCTCCATCGCTCGCCGCTGTTCAGCGGAGCGATAGATGCGCGCGGGCCGCGCTATTGCCCCTCGATTGAGGACAAGATCCACCGTTTCGCCGACAAAGCCTCGCACCAAATTTTCTTGGAGCCTGAGGGGCAAGGCACCCACATCATCTATCCCAACGGCATTTCGACCTCGCTTCCGGCGGATGTTCAATTGGAAATGCTGCGCGCGATGCCGGGATTGGGCGCGGTGGAGATGGCCGTAGCGGGCTATGCGGTCGAATATGACCATATCGACCCGCGTGCGCTCGACCGCAGCCTGATGGTCCGTGCGCTGCCCGGTCTATATTGTGCGGGGCAGATTAATGGCACCACCGGCTATGAGGAGGCGGCGGCGCAGGGGCTGATCGCGGGGATGAACGCCGCGCGGCGGGTGATGGGGGCGGAACCGATGGTCCTTGATCGCTGGCAAAGCTATATCGGGGTAATGATCGACGATCTGGTGTTGCAAGGGGTTAGCGAACCTTACCGCATGCTCACCGCGCGTGCCGAGCATCGGTTGAAATTGCGCGCCGATAATGGTGAAGCGCGGTTATCGGCGGTTGCCCAGAGCGCCGGAGCGCTCGGAGAAGAACGGCGCGCGGCGGTTGCTTTACGTGCAACACAAAGGACAGATGGCCGAACGGTGCTCGACACCATGCTTTCGTCGCAGGCGTTGGTAGCGATGGGCATCGCCATACCCGCGGATGGCGTGGCGCGGTCGCTGGGGGCATGGCTGGCCCAAGCCCATGACATGGCGGGCAGCGATGCGGCGTCGCGGCTGCGAGACTATCACCCCGCGCTTGCCGCTCTATCCCCTGCGATCCTCGCCGAACTGGTCGAGGATATTCGCTATGCGCCCTATATCGCGCGGCACGAGGCCGAGCTGCGCGCTTTGGCCGCCAATGAGCGAGTCGCGCTCGACGCGGCGCTCGATTATGCAGGCGTCGGCGGGCTGTCGAGCGAGATGGTCGAGCTATTGAGCGCGGCGCGCCCCGAAACATTGGGGCAGGCGAGCCGGATCGCCGGAGTCACTCCCGCTGCGCTGACCGCTATCATGGCGCATAGTCGGCGCAGGGCCGCGTGATGATGGCTTTTTCTGGCCTTTCCCACATCTGCGCGAGCGTGGCTGTGCCCATCATCTCCACAGCGCAGGGCGCGCGCGACTGGTTGGCAGCCAATTTGCATGTTTCACGTGAAACATTGGGCCAGCTTGATCGCTATATCGTCGCCTTACGCGCCGAAAATGCGCGGCAGAATCTGGTTTCTGCATCGACGCTCGACGATGACAGCATCTGGTGCCGCCACATAGTCGACAGCGCACAATTGCTCCTCCTCGCAGGGCAAAGCGGCGGCACTTGGGTTGATTTGGGCAGCGGAGCGGGCTTGCCCGGCCTGATTATCGCTATTCTGGCACCGCAATGGCGGGTCACATTGGTCGAATCGCGGCGGCTACGCTGTGATTTTCTCAAGGCCATTATACGCGATGATGGTTTAGATAGGCGTGTTTCGGTGCATCATGGCCGTGTCGAAACACTCGCGCCCGCGCAATATGACGTGATTTCCGCGCGGGCTTTTGCGCCATTGGATCGGCTTTTGCCACTGGCGCGCCATTTGGCAGGTCCGGCGACGCTGTGGTTGCTGCCAAAGGGCAAAAATGCACAAGTAGAGCTAGCGGCGTTGGCGCCCACGTGGCAGACACGCTTTTCAGTAAGGCCAAGCCTGACCAGCGGCGAATCGCATATTCTGGTTGGTCACGGCGCCATGAACGCAAAGAAAGCATGGAAACGCGGATGATTTGTATCGCGATAGCCAATCAAAAAGGCGGAGTCGGCAAAACGACCACCGCAATCAATCTGGCGACCGCCTTGGCGGCCAGCGGCTGGCGGACTTTGCTGATCGACCTTGACCCACAGGGCAATGCCTCGACGGGGTTGGGGGTTAAGGCGGCGGCGCGGAAATCGTCGAGTTACGAGCTGTTGGCCGGCGAAATCAGCGTCACCGAAGCGGCAATGGCGACGCGAATCCCACGGCTGGACCTCATTCCGGCAACAGCCGATCTGTCTGGGTCGGAGATTGAACTGGTTTCGGTCGAAGACCGCACCCATCGGCTTGCCAAGGCGCTCGACACCGTGCTGCCAGGGCAATGGGACATTTGCCTGATCGATTGCCCGCCGTCATTGGGGCTGTTGACGCTGAACGCGCTGACCGCCGCAAATTCTATTCTCGTGCCGCTGCAATGCGAATTTTTTGCGCTCGAAGGGCTCAGTCAATTGTTGCAGACGGTCGATCGTATTCGGGCGCGATTCAACCCGCAACTGGCCATTTTGGGCGTCGTGCTGACGATGGTTGATCGGCGCAACCGCTTGACCGACCAGGTGTCGGCCGATGTCCGCGAATGTTTGGGTTCGATCGTGTTCGACAGCGTTATTCCGCGCAATGTGCGGCTGTCCGAAGCGCCTAGCCACGGCTTACCCGCCTTGATTTACGATCAACGCTGTGCTGGGTCGCTCGCCTATATCGACCTTGCACGTGAAGTGATTGTGCGCTTGCCATCCCTTAAACAGGCCGCCTGACATGACTCAAGACCCGACCAAAGACACGGATAATGGCGAAGACGGCCCCCGCATCACGTCTTTTGATGGTGTGCTTGGCGGCGCGGCGCGGGCGCGGCGGCCATCGGGCTTGGGGCGCGGACTTTCGGCGTTGCTTGGCGAGATTCAAACCGAGGCCCCGGTTTCCGGCGCATCGCAGGGCACCGCGCGTGAAGGCCTGTCGCTGCTTTTGGTTGCCGACATTCACCCGCACCCCGAACAGCCGCGCCGCCATTTTGACGATGATGCGCTTAGCGAACTTGCCGATTCGATCCGCGCGCGCGGGGTGGTGCAACCCATCTTAGTGCGCCCACGGGCCGAAGGGCGCGGGTGGGAAATTGTGGCGGGGGAACGGCGTTGGCGCGCGGCGCAGCGCGCGGGATTGCACCAGATTCCGTCTATTGTGCGCGATCTGGACGACGCCGAAACCTATACCATAGCGCTGGTTGAAAATATTCAGCGCAAGGATTTGACCGCAATCGAAGAGGCCGACGCCTATGCGCGGCTGCGCGACCGATTGGGGCACAGCGCCGACGCCATCGGGCGGATGACGGGCAAATCGCGCAGCCATGTTACAAATATCCTGCGGCTGTTGGAATTGCCCGAGGCTGTCCGCGACATGATCGCAGACGGCCGATTGGGCATGGGTCACGCCCGCGCGCTTATCGGCCATGACGAGGCACTGTCTTTGGCGCGTAAAGCTGTGGCCAAAGGCTATTCGGTGCGTAAGGTAGAGGCATTGGTGCGCGCATCACGAAAAGGAGATGGCCCGGCTCGGCGGCAACGGGCCGCTGCCACGCCCGACGCAGACATCGCCGCGCTCGAAACGCACCTTGCCGACATGTTGGGAATCGCGGTGCGAATCACGCACACTGCGGCGATGCGCGGCACGCTGTCACTCGATTATGGCAATCTGGAACAACTCGATATGCTGTGCCAGAGGCTGAGCGGAGAAAAAATATAACTCGTAACTATATGAAAATAAAGGAAATTAAATAACTAACGCGCCCTTAACCATAGCGGGAAGCATATTGGGAAGAGCTTGGTTCCTAAATGGCGATGTGAACGGCGGAGGTCGCTGGACACGCCACCTCACCGTTCTATCGGACAAAGGGACCAGAACATATGAGCAAGATAATGAACCGCGCCTTCGCTGGCGCACTTTTCGCAGCAGCAGCCCTCTCGGCTGGTGCAGCCAATGCCGCGCCTGTTACCGCTTCGGCAACAGCACGTGCAAACATCCTTCAACAGATCACTGTAACAAACACTTCGGACCTTGATTTCGGCACGATTGTGTCGGGCGCAGCGGCATCGACCGTCGCCATTTCGACTGCGGGTGCACGCACTTGCGGTGCGGGCCTGACCTGCACAGGCACGACGACGGCTGCTAATTTCAACATCACCGGCACCAACAATGCTGTCGTCACCATCACCGGTGATAACAGCGTGACACTGTCGAACGGCGCAACCACGATGACAGCGTCGCTGGTTCGCAGCTCGGCTGGCGGCGCGTTGAGCGCAACCGGCACCGGTTCGGTGACGGTTGGCGGCACATTGTCGCTTGCCGCAAACCAGGCCGATGGCGTTTACACTGGGACGTTCAACGTTTCTGTCGATTATCAGTAAGCAGCCTGCCCGCCTGTCCGATGGCGGACGGGTGCAGCTGACCTGATATAGAATCTCTCTAAAAAGGGGTCATCGGCATTGTCCGGTGGCCCTTTTTTGTCACCCAGACCGCGCCAATCACCATATGGTTAGCAAAGTCGAAACCATGTTCAGTCTAGGTTTTCCGCTGATCCACCGGGGGGCATGGCATTCCGCCTGTCTCCGCGACCAGCGGGAGATTTTCATGGTACCGAATGCTTTGCGCCGTTTCTGCGCGCCCATATTCATCACGGCGGCTCTTTTGCTCGCTCCCGCACCAGCGGTGGCCAGTGGTGACTTGCTTGTCGCACCGACTCGCATCATCCTTGATGGCGCGCGCGGCGCGGAAATTGTCCTCAACAATGTCGGGGATGCACCCGCCACCTATCGCGTTTCGCTCGAACTCAAGCGGATGCAGGCCGATGGCAGCCTTGAAGAGGTCGTGCCGGAGCTGGCGACACCCGCTGAACGGGCAATGATCGACATGCTGGTGTATAGCCCGCGCCGGGTGACCCTGCCGCCCAATCAGCCGCAAACGATCCGCATCGGGGTTCGTGCCCCCGCCGACCTGCCCGATGGTGAATATCGCGCGCATATGCTGTTTCGCGCGGTTCCCGACGCTATAGCTGTCGCCGCTGCACCGACCGAGGTGGCGTCTGGCGTGGCGATTGCGCTGACCCCGATATACGGCGTCACCATCCCGATCATCGTGCGCCAGGGCAGCCTGTCGGCGAGCGCCGCCATCGCCAATCCACGATTGGAAAGCGATGGCGATGAGCATCGCTTGATGTTTGACCTGACACGGGCGGGCAATCGGTCGGTTTACGGCGAAGTCATCGTCAGCCGTCAAGGCGTCGCCCAGCCCATATTGGTAGCGCGCGGTATCGCCATCTATCCCGAACGTGATGCGCGGGTGGTGACATTGCCGTTGAGCGCGGAGCAAGCGGCGGCGCTGCACGGTCCAGTGACGGTGCGCTATATCGAGGATCGCTCACGCGGCGGTGCCACGATTGCCGAAGTCAGCGCGGTTCTTCGCTGAGCGTTGACGGGAAAGGACGGGCCGAAAGGGCCGCCCGCCGTTGAAATTACGCAACCGCCTCACCGCCTTCATGGCCACCATTGCGCTGCTGGGACTCGTTCCCGGCGGCGTTGGCGCATCTATGGCCGGGGCACAACAGGCGGCCCCTGTGTGGCAACCCGACGCGGAGGAGCAATGGCTGTTTGAGCTGCGCACCGCGCGCTATCGCGTGGGAGATGGCATACGCGGATATGCCAATGGTGCGCATATTTGCGTCAATTTGGCCGACATCGTGCTAGCGCTCGACCTGCCAATCCGCATCGACACACAGTTGCGCCGCGCAACTGGCTGGGCCTTTGACGAGCGCCGCACGTTGGTGATTGACCGCGAAGCAGGCCGCGTGACGCTGGCCAGCAGCAGCCAGCCGCTGAATGCTGGCGCAATTGTTGACACGCCAGAGGGCTGGTGCGTCGATCCGGCCCTGCTCAGCCAATGGCTGGGCGTGCGGTTTCGCGCGGATACCGCCAATTCTGTGCTGTTTCTCGAATCGGACACCCAATTACCCTTTGAATTGGCGGCTCAGCGCCGTCAAAGGGCAGAAACGGCACGCCCTGAAACCAGTTTCAATCTCGCTGACCTGCCGCAAGCGCGCCGCCCCTATGCCATGTGGCAGACTCCTTCGGTCGATGTCGTGGCGTCAACCTCGGTCATTCGCGATGCGCGCAGCGGCCAAACGACCGCACAGGCGCGCTATGAACTCTTTGCGAGCGGCGAACTGCTCGGCGCGTCATTCGACGCCAGACTCTCGTCCGATAATAGCGGAATCCCGCAAAGCCTGCGGTTGCGCGCCTATCGCTCCGACCCGGGCGGTCAATTATTGGGGCCATTGCAGGCCACCCATATCGCAGCTGGCGATGTGTCCGGCATGTCGAGCCCCATCGCGTCACAGCCCGTTGCGGGTCGCGGCGCGGTGGTTACCAATCGTCCGCTTGATCTGCCCGACAGTTTTGACCGGATGACATTTCGGGGCGATTTGCCCAGCGGCTGGGACGCCGAACTGTATCGCAACGGGCAATTGCTGGGTTTTGCATCCCCCGGGCCAGATGGGCGCTATGAATTTGTCGATGTCCGTCTGAATTACGGGCTCAATCGGTTCGAGGTGGTGCTGTACGGACCGCAGGGGCAGGTGCGCCGCGAAGTGCGAACAATCCCCGTGGGCATGGACGCGATTCCACCGAAAAAAACCTATTATTGGGCCGGGATAGTCCAAGAAGATCATGATTTGCTGGAGTTATTCGGCAATGCTCCGCGCCCCTATCGCCGTGGCTGGCGCGGCGTGGTGGGGATAGAGCGCGGGCTTAATCGCCGCACGTCGCTGGGGGCATGGGCGACCAGCCTGATGATAGAGGATCGGCGCTATTCGATTGTCGAAGCATCGCTGCGCCGCTCCATCGGCCCGACTTTGGCCGAAATCACGGGCAGCGTGCAATCTGGCGGTGGTCGCGCGGCACGGTTGCTGTGGGTCGGGCAGTTGGGCACCAGCTATTTCCAGCTTGAATCGGTTGTGGCACGCGGCGGCTATCGTTCAGACCGTGTTGGCCGGGGCGTTACCGGGCTGCATAGTCTGTCTTTCGATCATAATCTGCGGTTGGGCGGCACAACATTGCCCGTGCATGTCGAGGCACGCTATCGCCAGCGCCGCGATGGTCAGAACCGTATCGAAACCACCGGCCGGGCATCGGCCAATTTCCGCAACCTTTCCCTGACAGGGCAGGTTGATTGGTCGCATGCCACGACCCCGCGCGGCTTTGCGCCTGTTTCGGATGATATTTCTGCGACACTGCTTGCCAATGCGCGGTTCGGGCGTGTGCGGGTGCGCGGCGAAGCACGTGTCGGGATTGCTGGCCCGTCGGCAACGAGCGATGTGGCCGCCGTCGCCGAATGGGCGCAGTCAGAGCGCACCGATTGGCGTGTAGAGGCAGGGTATCAATCGGGCGCACGGCGCGCGCGGGCCGGCGTCGGTTACACGCGGCGATTTGACAGGCTTGCACTGTCCGCCTTTGCCGAAGCCGCGAGCGACGGTTCGGTGGCGGGCGGGCTCAGCCTCGCCTTTGGTTTTGGGCCAGACCCGCGTGGCGGCGGCATCCGCTTTTCCCGCGACCGCATTGCTGCCCAAGGACAGGCGCTGGCTACCGTGTTCATGGACGATAATGGCGACGGGCGGCGGCAGGCAGGCGAAGAATTGGCAGGGGGCATTGTCATTACCGCTGGCAACGCCACCGCCGACACCCCGACCGATAATGATGGACAGGCCATCGTTGATTCGTTGACGCCGTTTCGCCCCGTTTTGATCGGCATTGACGAATCGTCCATACCCAACCCGTTGATACGCCCTGCTCTGTCCGGAATCGTTGTAACGCCGCGCCCCGGTGTCGCCACGCATGTGATGCTGCCGCTGGTGTCTGCGGGCGAAGTGGACGGCATATTACAGCGCGATGGCGGCAATGGCATCGAAGGGGTTGATCTGGAACTGGTTGACCGCGCAGGCGCAGTGCGGGCGCGCACACGAACCGATTTTGACGGGTTTTTCCTTTTTGAATCAGTGCCATATGGCAAATATACATTGCGTGTCGCGGCGCTTTCAGCGCAGGCGATCGAGGTCGATTCGCGGCTGGCGGAAATAGAGTTGAACCGTGCCAATCAACGGGTGCGGATGGGACCGCTGTCGGTCAATGCGCGGTCCAACCTTGCGCGCGGTCCGCCGCCAACAACCGAGGGCGATGGGCATGGGGCAAGGGATTAGCCGCAATATATTTCCCTGGTGCGGCCAAGAAGACTCGAACTTCCACGGGCTTTCGCCCACAACGACCTCAACGTTGCGCGTCTACCAATTCCGCCATGGCCGCAGACAGGGAATTGCTGATCGGCTGTGTTTCGCTCAGCAAGGGGGCGCGCTTAGCAAAGCCGTTCGGGCGGCGCAAGCGGTGTTCCACGCCGCCTTGCCGTGCGCGACATTTTAACGTGGCTGGGCCCAGCTTGCGGTCAATGTCACGGCGCGGCGCGGAATATCGGTGCGCGCCTCGCTGAAGTTGCGCCGTTCGCCGGGGGGCAGCACGTCGACGGGCGGCGGGATAATCCATTCATAAACAATGGTCCCTTGCGAATCGCGCAATTCGGCCCTGATCGGCGGCACGCGTTGTGGCTGGTCGGTCGGGTTGATGATGCTGCCATTGGCGGCAAAATAAATTGTGCCATTGGATAATGTGCGGTGATCCTGTGCTTCAACGGGTAATTCGATGACCAGATCTGGCTCATCGGCGGGGCGGATGACGAGAAGATTCTCGGCCCATGTGGGAACGCCGAACCAGGCCATGGCCCCTGCGCTGGCAACAACGGCAACGGCAAAACCGACGGCCAGCATCGTCCACCGTCGCGCAGGGTTGCGTCGGCTGCGCGAACCTTGTTTCGACCCCGGACCAAAAGGCGGCGGGGATAGCGGCGGGCTTACAGCAGCCGGCGGTGCATCAACTTGGGCTGGTTCGGGGGTTTCGGGGCGTGGCGGCGTGGTTTCCGCAAGAGGTGCGTCCACAAAAGGCGCAGGCGCGATGACAGCGCGCGCGGGCGCAGGCTCATCAACTGCCAATGGCGCATTGCCGGGCGGCTGGAACCACTTATGTCCGCAACTGGCGCAGCGCACCGAACGGCCCGTCGCCCCGATCGCTGTATCGGGCACGACATAGCGTGTGTGGCAGGCGGGGCAACTCAGGATCATGACGAGGGACTGGACCTGCGCATCGCATGAGCCATGGTGTCTGCGATGCGGGATGCAATGTGAGGAAAACGGCGAAGGGCGGGTGTCCATCCCGGGCAAGCCGATTGACAATACAGTTCGCCCGCATCGCGCCACCCCCACAAATCACAAGAGGGGGGCTTGTCCAGAAAGCGCCATGTCATCGTCGTTCGTTCGGCAAATAGCACCACTATTCTCGCTCACTCACTTCTTGACACGCCGCTTTCTGGCTCAAGCCATGACTATGCGATGCGCAGATCCAGCCCCTTTACTTCCTAAACACGCATCCTTGATTGCATGCAAGCATTGCATCGGGCCGCGAATAGGGGCAACAGATTTTGCTGCCCCTATTGGCTGGGCTGGCGCACGAACACAGGACCGATCAGTGACAGCGATTTTGCGACCGAACAGCAACGAAATCGTGCGGTTCGACAATGTCGGTTTGCGCTATGGTGTGGGGGCGGAAACGCTGTCGGACATCAGCTTCACTCTGGCGCGCGGCGCTTTTTATTTTATCGCCGGGCCTTCGGGGGCTGGCAAGACGTCACTGCTGAAACTGCTTTATCTGGCGCACCGCCCCAGTCGCGGGCAAATCAGCCTGTTTGGCGAAGACATGGTAACGCTCGAACGGCGGCGTCTGCCGGGCTTTCGCCGCCGGATTGGCGTTGTCTTTCAGGATTTCAGGCTGGTTGATCATATGTCGGCCTATGACAATGTGGCGCTTCCGTTGCGCATATCGGGCGTGTCGGAGCGTGATCTAGCGGGGCCGGTCAATGAAATGCTCGACTGGGTCAATTTGTCGGCGCGGCAACATGCCCTGCCTTCGACGCTATCGGGCGGCGAACAGCAACGCGTCGCGATTGCCCGCGCGGTGATTGCACGCCCGCAATTGCTGGTGGCGGATGAGCCGACGGGGAATGTCGATCCCGACATGGCAGTGCGATTACTTCAATTATTTGAAGGACTTAACCGCGCAGGAACCACAGTGGTGGTCGCCACCCACGACATCCACCTGATGAACCGGGTTCCCGGCGCGCAAATGATGCGGGTGACCAAGGGGCGGCTTGCAGATCCGACCGGCGCGCTGCGTTACCCCCCGGCTTCGCGTCAGATCATGGGGTTTGAACCATGAACGACTATGGGCACGGCAATGGCGGCGACCCACCGCCGCCCATATTGCCGTCTGCGGGCATGCGCGGCCCACTGCCATGGATGGTTGCCGTAATGACGATGCTGGCAATGCTGGGATTGGCGGCAGCGATAGGGCTAACGCCTGCGGCCGATGCCCTGTCGGGGCAGATTGCGGGGCGGGCAACAATTCAGCTGGTCGATGTCGATCCGCTGGTTCGCCGCGACCATGTGCGCCGTGTGCGCGATGTTTTGCGTGACGCGCCTTATGTCGCGGCGATGCGCACGGTCCCTGAAACAGAATTGCGGGCCATGGCATCACAATGGCTGGGCGATGGAGTCATAGAAACCGGTATGCCGTTGCCAGCGCTGATTGACGTTGATCTGGTGGAATCGGGCCGCTCGTCGGGCACAGATTCAGGGATGTCTCGGTTGCGCGCAGCGGTGGCCGAAGTCGCGCCATCGGCGCGGGTGATTGCGCACGCCGACTGGTTAGGGCCGGTTGCGGGGTTGATGACTTCGGTCGGGTGGATTGCTGCTGGTGCCGCTTTACTCTTGATGGTCATCGCGGCGGCGGTGGCCGTGCTGTCTGCGCGCGCAGCGTTGAGCAGCCAACGCGCCACAATTGATATTTTGCATCTTGTTGGCGCCACGGATGTGCAGGTTGCGCGACTTTTTCAACGGCAAATCGCGCGCGACACCATGGTTGGTGCAGGCATAGGCGGCATTGCCGGCGTTTTTCTCGTCGCGCTCATCGGGTGGCAACTGCAACTGGTCGTAGCGACACTGGCGTCGGGTAGCCACAGGGCCAGTTACGCTTTCATTTTGCTCCTTCCGCCGCTGATTGTCGCGATAGCAGTATTTTTTGCGCGATTGTCCGTCATTCGCGCGTTAAGGGCGATGCCATGATCCGCCGCACCCTCTCCGCTTTGCTCTTGATCTGGCTGCTTGGCTTTGTGTGGTTTGCCATGTTCTTGCCGCAACCGCTGGGCGATTGGCGGACCGACGGCATTGTCGTATTCACGGGCGGGCCGCACCGTATCGACCGCGCGCTAGATCTATTGCAAGATGGACAGACCAAAAGGGTGCTGATTTCGGGTGTAGGGCGCGATGTTAGCACGGCGGACTTGGCGGCTGAATATCATCGGCCGATTGCGCTGTTCGAATGTTGCGTAGCATTGGGCCGCGAAGCCGCCGACACGCGCGGGAATGGCCGTGAAGTCGCGGGCTGGGCGCGACGGCGCGGCTATAAATCTATCAGGCTGGTTACAACCGACTGGCACATGCGCCGGGCGCGGTTCGAGGTGGAGCACGCCCTGCCTGCCGATATCACCGTCGTTGTTGACGCGGTGCCTTCGCGACCGTCCTTTGCTACGTTGTGGACCGAATATCACAAATTATTGTTGCGCCGCCTTGGCGCGCTTTTAGGCATATAGGCCGTGCGTATAGCGATTGCAGCGGCGCGGACGGTTATGTGGGTCATCGTCTTTTTCATCGGTTCGGCGCTGGTGGTGGTGCTCGGCCTGCCATGCGCACTTTTTTCATCGCGCGCCCTCGCGCTGGCTGTTCGCAGCTGGGCACTGCTCAACAGGGGGTCGGCGCGCTGGATATTGGGTCAGCGCGTTGTTGTCGAAGGGGAAATGCCGCGCGGTGCCGCCTTTCTGGTATCTAAACATGAAGCGATGTTTGAAACCATTGATGTCATGTTGCTGCTCGACCGCCCCGTGGTGTTCACCAAAAAGGAGCTGTTTGCGATTCCTTTCTGGGGGCCGTTGGCGACCCGTTATGGCCTGATTCCGATTGAACGAACGGCTGGGGCCAGCGCGCTTCGGACCATGCGCCGCGCCGCAGCGGCCACCATAGCTGCCGGGCGGCCGATTATCCTGTTTCCCGAAGGGACGCGGGTGCCGCATGGGCAATCACCGTCGATCCGCTCTGGCTTTGCCGGGGTGTATAAACTGCTGGGGATGGCGGCGGTGCCGGTCGCGGTCGATAGCGGGCGGCTGCGCGCGCATGGTTGGTTGGTGGGCTGGATCCGCCTGCCGGGCATCATCACCTATCGCGTTGGCGAGGTCATTCCCCCCGGCCTGCCGCGCGATGAAGCAGAAGCGCTGGCGCATAAAGCAATTAACGCATTGAATAATAAAAATAATTAGTCGTGCTTGCGACCAAAATCTGGCGCGGCGTCATCCTGACCCTGTTCGACAATCGAGCGGCGGACTGCGCGTGTTCGGGTGAAGAGCGCATGTAATGTGTCGCCATCGCCCCAACGGATGGCGCGTTGCAGCTGCGATAAATCTTCGGAAAAGCGCTGTAACATATCGAGCACCGCGTCGCGATTGCTCAAAAACACGTCGCGCCACATCACGGGGTCTGACGCGGCAATCCGTGTAAAATCGCGAAAGCCACCCGCGCTATATTTGATGACTTCGCTTTGGGTGACGCCCTCCAGGTCCGACGCGGTGCCGACGATGGTATAAGCAATCAAATGCGGCAAATGGCTGGTGATCGCGAGCACCATGTCGTGGTGCTGCGCATCCATAATCTCGACCTTCGCACCGATTCCGCTCCAAAAAGCGCCGACCCGCGCGGTGGCTTTGGGCGGTGTTTCGGCATCGGGGGTCAATATGCACCAGCGATCACGGAACAGGCTGGCAAAGCCGGCGTCCGGGCCGCTGCTTTCGGTGCCCGCTACGGGGTGGGCGGGGACAATGGCGTGGTCGGGAAATGCCCCGCGCAAAATGGCGGCGACATTGGCCTTGGATGAGCCGACGTCGGAGATGATGGCGTCCTGCGGCACATGGCCAATCAGGTTGGTGGCCACTTCGTGCGTCGCACCGACGGGCACCGCAAAGACGATGAAATCTGCATCACCGACAGAATCACCAATATCATCGGATATTCGCGTGCAAAGCCCTATGCCGCGCGCCCGCGCCCGCACTTTATTGCTGGCGTCATAGCCTGTGACGCTGATGTTGGGCCAGGTCGCGGCAATGGCCCGCGCCAGCGAGGATCCGATCAGCCCAAGCCCAATGATGGAAATCTTCGAAAATGGCGTGGTTGCGCTCATTCCCCCGCCACAATCTGCCGCAAAGCTTCGGCGACGCCGCGTGTCTCGGCTTCGGTGCCGATGGTGATACGCAGCCCTTCGGCCAAGCCCTGCCCCGGCAACCAGCGAACGATAAACCCTTTATCCATCAAATCTTGATACGCAGCCCCGGCGGTAACGGCACCCTCAAACAGCACAAGGAGGAAATTGGTTGCCGACGGCACTATGCGCACCCCGTGATTACCAAGCGCGCCCAATTGCTGCGCCAGCCAGCCGCGCCACATGTCATTATGCGCACGGCTCATCGCCACAAAGTCTTGATCGCCCAGCGCAGCGATGGCGGCCTTCTGCCCGGCCGTTGTCACGTTGAACGGCGCGCGTATGCGGTGCATCGCGTCGATGAGCGCGGGGTGGCCATAGCCCCAGCCAATCCGCTCGCCCGCCAAACCATAGATTTTGGAAAAGGTGCGGGTGACAAAGACATTGTCAGCGCGCTGCGCCAATGCCAGCCCCGCATCATCCTGTTCGGGCGTTAGATATTCGCTATACGCTTGGTCGAGCACCAGCAAGATGTCGCTGCGCAGCCCCGCGTGCAGCCGCGCGACATCGGCGGCGCTGGCCAGCGTTCCGGTCGGATTATTGGGGTTGGCGAGGTATATGAGCCGCGTCCGATGGGTGACACAGCCAAGCAGTGCATCAACATCGGTGCCATAGTCGCGGTCGGGTGCGATGACCGGTGCCGCGCCGACCCGCCGCGTCGCAATATCGTAAACCGCAAAGCCATAGCGGACATAGATGATCTCATCACCCGGTCCGGCAAAGGCGCCCGCCGCCAGATGTAGCAGCTCGTCCGATCCGGTGCCGCAGATGATTTGCGCTGCATCAAGGCCGTGATGCGCCGCCAAGGCGTCACGCAACGCGCTCGATCCCGGGTCGGGATAGCGGCTGGGATCATCGGCGGCGACAAAGGCAGCGCGCGCATGGTCGCTGCACCCCAGCGGGTTTTCGTTGGCGCTGAGTTTTGCCAGCGGGCGGCCGTCATTGGCGGTGGAGCGGCCGGGGATATAGGCATCAATGCCCATCACCCACGATTTTGGTTGTGGTGCAATCATGTGCCAAGCGTTTAGCGTTTGACGCGGGGCTGTCCAGCGCGCAAATCGCCCTTCGATGCCTGCTACGCCCCTCCTTTTACGTTTGTCACAGCCGTTGTCGCTCGATGGCGGTGGCACATTGCCCGATGCACAGATTGCCTATCAAAGCTATGGCGTGCTCAACGCAGCGCGCGATAATGCGATATTGGTGTGTCACGCGCTCACCGGCGATCACTATCTTGCGGGGCCTCACCCCGTCACGGGCAAGGCGGGGTGGTGGGACCGAATGGTCGGGCTGGGAAAGCCCATCGACACCGACCGATTTCACGTGATTTGCGCCAATGTCTTGGGCAGCTGCATGGGATCTACTGGCCCCGCCAGCATAGATAGTGAGAACGGCGAGAGGTGGGGAATGCGTTTTCCCGTCATCACTATCGGCGATATGGTGCGCGCACAGGCGGCTTTGCTCGATGCCTTGGGCATAGATCGGCTTCATGCCGTCGTTGGCGGCTCTATGGGCGGAATGCAGGCATTGGTGTGGGCCGCGCATTATCCCGAACGGGTGGCGCGGGCGCTAGTGATTGCGTCTGCGGCGCGGCACTCGGCGCAAAATATCGCTTTCCACGAGGTCGGCAGGCAAGCGATTATGGCGGATCCCGCTTGGGCGCAGGGGGACTATGATCCGGCTGGACCGGGCCCGGCAAAGGGACTGGCGGTGGCGCGGATGGCGGCGCATATCACCTATTTGTCCGAGGAAGGGTTGACTGCAAAGTTCGGGCGGCAATTGCAAAACAGAGACGCCAAAACATTTGGTTTTGACGCGGATTTTCAGGTCGAATCCTATTTACGGCATCAAGGGTTGGCGTTTACCGACCGTTTTGACGCCAATAGCTACCTCTATATCACGCGGGCGATGGACTATTTCGATTTAGCCGAAGAACATGGCGGGCGGCTGGCCGATGCCTTTGCAGGCTCTGCTGCCGTGCGATTCTGCCTCGTCAGCTTCTCTTCAGATTGGCTCTATCCGACGGCGGAATCGCGCCGCATAGTCCACGCCCTCAACGCGGTTGGCGCTCCGACCAGCTTTGTCGAGATCGACAGCCCCTTTGGCCATGATGCCTTTTTGCTCGATGTCCCGGCGCTTGACGCTGTCGTGGCGGGCTTCATCGGCAGGAGCGGCACATGATCGGTTTGCGCCCTGATCTGGCGATTATCGCCGCACAAATCGCCTCGGGTTCACGCATTCTTGACGTCGGGTGCGGTGATGGCACCCTGATGGCGGCATTGCGTGACGAGCGTGGCTGTGATGCGCGTGGTTTAGAACTTGATCCCACCAATGTCGCGGCGGCTGTGGCGCGGGGGCTCAGTGTTGTCCAAGGCGATTGCGAGGCTGATCTGAGCGATTATCCCGACGGATCGTTCGACTATGCCGTCCTCAGTCAGACTTTGCAGACGACGGCGCGGCCCGATTTGTTGCTTGACCAATTGCTGCGCATCGGCACGCGTGCATTTGTGTCATTTCCCAATTTTGCGCATTGGCGGGTGCGGCTCTCGCTTTTGTGGGGCGGCCGGATGCCGGTGACGCGGCTGCTACCGCTGGCGTGGTATGAAACCCCCAACATCCACCATGTGACGATTGACGATTTTCGCGCGCTGCTTGGCGCACGCGGCATTCGCATTGATGGCGCATGGTTCTTAAGCGGCGATAAGCAAACCAGCGCGGCGGCCGCCAATTTCCGCGCCGAACATGCGGTGTTTTTGTTGGGGTAAGGTGTTAATCCGGTATCCCGCTGATCGCCTTGGTCTCCATAAAGTCCTTGAGGCCAAACAGTCCGCCTTCACGGCCATTGCCCGATTGCTTGTATCCGCCGAACGGTGCGCCGGGTGCCGGCCCCCAATTATTGACCGCGACCATGCCTGCACGCAGGCGCGGTGCGATGGCGGCGGCCTTGGCCGGGTCGCCAGAAATCACCGCTGACAGGCCATATTGGGTATCGTTGGCGATGGCGATGCCTTCTTCGATGTCGGCATAGGCCATCACCGTGGCAACGGGGCCGAACACTTCTTCTTTGGCGATACGCATGTCCGGCGTGACGCCGGAAAAAACGGTTTGTTTGACAAAATAGCCACGGTTGACGTTCACGGGCAGGCCGGTGCCACCGGTTTCCAATGTCGCCCCCTCGTCGATCGCCGACTGGATCAACCCTTGGATTTTGTCGAACTGCGCCTTGTTGACCACGGGGCCAAGGTGCATTCCCTCACTCATGGGGTCGCCAACGGGCGTTTGGTCGAACATCGCCTTGATAAAACCAGCCGCCTCGGCAGCTTGATCCTTATGGACCAATATCCGCGTCGGCGCGATACAGCTTTGCCCGCTGTTGACCAACACACCCTGCACCGTCGGCGGCAAAACGGTGCCAAGGTCGGAATCTGGCAGCACCAAATTGGGTGATTTGCCACCCAATTCCTGATGGACGCGCTTGACCGTGTCGGCGGCGGACTTGGCGACAAGGATGCCCGCGCGCGTCGATCCGGTGAAGCTGACCATTTCCACGTCTGGATGCGCCGAAATCGCAGCACCGACACCGGGGCCATCGCCCTGAACCAGGTTGAAAACGCCCGGTGGCACGCCCGCAGAGTCCATTATTTCTGCAAAAATCGCGGCGTTGCCCGGGCATTCTTCGGATGGCTTGAGCACCATGGTGTTGCCGCCAGCCAGCGCCGGTGCAACTTTGAGCGCTATTTGATTGAGCGGCCAATTCCACGGTGTGATCATGCCAACCACGCCGATTGGTTCATAGACGATGGTGCTGGCACCCATTTTCTCGCTGAACGCAAAGTCTTTGAGGGCGGCGATAGTGCCCAGAAATCCGCCAATCCCTGCGCCGACCTGTGCCATCGCGGCGAAACTGACCGGCGCGCCCATTTCCTCGGCCATTGACTGTGCAAGGTCAGCTGTGCGCTTTTTCATCTCTTCGACGATGCGGGTCAGTAGCGCGACACGCTCCTCACGCGTCGTTTGGCTAAAACTGGCAAGCGCGGCGCGCGCAGCGGCAACAGCGGCATCGACGTCCGCAGCGGTTCCCAGCACTATCGCGGTGCAAGGCTCCTCGGTT
>JBBTFY010000108.1:0-11870 GCA_038041635.1 Pseudomonadota bacterium
GCAAGTCTATGATATGTGGGCAGCCGAGGGCCGCGACATGACCGCCTATGACCGCGCAAAGCTGATGAGTGTCGATTATGACGCCACCGAGCTTAGCGTGGAGTCGGACAACCGCATCCGCGATTTCCAGCGCGATGCGGCGGCGCGGGCGGGGATTTTCCATCACCTCATCACGCTGCCGACTTATCACACCGCCGCGCTATCGACCAACAATCTGGCGCGCGAATATTTCGGTACCGAAGCGATGCTGGGCTATGTCAAGAACGTCCAGCGCGCTGAAATCCGTCAGGGTATCGCCTGCGTCAAGCACCAGAATATGTCGGGCAGCGACGTTGGCGACGACCATAAGGAGTATTTTGCAGGCGAAGCCGCGCTGAAAGCCGGCGGGGCCGACAACACGATGAACCAGTTCGCGGCGTAAGGTTTGATTGATTTTAAAATTAACCGTTCGTGCTGGCTCCCGACGGGTCGCTGTCGAAGCACTGCCCTTTTCTTGGGTCGAAAAAAGCAAAGACAGCCCTTCGACAGGCTCAGGGCGAACGGGTTGAGGTGATAGAGGCTTTCCTGGGGAGGAAAGATCGCCCGTCGGCAGCCTCACAGCTTCCGGCGGGCGGTTAATTTAACGCAACAGTTCCGCCACCACCGAAGGCCTCCGCGCGATCATGGCAAGCAACACCTGCGCCGGGCCAGTGGGGTGGCGGCGGCCATGTTCCCAGTTGAGCAAAGTCCCCTTGGCTACCCCGATACTCTTGGCAAAGGCGCTCTGTGATAGCCCGGTCTGCGCCCTGATCTCGGCGACATCGATCACCGGCACCTGAATATGGTGCACACGTGCGCCGGTATTTTCCCCTCGCGAAAAGGCAATCGCTTCGTTCAGCCCTTCGACAAGGTCCTCATAAAACTTGCTCATCATAACACTCCATAACTTGCGAGCAGAGTTTTGCCCAACTGTACAACATGGGCCAGCTCGGCCTTGCTCAGATTACCCTTCTCATTCTTGGCAAATACGGTCACCAGAAAGAGCGGCACATTCGCACCGCCAAAGACGAACAAAGTCCTGTAACCGCCGCTCTTGCCAGCGCCCTCCCGCGCAATGCGGACCTTGCGTAAGCCACCACCCAGAGCGACACCGCATTCAGGGTTGGCGGCGATAGTGTTAACGATGGCGCTACGTTCATCATCCGACATGATCGCCTTGGCCTGCTTCACAAAGGTCGTAAGCTCAACAACGGTGTGAAGGGCGGCCATTGCGCTCGCCTATATGCTAATGAATCATATGTCAATGACACATGCTCCGCCCTCACACGTCGGCAGCCTAGCGCTTCCGGCGGGCGGTTAATTGCTACTCACCCTCACCCAAAATCGCGCGCCAGTTCGCTGCGCAATTCGGCATTCAGCATCGCGATATGGCCATAGGCCGTGTGATCGATGCCGACCATTGCGGAGCCGTCTCCTGACCGCCACGCCGCGATCTGGTCTGGCGTGAACGGGAAATGCAGGAAGTGCACGGCGCTCGCCTTGCCGTCCGCATTGGTGCGCGGGGTATCGCCCTCTGGCACCGCTGCTATGCGATGCTCGCCGATCGCCAAAAAGATATGGTCCTCGACCCCGCCGAGCTTGCCCAGGAATGCCGCGCGTTTGACCGGGTCATCGACCTCGAAAAACAGGCAGGCGGTCAACTCTGCTCCATCCGGAATCATTGGATTGTAAGCAGCGAGTTCATCGGCAATCTGCGCCTCGCCGCCTTTTTCCACGCGCAGCATTTCCTGCACCTGCCACCACATACTGTCCCAATTTTCAAAGATGATCGTCGCATGCGGGCCGATGGCGACGCGGCGAAAGCGTTTGCGGATGAGGTTATCCTGACGCTTTTCGGCGCGGATCGTCTCGAACTGGTCGAGCGGCATGATGTCGCCTGGGGTGATGGTTCGTGTGTCACGGGGCATGTCGGAATATCCTAAAATCCATAAGCCTTGGCCATCAGCTCAATCGGATGGCCAAGGCGGTCAGGCACATTATCCATCCCCGACATTTCCATGATTTGACCCAGATGCGGGCCAGCCAATGGGCATTCGGAAACGACATAATCGGGGTTTGATTTCATCAAATTACGTGCGGCAGGGCGGCCAATTTTGACGGCGGTGTCAAAATTTTCGGCCATGATGCCCCATTTGCCACCATGGCCAGAACAGCGATCGATCAGCTCTGGCGTCGCACCGGGGATCAGCCGCAGCATCTCCAGAGCCTTTGGCCCCATATTTTGCGCCCGCGCATGACAGGCGAAATGAACACCGATCTTGACCTGCAGCTCGCTGATGGGCATCAGCCCCACCTCCTTAGCCAGCGCAACGACATATTGCGACACATCGTAGGTCGCGGCGGCCAAGCTCGCCACGGCCGCATTGCCGGGATGGAGCAACGGCCATTCGAACTTGAGCATCAATGCGCAGCTGGTGGTCAGCGGCACCACGTCAAAACCGTCCGCAATCAGGGGTGCAAAATGCGCCGATATCCGCTCCGCCGCGCTGGCCACCGCCGACAAATCGCCATTCTCGAACTTGGGCATGCCGCAACATTCGGGGTGCTCGATCCGCACGGCGACACCATTATGCGCCAGCACGCGGATCGCGGCCATGCCCGGCGTCTGATCGTTGAAATTACCATAGCAAGTTGCATAGAGCGCAACCTTTTTGCCAAACGCCGGGCCATCAGGATTGGGCGGCGGCACGCGGGATTGCATATGCGTCAAGGGCACATCGGCAAAGGCCGGCAAATGCGCGCGGGCGTCTATACCCGTCACCTTCTCCATCAGCGGCCGCAGCACCGAACCATCGCCCGTCACCATATTAACGATGCTGGGCAAAATCGTCGCCAACTTGCCATTACGGTCGGTTTTGGCCAGCTCGCGGTCAATCAGGCTGGTTCCGCCACCCCGGTGCTGAACCGCACGGTGGCGCAGCATCAGGTGTGGGAAATCGAGGTCAAATTCATGCGGCGGCACATAGGGGCATTTGACCATGAAACACATGTCGCACAGCGTGCATTCGTCCACGACGGCCTTGATGTCGCCCGCATTCAGATCATCGACGCTCTCGTTCGGACTGGCATCGACCATGTCGAACAGCTTGGGAAAGCTGTCGCACAGGTTGAAGCAGCGGCGGCAACCATGGCAAATGTCGAACGCGCGGCGCAGCTCGGTATCGAGCGCGACCTCGTCGTAAAAGGCTTCGTCGGCCCAAGCTATCGGGTGGCGCGTCGGCGCGTCTAGGCTTCCTTCGCGCATGGTGCGTCCTCATCAAAAGATACGAAGTGTGCCGCCTGCCCTGCCAAGCCGGGGGGAGTGGCTGTGGCAGGACAGGGGCATTGTGCGCAGCCCCGAAGGGCGCGCAACCTCTAGTAAAGCTAAGGCATCACGCGGTGGCGAGCACCTCGTCGAGCGTGCGCTGGAACTTGCCAGCATGACTCTTTTCCGCCTTGGCCAGCGTTTCAAACCAGTCGGCGATCTCGTCGAACCCTTCGTCCCGCGCGGTGCGCGCCATGCCGGGATACATGTCGGTATATTCGTGGGTTTCGCCCGCGATAGCCGACGCCAGATTATCCTTGGTGTTGCCAATCGGCATATTGGTGGCCGGGTCGCCGCCACCGCCCTGAAGAAACTCCAGATGGCCGTGCGCGTGGCCGGTTTCACCCTCTGCAGTCGAACGAAATACTGACGCAACGTCATTATGACCCTCAACATCGGCCTGCTGCGCGAAATAAAGATAGCGGCGATTGGCCTGACTTTCGCCGGCAAAAGCGGCCTTCAAATTGTCTTCGGTTTGTGATCCTTTGAGGTCCATTGTCTCTCTCCTGCTATGGCTGCGCGTTGAAGCCGCTTGAAAAAACTATCATGCTCGCCTTATTCCTGCGTGATGCACAAAGCCAACAGGAAAACTGGGTCACACTTATCGACTATGGCGATTATTATACTCAATGTTATTGATAATGACTATCAATTGGCTCCGCAAAAATGAACGAGCCTTCCCCCGAACCCATCGCGCCCGAACGGCTGCTCAGCGCCTATGCCAGCGGCATTTTCCCGATGGCCGACAGCCGCGAGACTAGCGAAATCTATTGGGTCGAACCGCAACAACGCGCCATCCTGCCGCTCGATGCTTTTCATCTATCCAAGTCGCTTGCCAAAGCTTTGCGGCAAGGGCGTTTCCGCGTTACCACCGACACCGCTTTTGCCGAAGTCGTTCGTGCCTGTGCAGCGCCAAGCGACGGACGCGAAGGCACGTGGATTAACGCACCGATAGAGGCGAGCTACGCCGCGCTATTTGCACGCGGGCACGCTCATTCGGTCGAATGCTGGGACAGCGATACGTTGGTTGGCGGGTTATATGGCGTGTCGCTGGGTCACGCATTTTTTGGCGAATCGATGTTTTCGCGTCAGCGAGACGCATCAAAGGTGGCGCTGGCATGGCTGGTCGCGCGGCTTCGCGTTGGCGGTTTCACCCTGCTCGATTGCCAATTTCAAACAGAGCATCTGGCTTCACTGGGCGCGCAGGAAATGAAGCAGGCCGACTATCTCAAACTGCTCTATCGCGCGGTATCTACTGCTGGCGTTGCGGCAGCGGCGGGTGGTGGCGTCGGGGCTGGTGCCGCTGCATCGCCAGAGGCGGGCGCGGATGACTGGGGTGCGCTCGATGTCGTATTGGCAGGGGCTCGCGGGGTAGCTGGTGCAGCGGCCGTATCCGGCACAGCAATTTCACCGGGCCATGTCATCGTACAGCTTCTGACGAACACGTCATAAATCGGGTGCTGAATGATGTTGCGGTCGGGCCTGTCCTTGAACAGCCAGCCCGAAAAGGCACGCCGCCAACGTTCGCTACCATGGTCAAGCACAATCAGTTGCACGAATGCGCCGGTTTCCTGTGGCATCTCCCACTGCGCGGTGCGCTCACACGCCCGAACGCGGACAACCGCGCGGCCGATGCGGATGCTCTCGCCGGGCTTTAGCGTGATGTCGCGGACCAGGCCGTTACGTTTGTTGAGCAGACCGAGCACCGCAACGCGTTGCTCCATCACCGTCACGCCCGCATATATATCGTCGGCACCAGCGGCAGTTGCGCGCATTTTGGCAATGGGGCGATTATCATCGGGCGGAGCAGGTTGTTGATCAGAGGTGCGGTTACAGGCCGCCAATCCGCCAACAAGCACTGGCAATAGCGTCAATATCGCCGCGCGGCGTGCGCCATTGGGCGTGCCAGCCATCATCAGGCGTCGGGTGCCCATGGTTGGTAATCGCCGCTCGCACTTGCGCGTTTTTCGCCGTGGCCCAGCGCGCCTGCGGGGCGGTAGGCCGCTGGGGTTCCGGTCATATTGCCCGCAGATCCTGTCTGCCAGTCACGCGCAGGGGGCAACACCGCATTGGGCAAGCCGTCATAGCTGTGGTGCAACCAGCCATGCCAATTGGGATCAACGCGGCTGGCATCGTTCGCGCCATTGTAAAGCACCCAGCGTTTTGCGCCGCTCTTGCTCTCGAAATAGCGGTTGCCGAGTGCATCCTCGCCAACTTTGCGCCCATAGATTGCGCTGGACAGCAAGGTGCCGATGGTCGCGCCATCCCACCAAGTGAATATTTTGCCTAATAATCCCATGCCCGCCGCTTACCGTCAGCACGCCGTGGGAGCAAGCGGATTGGGCAGCCTTCTAAGGCCTGATTGCATCGCCTTGCCATCGCACGACCGCGTTTTCGTCGATACCCAGCCGCGCCGCCGTCCCACCAGCCAGTTCGAGGACGGCAATCACTTCGCCGCCGCTGCCCACAGGCTCGAGCGATTCGGGAATAGTATTTTCGGCGATCCGGTCAATCGAGCCATCCGCTCGAACGAACAGCATATCGAGCGGAATCAGCGTATTTTTCATCCAAAAGGATGCAAAACGTGGCGGAGAAAATGGAAACACCATCCCGGCATCGGGTGCCATACTGGTGCGATACATCAGCCCGCGCGCCTGCTCGTCCTCGCTCGCCGCGACCTCGACGGTGAAAGCATGGACGCGCGTGCCGTTGGTAATTGAGAGCGGAACGGTTTGCAGGCCCGATTCGGCATGGCGCGCGCCAGATGTCGGCGCAGACGCACCGCTGCACGCAGCAAGCCCGAGCATTGCCGCAGCGCATATCACCCCCATGGCACGCAATCGCCGTCTCGGCATCATCTCACCTCATTCCTCATCGCCTAAATCGCTGACATCGCTGCCCGGCGCAAGGGCGATAACCATTCGCGCCGTTGCAAAGTCATGGCCCGCACGCATGAACGCGGCCAACATCTTTTGTCGCACCGCTGGGTCCACAGCCTGCTCGGCCGCATAAGGACCCCAGCGCCGACGTTCGGCATAGCGCAGCGCAGCGGCAGTTTTGCCCTGCCCGCTCTGCTCGATGGCATCGGCGCGGTCGGCATCTCCTACGCCATCGGCGCGCAGGCTTTGCTCGACACGCCGCGCACCATAGCCACGCCGACCCAGTCCGCGCGCTTTCGCCTCGGCAAACACTGCATCATCTATATATTCCAGCGCAACCAGATTATCGGCAATGGCCGCAACATCGGGCAATATGCCCTCCTCAGCCCAGCCACGTGTCGCCAATTTTCGTGTCAGGTAGCGGATCAATTTGGCCCGTGTCGTGGCAAATCGGCTGACATAGAATAGCGCTAGATCGGACAATTGCCCCGCACTCAACGGGCGCGGCTGTCGTGGTTCATAGGGTTTGCGCGGTTTTTTCATTGTGCCTCACTCATGCCATAGTCACGCGCATATTTGAATGCGGCTAGCGTAACTAGGCAGTGTTGACTAAGTGGCTTCCGTCTCAGTCCGCGTGATTAATGGATCACGGCCACAATACAAAACATCTAAAGGGTTTGATATGAAAGACTTACATGCGTTTCGCGCCGCAGCCGTGGAAGCAGCTGGGGGGAGCAGTGATGAAGCCATAAAATTGCGAGTATTAGATGTTTTGGGAACCATCGGCACATGCTCTACCCTCCTTGATTTTGGCGCAGGCAAGGGCGATTTTCTAGCATTATTACGTGAACGTTACCCCGATGTGGCACTCACAGGGGCCGATTATTTGCCACGGCCAGCTAACATATCACAGCACGATGGCTGGATTCAAACCGACCTCAACGAAGAATTCGTAGGCGGTCAACTATTTGATTTCATTACCTGCATTGAAGTTATTGAACATCTCGAAAACCCAAGGCTGACGATGCGAAGAATAGTCGCCGCCCTAAAACCCGGTGGGACACTCATCCTCACCACACCTAATCAGGAGAGTATCCGATCATATGCTGCTTTGGTCGCTGGCGGGCATTTTGCTGCTTTCCTAGGAACCAGTTACCCAGCGCATATTACCGCACTTCTTCGGCTCGACCTTGTTCGAATTTGCTATGAATGCGGCTTGGCTCCGCCCATTTTCTCCTACACAAATGTAGGCGGGATTCCAAAAATGCCTAGGCATAGCGGGCAATCATTTTCTTTCGGTCTGCTTAAAGGGCGCCTGTTCTCGGACAATTTGCTCATGGTCACGACAAAGTCGGAATAGACGAAATATGGCCACAAGCTTCGCGGCTCTCATTGAACTCATAAGGGATAAATGACGGTTGCATGCGCATCGTGCCTCACTCATGCCATAGTCACGCGCATATTTGAATGCCACTGGCACTATCGGCTTCGCACCGATATAGTGGTCCATTGGTGCCGACCTAGGGGAGGGGGGCATGGTACAGCCAACCAACCAATTTTGGTGGGATTGGCGGGTTGATACCAAGAGAGATATAAAAGGAAGCGCAACTGTGCCCGAACCGATCGACACGATGGTCGCAGAGCCGACAACAGACAGCGTAATCACCCCCGTCGGGACACCCACCGACGATGATTTGGCACGCCGCTACGCTGATTTTGCGACGCTCGGCGATGCGCTAGACTATGCAGCATTGGGCCAGCGCGGCCTCAATTTCCATGACCCGCGCGGCAAATTGTCCCGCGCTTACACCTATGCGGAACTGCGCCAAGACGCGCTCGCCGCCGCATATCGCATGATCGCGCATGGCATCAAACCGCAGGACCGCATTGCGTTGGTTGCGGAAACCAGCGCCGAATTTGCAACCCTGTTTTTCGGCGCCATTTATGCAGGTGCGTGGCCGGTGCCGCTGCCACTCCCCACCAGCTTTGGCGGGCGTAGCGCCTATGTCGAACAACTCTCCGTCCAGTTGGCGAGCAGCGACCCGTGCATATTATTCTACCCGCCTGAAATTGCGGAGATGGGGACAGAGGCCGCCACGCGACAGGGCGCAGAAGGCATTGCATGGGATGTATTTTTAGCAAAGCCTGTCACCAAAACCGCTCTGCCCGCCGCCGCCAGCAGCGACATCGCCTATCTGCAATATAGCAGCGGATCGACGCGTTTTCCGCACGGTGTGGCGGTGACGCATCATGCCTTGCTCAACAATCTTGCAGCACATTCGCACGGGATGCACATCACCGATGGCGACCGTGCCATTTCGTGGTTGCCATGGTATCACGACATGGGGCTGGTCGGGTGCCTGCTCTCCCCCGTCGCCAATCAAGTGTCGGTCGATTATCTTAAAACCGAAGATTTTGCACGACGTCCACTGGCTTGGCTCGATCTGATTAGCCGTAACAAACAAAATACGCTCTCTTACTCCCCGACTTTTGGCTATGAAATATGCGCGCGCCGCGTATCGAGCCAGACCCACGCATCGGACCGTTTCGACCTGTCGCGCTGGCGGGTCGCGGGCAATGGTGCGGACATGATCCGCCCCGACGTGATGCAGCGTTTCATCGACACTTTTGCCGACGCAGGCTTTCGCGCTAACGCTTTTTTGCCAAGCTACGGCCTTGCCGAAGCAACACTTGCAGTCTCGATCATGCCACCGGGCGAAGGGATTGTCGTCGAACTGGTCGAAGAAACACAGCTGTCGGGCGGCACCACGCGCGAAAACCGCCCCACCCGTTACCGCGCCATCGTCAACTGCGGCAAGGCCGCACGCGACATGGTGATAGAGGTGCGCGAGGAGGACGGCACGCCGCTTCCCGACGGCCAAATTGGCAAGGTTTGGTGCACTGGCCCGTCGTTGATGGCCGGCTATTTCCGTGATCAGGGGGCAACCGATGCGTGCATGGCCGATGGCTGGCTCGACACCGGTGATATGGGTTATTTATCAAAGGGTTATATCTATATCGTTGGCCGCGCCAAGGACATGATTATCATCAATGGCAAGAACCATTGGCCACAGGATATTGAATGGGCGGTCGAGCAATTGCCGGGGTTCAAATCGGGCGACATTGCCGCCTTTGCCATCACCACACCGGGTGGCGAAGAAACGCCTGCCGTGCTCGTCCAGTGCCGAACCAGCGACGAGGCAGAGCGTCAACGCCTGCGCGAAGAAATCCGTGAACGGGTGCGGTCCATCACCGGAATGAACTGTATCATCGAACTGGTGCCGCCGCGCACGCTGCCGCGCACCAGTTCGGGCAAGCTCAGCCGATCAAAAGCGCGCACGCTCTATCTGACAGGGGAAATCGTGCCCTATGATCTGGCGGCGTGATGCAGGTCAACGGACAGTATGTACAAAACTCGGGAAAGCTGACTTTCCCAGTGGAAAAATAACCAAAAACTAACGCCTTCAGGCCTAATCGACCTTATGAGCGTGCACAAATCGAATCATAGCGACAAATTGGTCATCCCGCTGCGGACCGTTGTGTTCGGCGGCAATTTGCCATCTATGGATCTGACCGAACTGCGCAGCAAGCAAAGCGAACAGACGTGGCGCTCGACCTCGATCCAACTGGGGGCAATGCTGCTGGGTGCATTGGGCATCATCGCCGACAACTTAGGCGCACAGCCGCTGTGGCTGCTTGGTGTTTATGGCGGCGGTGTTCTGTGCATTTTGGCCGTCCGTTTCATCATGGCTGACAGCCGCCGCACGGGCTGGATTCATGCGGCGCCGGGTTTTGTAACGCGTGAAATCGTGCTTGGCACCATGACCGGTACAATTTTGGCCGCGCCAATGTTCTTGTTCGCGTGGAACGGTGATCAGCAGGCGGCAAGCAATGCTTGGCTCATCATCATCGCAATGATGGCGCTTTATGGCTATAGTTCCGCTGCCATTCCGATCATGTTCTGTGCGACGATGCCGCTGGTCGGCCTAATTTCCGCTGCCGCGCTCGCTGCCACAGGAAATTGGCCCGGCGCAGTCAGCGCGCTGTTATTCACCGCCATCACCATTGTGACGCTGTTGACCGCCGGGCGCGATTTTATCCACTTTGCCGTGATTGGACGCAAAGCCGAAGAGCATGGCGAAACCGTTAGCCTGTTGCTGCGCGAATATGAAGATACCTCGGCTGACTGGTTGTGGCAGGTTGATGGTAACCGCCGCATATCGCGGCCATCACCGCGCTTTGCCCATGCCGCAGGGCAAGAGTCCGAAACGCTCGAAGGGGCAGGTTTTCTGCAATTGCTGGCTGGGGACAATTGGGACAAAGGCAACCTTGACCAATCGCTGCACGAACTCGCCAACCGCCTTAACCGCCGCGAGAGTTTTTCGGGGCTACACGTCCCGTTCAACCATTCCGCTGGCCAGCGTTGGTGGGAGATTTCCGCATCACCCAATTTTGATACGGCAGGTAATTTCACGGGCTTTCGCGGTGTCGGTTCGGATGTAACGGAGCAACGCACATCTGCGGACCGAATTGCCCATCTCGCTCGCTTTGATGCATTGACCGGACTGCCCAACCGACTTTACCTCAATGAGACATTGGCTGGTGCGCTCGAACAAGCGGCAGCTTGGCGCAGGCGCTGTGCCTTTTTGATGATTGACCTTGATCGGTTCAAAGCCGTCAATGATACGCTGGGCCACCCCATTGGCGACCGTTTGCTAGCGCAGGTTTCGGCGCGGCTCAGCCAATTATGCGGCGACAATGTCATCGGCGGTCGGCTTGGTGGTGACGAATTTGGCGTGGTCATGCGCGAAATTGACAGCATTGAGACTGTAGAGCGCCTTGGTCACCGCATCATCGAGATTATTTCGCGCCCCTATGAAATCGACCATCATACGCTCTATGTTGGCGCCAGCCTTGGCTATGCCATCGGCCCGCGCGACGGAGCAACCGTCGAAGCCTTGACCCGCAATGCCGACCTTGCGCTCTATCGGTCAAAGGACAAGGGCGGCGGCGTTATCAACAGCTATGAGCCGAGCCTGCACGATCAGGCACGCGAACGGCGCGACATTGAAATTGAACTGCGCGCTGCGCTCAATAAAAATGAGTTTGAGGTCCATTACCAGCCCGTTGTCAGCGCCGATGGGCAGATTGACGGGTTTGAAGCGTTGCTGCGCTGGACCAACAAAAAACTCGGCAACGTCTCTCCGGTCAAGTTCATCCCGGTCGCCGAGGATACACGCCTGATCGGCCCGATTGGCGAATGGGTATTGCAAAGCGCGTGCCGCGAAGCCGTCAACTGGCCCGAATCCACCAAGGTTGCGGTCAATGTGTCGGCCGAACAACTCTCGTCCCCAGGATTTATCGGCGCGGTTGTCAAAGCCTTGTCGCACAGCGGCCTAACGCCGTCGCGGCTTGAGATTGAGGTGACTGAAAGCGTCTTCCTGCGCGAAGTGTCGGGCGCAATGGCGACGCTCGATCAGGTCCGCGCGCTCGGCGTCAAGCTGGTGCTCGACGATTTTGGCACCGGCTATTCCTCGCTCGGCTATCTGCGCATGGGGCAATTTGCGACAATCAAGGTTGATCGCAGCTTTGTCCAAGGCGCGCTTAAGGGCAACCGCGAATCCATTGCCATCATCCGCGCTGTGGTC